>CAZTQL010000205.1:0-1515 GCA_964615665.1 uncultured Woeseiaceae bacterium | reverse complement strand
CCGGCGTACACGGAGTTGCAGTCCGCTGCATAACCACTCTGCCACCTAGCCTCGGTGATCAATCGACGCGGCAAAACAGCCGCCCCGTTGAGCAGGCGTCGCAGTATACAACGCTGTGACCCAGAATCAATTTGAACCGCCAATTAGCAAGCAAAACCGCGACCGTGTTTGCATAATAGAGGGCATGCGTATCTTCCTCTGTATCGTCTGCCTGCTGCTCAGTGTCTGCCTCATCGCCTGTACCGAGGCTACGCCTCCGGTTTTCGATGAGCCCTTCCCGCTGTCCGTGCCGGCCGGTGACAACGTCATCGGCCCTCGCCTTACCTCGAGCAGCGACGGCAAAACAGTGCTCAGCTGGATGCGGCGAGACGAGCAAGGTGCCACGCTGCGTTTCTCGACGCTGGATCGCGACAAGTGGCAGCCCGCCACCGACGTTGTCGCTGACAGCAACATGTTCGTCAACTGGGCCGATCTGCCATCGGTCCAGGCACTTGGAGGCCATTGGGTAGCACACTGGCTCAGCAAGAGCGCCGCTGCTACTTACGCCTACGACGTACTACTGTCTTTCTCGTCCGACGGCGGCCTCAGCTGGAGCGAGCCAGTCCGGCCGCACACCGACGGTACGCCGACCGAGCACGGGTTCGTATCCATTCGTCCGCAGGGCGATGCGGCCGCGCTGCTGTGGCTGGACGGTCGCAAGACGGTCGACGCTGCCACAGACAACCCCGCTGACAACAGTATGACGCTGCGCGCTGCGACTGTTGCGCCAGACGGGACGTTGGCTGATGAACAACTCGTCGACGAAATGGTGTGTGATTGCTGCCAGACCGACGTGGCTGTTTCATCCCGCGGGCCTCTTGCCGTTTACAGGGATCGAAGCGTCGATGAAATTCGCGATATCTACCTCGCGCGTTTCGACAAGGGTCGCTGGCAAGCCGGCGCCGCAATCGCGGATGATGGTTGGCGGATTCCCGGATGCCCGGTAAACGGCCCCGCCATCGACGCGGACGGGGACCTTGTCGTCATTGCCTGGTTTTCTGCGGCGAACGACAGGACGGTGGTTCGCGCGATTATGTCGAGCAACGGTGGTCGAAGCTTCAAGAAACCGCTCGAGATAGCATCCGAACGCGTGTCCGGGCATGTTGGAGTTGCGATCATCGACGGAAAGTCGGCGGCGGTCAGTTGGGTCGAATCCGATAACCGCGACACCAATGCCATAAACATTCGCGCTATCACGACGACGGGCAATCTGGGCCCGGTACATACTGTCGGCCGCACCGATCTTCGGCAAATCTACCCGCAAATCGTGCGCAGTGGTGACAAGCTGATTCTTGTGTGGACCGATGAAATGAACGAAGCCACGCAACTCGCATCGATCAAGGTGCCCATACTGGGTTTTTACGACAACTAGTGTCGGCGTCAGCCGTCAATGATGCCAAAACGAAAAAGGCCGATCCAAACGGACCGGCCTTTCTTGGGAATTGGAGCGGGTGATGAGGATTGAACTCACGACCC
>CAZTQL010000204.1:0-1535 GCA_964615665.1 uncultured Woeseiaceae bacterium | reverse complement strand
TGTCGGACAGGCTTTCAACAGCCGCGCGCAATCGTTCGGCGAATTGAAATCGCCGGCAACCGGCGTAATCGTGCGGCCGGTCGCATCGGCGATCTCTTGCGCCGTTGCTTCCAGTGCATCAGCACTCCGCGCCATGATCGTAACGTCGACACCCTCACGGGCAAGCGATTCCGCGCAAGCCCGTCCGAGACCGCGACTTGCAGCGCTGACGATGGCGGTCTTGCCCTCGAGTCCAAGTTTCATAACTCAGTCCTTGCTAAATGACGCGGCCAACAGCCGCGGTGGTACCCGGAAGCGACCGCCGAAATCCTGGAACTGCACCCGCACTGTCGTAACCTCTGCCTGGTCGCCCTTGACAAGCACAGTAGCCGGCAACATCTGCGCATTGTATCGCGCAGCACATGGTTCGGTATAACCGCCGGTATCGAGAAACGCGACGAGGTCACCGCGCGTCAGCGATGGCATTTTTACGTGCTGGCCCAGTTCGTCCGAATTGCAGAGCGGGCCCACGAGATCGACAGTCTCGGCGCGCTCGGCCAATGCGTTTATGACCGGTACCGGATGGTAGTACCAGTTGAGTACCGCAGACCAGCTCAGGTGATTCGTCGACAGATCGAGGTTGACCCACTTCTTCTTTGCGCCTTCCTTGACGGCACCCACGGTACCGACCGACACACCAGACGGGCCGGACAGGGCACGCCCGGGCTCGAGCCGGAGTTTTGGCAGCGGCAAATCAAGCTTTTTCGCCTCGTCCTGAATTTCCTGGCTGCATAACCGGGCATAGTCGTCTGCCGTCGGTGCCGAGTCGTCGTCGAGTTGATTGCGCGGTCCCGTGCCGTACCACTTGCCGAAGGTCCAGCCACCGCCGATGTCGATACACGGTGGCGTCCAGCCAGTGTTGTCACGGATATAGCCGGACCAGGTAATCATCTCGCGCGCCATGATCGCGAAGTCCATGGCAACGTTCGACATCCGGCTCAGGTGGAAATGCGTTTCCTTCAAGTGAATATGCGGCATTTTGAGCGCGCGTTTGACGATCTCGACGGTTTGTTCTCGCGTCATGCCCCACTTGGTGCTGTCACTTTGCTCCTTCATCGTGCCGGGTCCGTGCATCGCAACGCCTTCGCGCTCGGCGAGCGGATCAAGATCGAGTTTCAGGCGAATGCCGACGTCGGCATGGCGCCCCTGGCGCTTGCAGACGGCGTCGATGCGATCGAGTTCGTCCATCGCATCGATATTGATACAGAGGCCGTTCGCGACCGCCATCTCGAGCTCTTCTTCCTGCTTGTTCGATCCGTTCAGTACCAGCGTACTGGCATCGGTGCCCGCGAGCAGAGCAAGGTACAGCTCATTGACGCCGAAGCAGTCACCGCCCGCACCCTCCTGGTTCATGATGTGGCGATAGGCAAGTCCGTTGTTCGATTTGTTCGCAAACAGGATCTCGGATTCACCCGGATAATGCTCTTTGAAAGCATCGCGAAATACCCGGTAGGTATAGCGAAACTGGCTCTCACTGATAATGAAGAGGGGCGTTC
>CAZTQL010000203.1:0-1582 GCA_964615665.1 uncultured Woeseiaceae bacterium | reverse complement strand
CTCGAATTCATCCGGCGCAATGGCGGCAACGGGTTCATGGATCATCAGCTACCGCTTGCGGCGCTGTCGCTAAAGCAAGGCGCTGGCAGGCTGTTGCGCGATCAGACTGACTACGGCGTCGTCGTGCTGTGCGATCCGCGCATTACCAGCAAACAGTACGGCAAGATGTTTTTGCAGTGTCTCGAGCCCATGTCCACGACCACAGCGCTGGGCGATGTGTCATCATTTCTTGCCGCGCACGAGCGTAACGGTGCGGTTGCATGAGATTGCTCGCGCTCGATACCTCATCGCTTGCGTGCAGCGTCGCGCTGCGTTGCGATGACATGCTGACTGATCGACATGAGCTGCTGGCGCGTGAACACACGAAGTTGCTAACGCCGATGATCCGCGCCGTGCTTGAGGAGGCCGGATTGCAGCTCGCGGATCTCGACGCCATCGTTCTCGGCAACGGACCGGGATCGTTTATCGGCATGCGCATCGCGGCATCGGTTGCACAGGGGCTGGCGTACGGGGCGGGCCTCAAAATCGTGCCGGTTTCTTCGCTGGCCGCGGTCGCGGCAGAAGTTTTTGCCGTGTCGGACGCCGACGAGGCGATCATCGCGCAGGATGCTCATATGAGCGAAGTCTACCTGGGCGCATACCGACGTGGCGACGACCACTTGCCCGAATCGCTGTTCGCGGAACGTCTGCACGGTCACGTGCCGATCGATGAGCTGGACAGCGCGGGCGCCCGGCATCGACTCGCAGCCGGCTTCGGTTGGCAGCGTTACCCCGACCTGGCGGCCGTTAACGAGACCTTGTTCGCCGGGATGACGGACGTACTGTATCCGCGTGCGCGTTTCCTGCTGCCGCTCGGCGAAAGCGCTTTGATTAAGGGCGCGAGTTTGGATCCTGGCGACATCGTTCCCGCCTATCTACGCCACAAGGTCGCGGAGAAGCCTGCGCCACCTCGGTCGTAACAGTCCTGTAATAAGGTACGAAAATGAAATCAGCATTACTCGTGGCCACGGCTTCTCTCGTACTTCTGTCGACTGCCACGCCAGCCAGCGCCCAGGAAGAGAGCTGGGTGGACCGTATTAAATTCAAGGGCGACGTGCGTCTTCGTCACGAATGCATTGACGAAGACGGTGAAGAGGACCGCTCGCGTATGCGTTTTCGGACTCGATTCGGCCTGTCGGCGAAGGTCAGTGACGACGTCAAGTTCGTCTTTCAGCTGGCGAGCGGTGGCGACAACCCGGTTTCTACCAACCAGACATTCGACGACGGTTTCTCAACCAAGGATATCGGCATCGATCTGGCGTACATCGACTGGACGGTCAATGACAATCTGAACTTTTACGGCGGCAAAATGAAGAACCCGTTGTACAAAGCAGGTGGCGTGCCGCTGATCTGGGACGGCGATCTGAATCCCGAGGGCTTCGCGCTGAAGTACACCTCCGGCAACTTCTTCGGCACTGTCGCCGGATTCTCCGTCGAGGAGCGCAGCAGCACCGATGACTCGTTGCTATATGCGGTGCAAGCAGGGTTGAAGCTCCCCGTAGGTGATGGTGCCAGCCTTACGGCGGGTGTCGGCTATTTTACG
>CAZTQL010000202.1:0-1670 GCA_964615665.1 uncultured Woeseiaceae bacterium | reverse complement strand
GCTCTGGAACCTTGCTGCCACTGCAAATTCGCGAGGGCCGTGATCGGTGGGTAGCATAATGCTATCGCCCGCACCAACGTTGTTCTGGTAGGCATAGGGTTCGGAGACAAACACCGCATCACGTGTTTCCCACGCGGGCCAGGCATCGGCCGGATCGGCATCGAGAAGCTCGGTGCCCACGTAACTCTCGGGCGGTATCTCGAAGACAAGGAGCTGCGTCCGTCCGTTCACATCCTCGACCCAGGCGCGCTTGCGTGTGCTTACATCCGCTACGCCATCGAGGTTGCGAATGGCCTCGATCAACTCCGGGTCCATGGTGCCGCGCAACGCGCCCGTGTAGACGTCCGCTTGCAGCGTCTGCTCGAGCCATGTGCTTACTGAGCCGCGGAAGCTGTCGACCATGACGCTGACACCGATGGTTGCTGAAACGGCCACCGCCAGCGCGACAATCGCAACGCCGGTGCGCGACAGTCCTGAGGCGATCCCCGCGACCGCCATGCGTGCAACGGTGCCGCCGAGTCTTTCGGCGAGGGGCGCGGTCAGGGTCGAGGCAAAGCTAACGAAAAGCGGTACGCACAATGCAAACCCGAGGATCAGCAAGAACACCGCTGCCAGCCCTGCCACAAGGCTGGTACCCGAAATGACGATTAGCAGGAGAGCCGCCGCCATGGTCACAACACCGATCAATGTCAACGCGGGCAAAGCGTGGCGTGCCCGGCGCTCAAGAGAGGAACGTGTGAGTGCGAGTCTTGGCTGGTAAGAGGTTGCCTCGATAGCCGGGAATGCCGCCGCTACGAGTGCTACGCCGATCCCGGCGAGCATGCCCTTAATGAGCGAAAATGAGTCGATGCTGACGCTGGTCACGCTGACGCGAAAATAGAGGTCATTAATTGTACGAGCGACCAGTTCGAGGAGTTGCTCGCCCAGTGCAATGCCGAGGATAAGGCCAAGCCCGGCTGCCACGGCGCCCAAAACGGCGGCCTCGACCAGCAGCATTGTTAGTAGCTGCCGGCGCGTCAGTCCCAGCGCTCGCAATACGCCGATCAGGTTACGCCGCTGCAGCACCGAGAAATTGACGCTGTTGAAAATAAGGAATAAGCCGATGAGGAGTGCCAGCAGGCTCATGGCCGTAAGGTTAGTCATAAAGGCCTTGCTCATAGCGACGGTTGAGCGCGTTCGCCCGGCCGCGGACAGTAACTGCGTGCCGTCGGGCAGGGCAGCACGCAGCTGAGCAAGCGCGGCCTCGTTGCCGTCTTCGATACGTATGTCGATGCGGCTCAGCCAGCCAGCCTGATCCAGCCATTCCTGTGCCGTCGCAATGTCGGTGACCAGCAGGAAGTCGAGGCTGGCGCTATTCCCACTGGGTATGGTCGCGAGTAACTCGGCATGGCGCGTGCGGCCATCTGCGAGCACATCGAAAGCGTCGCCCACGCTTAGCCCCAGCTGCTCGGCTGTTCTTGCGGAAGTCATCGCGGCGCCGGGCGTGATGAGAAAGCCCGTAATGAGGGATGCACTGCCGGACCCTGCCGATTCGCCTGCCTGAGCCTGGCGGGTAAAACTACGAATGTCCTGTTCGGCGAAGAGATCGACGCCCAGCAAAGTGAGCGATGTACCGTTCACTAAAATCGTACCCTCAACGACCGGTGCGCTCATGCGGATGCCATGCTCGA
>CAZTQL010000201.1:0-1694 GCA_964615665.1 uncultured Woeseiaceae bacterium | reverse complement strand
TCGTCCAGAAACCTTGTAAGAACTGCCACGACTTGTTCGTAGCACCCGTGTCGGCCGATGAAGTTTCACCACTCGTGCTCGCAATCCTTGCAATGCCACTCTGGGTTGTCGTCCATGACTCCAACGCGGTCGCTGTCTATTTCCACGATGATCAGCTCGGCTACGTGCCGCGAGTCGAGAATATGGCTATGGCTCAGATGCTGGATCGAGGAGAGCGCCTTGAGGCGCGAATCAGCGAGCTGATGGCGGAGGATGCCTGGGAGCAGGTTCGATTCACTGTTTCTTTGAGTTAGGCAACGTCCGGTTCACGCCATATATCGACGAGAAAGAAAAGGTATCCGACCCCTAATCCAGTGAAGTATGCTGTGCTGCACGGCTATGATTGGTGAGAACAAAATCGCGTTCGCGGCAGCGCTTCGTCGACCAGGGCAAATTCTCCTGGACGGTGGCCTGGCTACGCAACTCGAAGCACAGGGTTGCGATATCGGTAACAATCTGTGGTCCGCCTCTCTGTTAGCGACTAATGCACAGGCAATTGTCGCTGCGAGTCGTGCGTACCTGGATGCGGGTGCTGAATGCATCGCTACAGCAAGCTACCAAGCGAGTCGCGGTGGTTTTGCCACGCTGGGCCTGTCTGCGGCCGATGCTGACCGTCTCATGTTGTCGTCAGTTGAACTTGCACAGCAGGCGCGTGACGAATATCTCGCCGATAATACGAGTTGCGGACAGATACCGCTGATTGCGGCAAGCATAGGGCCCTACGGAGCGGCGCTTCACGATGGTTCGGAATACACGGGAAATTATGACGTAGGCACTGATACGCTGCGGGTATTTCACGCCGAGAGGCTGCAGCTCTTCGACGAAAGTGATGCCGATGTGTTGGCGCTCGAGACCATCCCATCGCTAACTGAAAGCGAGGTTCTCGCCCAACTCTTGCGAGCCTGCAAGACACCCGCGTGGGTCAGCTTTTCCTGCCGTGATGAGCGGCACATCAGCGACGGCACGCCTGTCGAGGACGTAGCAAGTCTGTTTCGCGATCACCCGACTGTCTTGGCTGTCGGTATCAACTGCACGCGACCGCAATACGTTGTGTCGCTAATAGGCAGAATTCGCAAGGTACTCCCTGACACCGCGATTCTGGCATATCCCAATTCCGGCGAAACTTACAACGCAATTGAGAATTCCTGGTCGGGTACGGTCTCACCGCTGGATTGTGCGACGGCGGCGCAGGACTGGGTCTCGGCAGGCGCGAAACTCGTGGGAGGATGCTGTCGCATGAGGCCCGACCATATCGCCGCGATGGCAGAGAGGATTGAGCGGTAAATGGGGTATTGACAAGTTAACTTCCTGCCGTGGGCGGGTGCCCCTCAATTGGGGAGTCGCCGCCCTGTTTTTCGGCTCAAACATCCACTGGAATCCAGTTTAACGCGGTAGCCTGATTCCGACGAAAAGGCGCCTGCCGTAGTTTTCATATAGGTTTTACCCACTGCCCCGAGATTGCTGAGATACTCAATAGCATCTATTTGGGATGGTTTATCGGCCAAATGCTCAAACGGCACAAAATCGGCGAAGCCTCGAACGCAGAACGAAAACTTGTTCTGGTTTTCGGGTCCTTGTTGGGCATCATAATGCTGCTGTTCGCCGTCTGGGCGGTCACGCTTTTCATCAATTGGGCCGAAGTCGACGATTGCCTG
>CAZTQL010000200.1:0-1694 GCA_964615665.1 uncultured Woeseiaceae bacterium | reverse complement strand
ATGCCCACCGTCGGTTCCGAACGGACTCCCGGGTAGGGTGCTCGAGGTAGCTGGTGACAGCTATCCCAGATGAATGGTTGTCGTAGACAGAACCCGGCTTATTGCGGGCTCCGGCTTTCTCACTTATTTCTCTATAAAAACCAATAAGTTATACAATAAAGCACGTCGATTTGGACGGGTGCTGCGCAGTCCGCGCAGCGACAGCCAGATTTCGTCGCCAGGCGAGCGCTGTCGCCTATTTGCGACCCGTTTCTAAGACCTCATCGAGGAACAACCTGTAAACGATTGATTTGCTTGGCGCGAAGCTTGCCATAATTCGCCCCTTTTGAGCCATCAAATAGCCCCTAAGTCACTGTAGAACAACAATTAATCGGTTTTGTTTGTTGACGGTCATGCAGGCCGCCACCTATAGTGTTGAAAAGTGGATAAAAGTGGGAGGAAAGGGGCAGCCCGCCCAGATTTCGCGCCGTCAGGCGCGGATTAGGCGGTCATCCGCAGGCTTATGTTTCGAGGGGCCACCAAAGTCAGTCTTGACGCCAAGGGGCGTATGGCAATACCGACCCGGTACCGGGAGCGGCTTGCTGCCCGTTGTGATGGCCAGATCATCGTGACTGTCGATAAGGATCACTGCCTCCTCGTTTATCCGCTACCCGATTGGGAAGAATTAGAACGCAAACTCGTGCGCCTGCCGAGCATGAACAAAGCGGCGCGAAGAATCGTGCGCATTATGGTCGGTTACGCCACCGAAGTCGAAATGGACGGTAACGGCCGAGTGCTGGTGTCGCGCGAGCTTAGAGATTTTGCCGGTCTCGATAAAAACGCGATGTTGATCGGGCAAGGCAACAAATTTGAATTGTGGGATGAATCAACCTGGAACGAAAAACGCGATGCATGGCTCAACGAGGAAGACGACGGCGACTTGCCGGCTGACCTCGAGTCAATCTCGTTCTAGGTTGCCGTTCAGATTATGAGCAGCAACGCGCATGTGCCGGTGCTGCTAGGGCCGGTCCTTCAAGGACTGAAAATACAACCAGACGGCTGTTACGTCGACGGAACGTTCGGGCGCGGTGGTCACAGCGGGAAAATTCTGGAGCAACTGAATGCCAACGGTCGGTTAATTGGCATCGATCGGGATCCGCAGGCAATTGCGTCAGCGCCGAAAACGTTAACAGATGATCCGCGCTTCGAGTTGATCAGGGGCGAAATTGCACAACTTGATACATTCATTTCGGCGAGAGGGCTTACGGGCGCAGTCGACGGCCTGCTATTTGACCTGGGCGTCTCCTCGCCGCAGCTGGATGAAGCGCAGCGGGGCTTCAGTTTCATGCGCGATGGACCGCTCGACATGCGGATGGATCCGCAGTCGGGCGTGTCGGCGCGTGACTGGCTTGCAACTGTGGGTGAGTTCGAATTGAAACGTGTACTGCGAAAATTTGGCGAAGAGCCGGCAGCCGTACGCATTGCTCGCGCAATTATCGCCGAGCGCGCGGTGGCGCCCATCAGCAGCACGGGGCAGCTCGCGAGCCTTGTCGAAACAGTAGCGCCAAAGCGTGGCCAAAAGAAGCACCCCGCCACCAAGACCTTCCAGGCTATTCGAATTTTTATCAATCGCGAACTGGAGCAGCTGGAAGCCGTTTTGCAACAGTCGGTCACGGTACTGCGTAGCGGCGGGCGTCTCTGCGTCATCAGTTTTC
>CAZTQL010000199.1:0-1705 GCA_964615665.1 uncultured Woeseiaceae bacterium | reverse complement strand
GGTGGCGCAGCTGCGGCCGGTCATATCGAGCGCCCGCGCGCTGCGCGAGCTCAGCGGCCTGCCAGTAATCGGAACAGTGAGCGCATTCGTGGATTCGCGATTTGCCCGACAACGGCGCATGGCGATTCTTTCGTTCTCGACCTCTATCGTCGGCCTCGTCCTGCTGATTGGTGGCGTCGCGTTGTTCGAAATCGTTGGTCCAGGGATTCACTCACTGACGGTCGGTGCAGGATGAGCAAAATCCAGGAAGCGCTGAACCTGATGCAGGCAAAATCGAAACGGCGAGCCACCGCGACAAAAAGCACTGCGCCAGAATCCACCGCGCCGGAAAAAAGGCTTGCGAAAGTTGTGCCCCGCGAGCACGGGTATGGCGGTCATCGCATCGTCGTCGATCATGATCAATTGCGTGCGAACGGCTTGTTGGCGGCCGGTGCGGATGAGCGCCGACTGGCGGAGCAGTATCGGGCAATCAAACGGCCACTGCTGGGCAACGCCGACCCGAGCCTGCGTTCTGTCTTGCCGCTTGGTAATCTCGTCATGGTGGCATCTGCGTTGTCCGGTGAGGGCAAAACTTTCACGTCTGTCAATTTGTGCCTTAGCATCGCGCGTGAGCGCGACTGGAGCGTCGTCCTCGTCGATGCGGACTCCAGCAAGCCCCACCTGACCCGGCTGTTTTCGGCAGAGCGCGAGCCGGGGTTCATTGACCTGCTACTCGATCCAGGGCTTTCGTTTGAGGATCTCGTCATGCCGACGGATATTCCCGGATTGTCTCTGCTTCCGGCCGGTGCTCGTGATGCCGATGCCAGCGAGCTGCTCGCCAGTCGGAGGATGAAAGAACTTTGCCTGAAGATTTCATCGGCCGACCCCGGTCGCATGATCGTATTAGATTCGTCTCCGCTCTTGCTCACGACGGAAGCCATCTCGTTGGCGTCCCAGGTGGGGCAAGTTCTGATGGTCGTCCGAGCGAACAGCACTCAACAGCAATCCGTGCTGGCCGCGTTGGAGAAGCTTGATCCCGAAAAGGCGATAAATTGCGTGCTCAATCAGACGTCAGGCGCGGACCTCTCCGAAAGCTACGGCTACTACGGAAATTACGGTGACGAACCGCCAACGCCCGAACGCTAAGATTCGCCGCTCCGACTACCGGAGTGCTTTCGCACAGACGGGCGTCTGCCTCGCATTGTGCATCGTCGCTTCACTTGCGTCGGCACAAGAGGAGTCGTCCTCGCCTGAGGGGTACATCGAACTCGGTCTCGGTCAGACCGACAACCTGAACCGCAATGCCGACGAGCTGCAGTCCGACATCGGTAGGCTCGGCGTCGGGTTTGCCGGTCGTACGGATCGACGCTGGTTGCGAGCTGCCGTAGCTGGCGATATTGAATACCGAAAGTATGGCGCCGAGGAACTCTTGGACAAGGATGACGAGGTACTGGGATCCGTCGACGGCGTGCTCGAGCTGCATGCAGTGCCGGATCGAATCCAATGGGACTTTCGCGCCGGCTATGGACAGGTACGCATCGACCCTCTCGGTGCAGTGGCTCCGTCGAACCGCCAAAGCACGATCTCGATTTCGACCGGCCCGCAAATCGCATTACCGCTGGGCGGGCGCACATTACTGCAGGTCGGCGGTTTGATTTCGGACCAAAGATTCGAAGTGACGCAGGAACTAGACGGCCGGTCGACGAGCGTTCGTTTGGGGCTCGAG
>CAZTQL010000198.1:0-1718 GCA_964615665.1 uncultured Woeseiaceae bacterium | reverse complement strand
AAGGCGCGCTCCCACAGGCCGTGCGATTTTTGTAGGAGCGGCCCTTGGCCGCGATTGACCAGCCTAGCGGGTTTTGAACGAATCCGGGTTCAGGTCGTGGCGCGCTAGCAGTTTATAAAAATCCGTGCGATTGCGTTTCGCGAGCCGGGCAGCCTGACTCACATTCCCCGTCGTTATTTGCAGTATTTGCGACAGGTAGTTGCGCGTGAACTCGTCGCGAGCATCCGAAAACGATGCAAGTTTCCCTGCATGCTCGCCTAATGACTGTTGCACCAATTCGCCGCTAATGACCGGCGAGCGCGACAACGCGACGTTCTGCCGAACCACGTTGTAAAGCTGTCGAACATTGCCGGGCCACTCTGCCGTTACCAGCATCTCGACGGCTTCCGGCGCATAGACTTTGCGTTCCTGATTCACTTCTGTCGAAATCTGCTGCAGAAAGTGAGCAACCAATAGCGGTATATCCTCGCGGCGCTCATCCAGCGACGGCAGCGTGATATTGACCACGTTCAAACGGTAAAAAAGGTCTTCGCGAAAACTGCCCTCTGCCAGCATTGTTTGCAGGTCACGGTGTGTCGCCGAAACAACGCGTACGTCAATCGACCTCGCTTCAGTGCTGCCGACGCGGCGCACCTGGTTTTCCTGCAAGACCCGCAGCAGCTTGACCTGCAGGCGCATCGGCATGTCGCCGATTTCGTCGAGCATCAAGGTGCCGCCCTCGGCCGCCTGGAACAGTCCTTCATGGCTGCGGGTTGCGCCCGTAAACGCCCCCTTCTCATGACCGAACAGCTCTGACTCGAGCAAATCTTCGGCCATTGCGCCGCAATTGATGGCGACGAATGGTTTGTCCTTACGGTCACTGGCGCGATGAATGGCCTTGGCGAGCAGTTCCTTACCCGTGCCGCTGTCGCCACTGATCAACACTCGTGCGTCAGTCGCTGCGACCATCTTGGCTTGCTGCAGCGTTTCCTTCATCGCCGGGTTACGAGTAATGATCTCGCCAGCCCAGTCCTCATCCACATCGTGTGTTCCCGAAATTTTCAGCGCGCGGTCAACCAGCCCTAACAGTTCGTCTTTATCGATGGGTTTGGTCAGGAATCCGAATGCGCCGTGTTGTGTCGCTGTAACGGCATCGGGAATCGTGCCGTGCGCGGTAACGATGATGACGCGCAAGCCCGGAGAGCGCGTCTGTAGCTCGCTCAACAGGCCAAGCCCATCCATCTTGTCCATCCGCAGGTCAGTGACGACCAAATCGGGACGGAACCGATTGAGCGCTGCCAGTGCTTTTGCGGCGGACTCGACCGCTTCAATCTCGTAGCCTTCGGCACGCAACCGAATGCTTAATAGTCGCAGGAGGCCCGGATCGTCGTCGACGAGCAGGATCTTGCCTTCACGTTGGTCTTGTCGGGTGGGCATGGCGTCAAGACTAGTTCGAATGGCGAGGTGCGGCAAGCTCCGGCTTATTCCTGCTCACGAATCGAGCGCTCAATCGTTGTAATTGCCTCAAGCTTGTCCTCGGCTTCGTCCAGTTCGCGGCGCAGTTGGCGATTCTCCGCCTCTACCGTTGCCAGCCGCTGGCCGATCGCCCGCTCCTCGGTGCGCGCAGCGCGTGAGGTCGATGTGCGCAGGCGACGGGCTTCAGCATTCGCGACGATCATGCGTTCAACGCTGTTCAGATGGATGGTTGCCAGCGCGATCTCGGCTGGCGTTAGCAGCAG
>CAZTQL010000197.1:0-1761 GCA_964615665.1 uncultured Woeseiaceae bacterium | reverse complement strand
GGGGTACGCGGCGAGCGAAAATCCAAGACTTGCCGGGCATCCCATTTACGACCAGCTCTATCGTGACAAGGAAGTACTGATCGCAACGGACACGGGTCGCGATCCCTACCGGTTTATTCCGGAAGGCGTTATCGATCATGAGGCGCGTAAGCAATGGTACGACTATAACTACGACCCCAACACCGAGCCGGAGCACCTGATCCGATATCATCAAACGGTAACAGGAGTTGATCGGGTCGTCGGCGATCTGGTTGAGCAACTTGATCGTTTGGGTATTGCCGATAACACGATCATTATATATTCGAGTGACCATGGCTTGTTGAACGGCGAGTACGGTACCGGCGGAAAGGCATTGCTGTACGATCTGGTCGCGAAAATTCCACTGATTGTCTACGACCCACGTGATTCGCACCCCGAACGTGATAATGAGGCTACCGAGTTGGTGCTGAGCATTGATGTGCCGGCGACCATATTGTCTTACGCGGGCATCCCGGTGCCTGAAACGATGGAAGGACGAGATCTGAATTCGGGCGAAGCGGAGCGGGACGAGATCTTCCTCGAGAGCCTCACGGTTGCGGAGGGGAATCCGTTCATCGAGGCACTTCGAACGCGCGAATGGAAGTACGTACGGTATTTGGAGTCGGCCGGTTGTCCGTACACGGAAGAGCATCTTGATTTTTCGAATCAGGAACCGATATTCGAGCAGCTGTTCAACTTAAGCAGCGATCCGGCGGAGCGAGTAAACCTTGTCGGCGCCGAGGAACATACCGAGATCCTGAGACAGTTTCGCAAGCGCATGGAAATACGCTCGTCTGAGCTGACCAGTCATGGCCGGCAGCACAAAAACGATGCGCCCGTCGGGTCACGGCCCGAGGACGGCATCTTCTGCTGGTAGGCTTGGCAAATCGATGCGCCGACTGATTCCGACATTAATCCTGCTTTCTGCAAGCGCTTGCTCGGACCCCGGGAATGCCCCAGCTTCGGAGAAAACGCGTGATTCAAGGCCGGTGGTTATCGGCAAGCTCCAGGACCCCAATATCCGCGAAGCAAGCGGACTGGCGCGTTCCTACCGCCAGGACAACGTGCTGTGGACCATCAACGACAATGGTTCCGATGAGTGGGTGCACGCCATCAGCCCGCGCGGCAAACGGCTGGGCGAGTTCGATCTTAAAAAGTCGAAAAACAGGGATTGGGAAGACCTTGCTTCATTCTCGCTGGACGGCGAACCCTATCTTCTGATCGCCGACATTGGCGACAATGACGCGAAGCGCAAGACGCAGACGCAGACGCTGTACGTGGTCGAAGAACCGGTAGCGGCAAAGAAAGACGCAGAGAAAGTCGCCTGGCGCATTAGCTTCGAGTATCCGGAGGGACCGCGTGATGCCGAGTCTGCCGCTGTTGATGTTGAGCAACGGCGCGCATTAATACTGACCAAACGCGACCTGCCGCCAGTGCTGTACGAGGTGCCATTGCAACCGGACGATGACGATACCGTCACGGCAACACGGCTCGGCACAATCACCAGCCTGCCGCGACCGTCGCGCCAGGATGTCGAGTTCGCGCCCAAGACGAAGGACTGGCACTGGCAACCCGTGGGTATGGATATCTCGGACGACAATCTGGCGGCCGTCATACTCACCTATCGCGCCGTGTACTATTACACACGGCTGCCCGCGCCATGGAGAATGTAAGGAACGAACAATCGTCGGCACTGGACCTGGCGAGTTTTCTTGTGCGCAAGGGCAAGCCGGGGTTTACGCG
>CAZTQL010000196.1:0-1802 GCA_964615665.1 uncultured Woeseiaceae bacterium | reverse complement strand
AACTCATTTTGACGTTTTGCTGACGACGGATCACAATATAGAACATCAGCAAAACATACAATCTCTCGATGTTGCGGTTATTGTTCTGATTGCGGCAACAAACGATGTAGACCTTTTGAGCCCATTAATGCCCCAAGTTCAACAGGCATTGGATGAAATCAGAACAAGCGAGATTAAGCACATCAAAGCCTAACACAGGAAAAGAGGAAAAGGGGCCAGGCTCAATTAAAGAGGAAAAGGGGCCAGGCTCAATTAATGTCATGGCGAATGAATGAGATCGCCTAACATACGCCCTGAGTAGGTCTGTCAAGGTTTTCTGCAAAATTCATCCCCTGGGCGCCAACAAGTTGCCCACAAGTCATCCACCGACTGTCATTCAGCCGGCTATTTCATTCGGCCACCCGGCGCCGAATCGATCGGCTCGAACCGGTCGAAGGAGTTGCCAACTAGCCGAGCAGTGGAGAGTTCCGCCTTTGGAGCGCGAACAGGTACTTCGCTTCGTCATAGGGCTTGTGGTCCTTCCGGCAGCGGAAAAGGATGCGCAGCCATTTGAATGCCGGTGATCGTATGGCGACGTGATGGCGTTTTCCTTTCTCACGTTGCCGACGATAGTATGCCTCGGCCCAGACCGAGTAGCGGACGGACATCCCCGCCCATTCGACGATGCTCTGGCGCAGGAAGGTCGGACAGGCCAGGCGCCAGTGCACCCGGGTAGAATTGCCGCTACGTTCCGTCACCGGAGCCACCCCGAGGTATTGCTGCATGGCGGCTGCGTCGGCGTAGCGCTCTCGATCACTGCCCGGCGCGGCGAGCAGACGCGGCGCGAAGGTCGGGCCGGCGCCCGGCAGGCTGCTGAAGATGGCCGCATCCGGATGCGCCTTGAAGCTCTTGGCGATCACCCGGTCGTAGCACTCGATGTTGGCCAACACAGTGCGCAGTTCCTCCACCAAGGTGCGCGTCGCGAGCAACGCCGGCAGGATCGCGCCGCCGTCGCGGGTCGGCGCCATCGCACCCTTGAGCATCGCAATACGCCCCTCGATGCGCGCCCGACCGCGTACCCCATGCTTGTGGTAAAACGCCGTCAAGGTAGCTGTCCCGGCGTGTCTGGCGTCGCCGAGCGACGGCCGGTCATGCAGGAAATCGCAGGCCACCATCGTGTCGAGGCTGTCGAAGCAATCAAGCGCTTGCGGGAAACAGCCCTTGAGATTCGCGGTCAACCTGTTGGTCGTGCGCGTGCGCTGCTCCACCAGCCTGCGACGGGCTTCCACCAAGGCTTGCAACTGACGGGTACGTGGATCATCCGGCGCCCATCGACGCAACTGCTGCGGGTGCTTTTCCAGGATGTCCACCGCCGGCGCGGCATCGCTCGGATCATCCTTGGCGCCGCTGGGCGTGAAGGCCCGGCGCACCTTCGCGAGCAGACCCGGGTTGACCGAGAACAGCACCAAGTGCTCGTACTTTGAAAGTGCATGAATCAGCGGCCCCTTGCGCAATTCCACGCACACCGCAACCGGGCGGTTGTCGAAGCGAACGCGCAGGCCGTTGGCCCACTCGTCGATGGCCTCCGGGCTGTGTTCCAATACCAGGAACTCCCGTCGACCGCTCGGCATCGGCTGCAGGCAGATGTCGTGTTTACGGTCCGCCCAGTCGATGCCGACCAAAGCCGCGAATTCCTCGATCCCATGCTCTGTCATGATCGTCACCTCTGATGTGTTAAACTCAACTCCAGTGCGGGCGCGCCATCGTCGGGTGTTGGTTGTTTCAGCGAAGGCATTATAGAGAGTCGTAATACGTCGACCCCT
>CAZTQL010000195.1:0-1813 GCA_964615665.1 uncultured Woeseiaceae bacterium | reverse complement strand
GCGATCTGGCCATCGAAGCTCTGGGTGCCCTGCTGCCCACCGCCGATCCCGCCGCTATCCTGGAGTCATTTCGAAAAACATGTAATGACGAAGAATTCGAGCTGGGGTCGTTTGTAGCATCGCACTTCGAGACACCTCGACACCAGGCGGCCGATTTCGAATCGAATCCTGATCGTCCCGTGCAGGAACACATCGAGATGCTTTGGGGATTTTTGCAACGGGCAGCTGATTCCGAACAACGACACTCTTCCCTGATAGCGCTTCCCAAACCCTATATTGTGCCCGGCGGACGATTTCGGGAGATCTATTACTGGGACAGCTATTTCACGATGCTCGGGCTGGCCGCGTCCAGTCGCGTGGACCTGATACAAGACATGGTCGATAACTTCGCGTTCCTGATTGATCGGGTTGGCTTCATTCCGAATGGCAACAGAACTTACTACTGCACGCGATCACAGCCGCCTTTCTTCGTGCTGATGGTGGAGTTGCTCGCAAGAGAGAAAAAAGATCCGAGCATTTGGGCGAAATATGTCACGCAGCTCGAGAAAGAGTACGAATTCTGGATGTCCGGGTCCGAACGGCTCGGCGATAGCGGCAATGCAGAACAACGAGTAGTGGCAGTGCAGGGCGGATACCTCAACCGGTACTGGGATGATTCCGACCTGCCGAGGCAGGAAAGTCACGCTGAAGATATGGAACTGGCGGGGCACTGCAATCGTGATGCGGCCGATCTCTATCGAGACATTCGGTGCGCCTGTGAGTCGGGTTGGGATTTCAGTACGCGCTGGTTTGCGGATCAACGTTCGCTGGCGACTATTCAAGCCAGTCAGATAGTGCCCGTGGACCTCAACGCAATAATGTACAAACTTGAATCTTCGCTCGCTAACACGTTGCAAGTTACTGGCAAAACCGAACGCGCGAGGTTGCTAAGTGACCGGGCAAGCGCTCGCAAGCGGCTCATACAGTCCCTGTTTTATGACGACGACCTTGGTTTTTTTGTTGACCTGTCGCTGCCAGACCTGCAACCGACCGGCGTACTTTCGCTGGCGTCCGCATTCCCACTGTTTTTTGAGCTCGCGACGACAGATCAGGCAAAACTCGTTGCCGAACGGATTCAGGCTCAATTTCTAAAACCCGGTGGCTGGGTGACGACGCTTGTAAACAGCGGTGAGCAATGGGATGCGCCGAACGGTTGGGCACCATTACAGTGGATCGTCTATCGCGGGCTCCAAAAATACGGTTATGCCGATGCCGCGAAGGAGGGCGCCACGCGTTGGGTGAAAAACAACCAGGCGGTTTACCACAGCACCGGCAAGCTGCTGGAGAAATACAACGTCGAGGAAGTCGGCCTGGTTGCCGAAGGCGGGGAATACGCAGTGCAGGACGGCTTTGGTTGGACCAACGGTGTGTTGCTCTCGTTCATGAACGAACTCGGGATCGCGTAGTAGCCTGCAGCGGTAAATGGGGTCTGACCCCTTAGAAAGGGGACAGACCCCTTATTTACGCTCGGCGTACCATCCGACCGACTGAAAATCCGCGTGTCGGTCGTTCGACTCCGCCCCTGGCCACAATAGATTTCAGCAATTGAGCTTACGACCCATCGTGAGCTCGCGCTCCGTAGCGAAGAAACCGCTGCTAGGTCGCGATCCAAATATGATGGCGTGGTCCCTTGCCAGGACGATGCGGACGGACTACGTGCTCGCGCACGTCGAAACCTGCCTGCTTCAGCCGTTTGCTGAAAGGGCGATCCGGGCTCGCAGACCAGACTGCCAGCACGCCGCGTGGGCGCAACGCGGCGCGAGTGGCCTTCAGG
>CAZTQL010000194.1:0-1858 GCA_964615665.1 uncultured Woeseiaceae bacterium | reverse complement strand
CGAAAGCGGCGCTGAAATCAGCGCCGCAATCGTAACTACGGCCATCCAAACTGTGGCCTTCATGTTTTGCTCCTAGAAGCTATAACCTACTTCAAATTCGAACTGGCTCATTTTCACTTCGAGAGTCTGCGTTGGATCGAACATGCTCGGGCCCGTTACAGAGTTCTCGGGGGCATACATGAACGAGAAGTTCCATTCGCCGCCGCTTGCCGCTTTGCGAGTCAAACCGAACGTAATATGCTGCTCCATGACACCGGGTGCCAGGATATTGAACAGTACGTCGGCAGTTTGTATCGGCTGCTCGCCGTAGCTGTAGCCGAAGCGTAACGTGTTCGTCTCGTCACGTTTCCACTCGAATCCCAGCTTGTAGGTCGTCATGTCTTCCCAACCAAAGCCCGCACCGTTTGATCCACCCAGACAGCTCTCGAGATCCGTGCCACCAAATGGCAAAGTGGGGCAACTGGTCATATTGGCCATCGGGTTGCCGACCGAATCAACTTCACTGAAAGCGGTGTGTTCGATATCAAAATTGACGCGTAGCATGTCGGTTGCGACGAACGATATGCCAGCCTTGATGCTCGATGGAATATCGAAACCGCCAGCGTCGGCATACAGGTCAGCGTAGTCGTCGAATTCGCTCATCGCCATCTTCGATTGATACGCGAGGCCGGCACTCACGGTGTCGCTCAAGGCAAACCAGATACCACCCGCAATACCAAAACCGACCGAAATCTCGTGGTCGTTATTGCTCAACGCGCTCGGCAGGGTCGTGCCGCCGGATGCGGCGAATGTCTTCGTAATCGGTGCGAAGACGCCAACGCCATTGGCTTCGAACGACTGCAGGGCGAAAACCGGTCCAATGCCCCACGCAAACTTATCGCTGGTCATTGCCGCGTAATTCAGGGTCAGGAAGGCCTGTGACAGATCGACGCCGGCCTTGCCGCTGCAATACGGTCCCGGCCCGGTTACCGGCGGTTCCATCGCTTGCGGGTTGCCACCGCAGAAATAGGAGGTTGCCGACAGGTTCGAATTGTCCCAGTCCGTGTTCATGCCGCCGCGACCGTAAAACGCAGCCGTGACATTCGCACCGTTCGCCAGGCTCCAGTTCTTGGCTACGAACGGGATAGGGAAATACTCACTACTACTGTCGTACTCGCCGGGTGTAATGGTGTGTGACGGCAGGAAAACTCCACCGCCGAGATCAATCAGGCCACCGTTCAGCTGACTTGACGAAGCAACAAAGCTGCGTCGCGGACTGAAGATCGACAGACCAACTTCCCAGCTGTCATCAACGAATACGCCGAGAGCCGGATTCGATGCCGACATGATCGCTCCCATGTCTGCATTGGAGCCAACGCCCGTCCCCGCCATGCCTTTGGACTGCGTGCCAACACCGTGTGTGAAATAACCGTTGGTCGCCAGCGCCGAACCACTGAAGACAAGTGCAACCATTGCGAGCAGCGACATTGCGGCCCGTCTCATCGTGACGTTCATTTTGTTTCTCCCTGCGCTTTGCAGAATACATCGTGTAAAGATTGCATGACCTTGCTGGCATCGTTGCCAGACAAGGAATAAAAAACGGATTGCGCGTGCTTTCTCGCGCGCACAATTTTCTCGCGCCGTAGTACGGCGAGATGCTGTGACAAAGCTGACTGGCTCAAGCCCAGGATTTCCTGGAGCTCGCTAACGGTTTTTTCGCCTTCGGATAACTGGCACAGGATCATCAGCCGCCACTCGTTCGCCATGGCTTTCAGGAGCTCAACGGCGTTCGCCGCCATATCGTGGAGCTCGTTCATCTCCTCAACGTTGGACGACAGTTCAGTTGCCGGCGTGGCGCCCACTATTCGCAGCCCCCAAA
>CAZTQL010000193.1:0-1883 GCA_964615665.1 uncultured Woeseiaceae bacterium | reverse complement strand
CTCTATGCGCTCCGCGATCGGGTCATAGACCAATACCAATAGAACATCGTTGTGCGCCGCGATTCCGCTGAGGCGTCGATGCGTCGTATCGTCAATACCGTCAAAATCGCTGAAAACAATAATCAGATGGTCATGGTGTGCGATGCGGGCCACGCTGCCAAGCACGCCATTCAAACTCGCAGGCGCCGCTACGACTGTTTTGTCGGCGTTCAAAGCTGAGTTCATTTGGACGATCGACTCCAGCAGCGCGAAGACCGTGCGCTCACTCCGTCTCGGTGCTATATCGACCTGGCTGTCGTCATTGAATACGATACCCCCCACCCGGTCGCTGGCATTGAGGACACGAAAAGCTGTGATGGCTGCCGCTTCGGCCGCGGTTACCGCTTTCATGTTCAGCTGCGAGCCAAAAAACATCGACATGCGCTGATCGACCACAAGCAGTGCCGGGCGATCGCGCTCTTCGGTGAACACACGCACGTAAGGCTTCCCTGTGCGCGCCGTCGCCTTCCAGTCGATCGAGCGAATATCGTCACCCGGCAGATAGTCGCGCATTTCTTCGAAGTTGAGACCGCGCCCCCGAAGTCGCGATGCGTGTCGGCCGTTGAGCAAGCTCGCGGACGGCTGACGCGGCAGGAAGCTAAGCCCACTCGCTGCGGCCTGCAGGCTCCGGAGATGGGCCAGCGACACCTGTATGCGCGTGTCAGTTGTCATACCGGAATCAGGGCAGTGCGACTTGCTCGACGACAGCGTCGATTACTTGGTCGGCCCGAATGCCTTCACCCTGAGCTTCATACGACAACATCAAGCGGTGTCGCAGGCAGTCGTGCACGATGCTGCGAATATCTTCCGGATCAACATAGTCACGCTGATTAAGCCAGGCATGAGTGCGGCTGCACTTATCGAGCGCCAGGGACGCGCGCGGACTGCCGCCTACGTCTATCCAGCGCGCCAGATCTTCGGAGTATTTTTCAGGCGTCCGCGTCGCATAGACTAAATCTGCCATGTAGCGTTGCAAGGGTGCCGAGACCTGAACTTTTGCAATCTCGTCGCGTGCTGAGAAAATCGCGTCCTGAGATATGCGCTGCTGATCCTGCTGTGGTTCTGAACCCCGTTCTTTGTTCGCTGCCGCTTCCTCTTTGCGCACCAGGTCGATGATCAGTACTTCGTCTTCGACGGGCGGGTAGTCGATCTTGACGTGCATCAGAAATCGGTCCATTTGCGCCTCTGGCAGAGGATAGGTGCCTTCCTGCTCCACCGGATTCTGAGTTGCCATCACCATGAACAGCGGCGGCATTTTATGGGTTGTACCTGCGACTGTTACTTGTCGCTCTTCCATAGCCTCGAGCATGGCGGCTTGAACCTTCGCCGGAGCACGATTGATCTCGTCGCCAAGCACGATGTTGGCGAATATGGGACCGGCCTCAAATCGAAACTCGCCAGTACCGTCCGCCTGGTAATAAACCTCGGTTCCGGTCACGTCCGACGGCAACAAGTCTGGTGTGAATTGAATACGACTAAAGTCAGCTTCAAGATTCTTCGCGAGCGCCTTGATCGCTCTGGTTTTGGCCAGGCCGGGTAATCCCTCGACCAGCAGATTACCGTTAGCCAACAGACCGATGATCAACCGCTCGACGACCGTTTCCTGGCCGATGATCGATTCCTGCATGCGCGCTTTCAGCGCTTGTACTTGTTCGTATGCCATAACACCTACTCTACCAAAACCACCATTGGAGCGATCCGCCGAAGACACCAAAAAAAAGGCCGCTATGGATAAGCGGCCCCGGATAATTGACCTTCGACTAAAGAATCAGTTCGTCGCAGAGTTTCGCTGCAACGAGTCCAGAACCTTACTCAGGTTAAAGCTACCCGCTTCCTGACGCGGC
>CAZTQL010000192.1:0-1892 GCA_964615665.1 uncultured Woeseiaceae bacterium | reverse complement strand
CATGATGACCGCACCCTTGATCTTGTTCTCCAGCTCGCGGACGTTGCCCGGCCACGAATACACTTCGATTGCGACCATCGCGTCGTCAGAGAAACCATTGATTCCACTATTCTGTTTCTCACAGTATTTCTGCAGCAGCGTGCGCGCGAGGATCAGGCGACCCTCTTCGCGATCACGATATGGCGGTATGTTGATCGTAATCTCGCTGACTCTGTAATACAGATCCTCGCGGAACAGGCCCTCTTTGATCAGATCCTGCGGGTCCTGGTTGGTGGCACAAACGACGCGCACATCAACGGAGATTTCCTCACGACCGCCAACGCGTTCGATGACGCGTTCCTGCAGGAAGCGCAGCATCTTTGCCTGCAATGACATCGGCATGTCGCCAATCTCGTCGAGGAATAGCGTGCCGCCCTCTGCCAGCTCCACTTTACCAATGGCCTGCTTGTGAGCGCCGGTAAACGCACCCTTCTCATGACCGAACAGCTCGGACTCCAGCAGGTTTTCAGGGATAGCGGCACAGTTGATGGCGACGAAGTTCTTCTCACTGCGCGGGCTCAATCGATGCAGGGCACGAGCCAACAGTTCCTTACCGGTGCCGCTCTCACCAAGCAACAACGTAGTAACATCTGTCGGCGCTACCTTCTCGATCATTCGACAAACAGCCAGCATTCCTTCGCTGGCAGCGATGATGCCGTCGAGCGGTGACTCATTGACCTGGTGTTGCAGGCGACGATTCTCTGCCTCGAGTTCATACATGTTGAACGCGCGGTCGACCAGCAGCTTCAACGTGTCCGTATCGACTGGTTTCTCGTAGAAATCGTAAGCACCCTGCGCCACGGCGGTGAGCGCATTTTCCTGATCGCCGTTGCCGGTAACAACAATCACCTTTGTGTGCGGCGCCAGCCGTAATGTTTCGGCCAGTGTTGCAAAGCCCTCTTCGACACCTTCGGGCTTGGGCGGCAAGCCAAGATCCTGCAGAACAACGGCCGGCTCGTTGCGGCGCAATTCGACAATCGCGTCCTCGCGATTCTCAGCGGTAAACACCTCATAGTCTTCAAAACACCATTTGAGCTGTTTCAGCAGACCGGGGTCATCTTCGACAATCAGTAGTTTGCGGGCTTGGTCGCTCATGCTTTCCCTGGAAGTTTCGCACTATCGCGGTGACTAATTGGCAATGGTGCCACGAAGCAGCGAGCCTGTGCAGTAGATGGTTCACACCTCGTGCTGTGCGCTCGTTCCAGCCTTGGTCTGTAGGTAGATAACGTAGTTGCGAATAATTCTCATTTGCATTACGGTGGCTCGAATTGACGTTACAAACGTGCAGGCCCGCCATTATGTTTTGGAAATATTTTTTATTTTCAATTATTTACACACTCTTCCTCAGTACCGCGCAGCCGCTGATGGCAGGGGAGAACACACGCGAACCGGACGATGATGCGATTGAGACGGTCACGATCATCGGCCACAAGGCCGACGTCGCCGACATTCCGGGGTCCGCGCATGTCATCGATAACGAAGAACTCGAGGTCTTCGCGCAGTCCGACATCCTGAGAGTGTTGCGATCGGTTCCCGGGGTTTACGTACAGGAAGAGGAAGGCTTCGGCCTTCGCCCCAATATCGGCATTCGAGGCTCCGGCCTCGATCGCAGCGCGAGAATCGCATTGCTCGAAGACGGCGTACTCATCGCGCCAGCGCCCTACTCCGCGCCGTCAGCCTACTACTTCCCGACGCAGCGACGCATGAACTCGCTCGAAGTGCTCAAGGGTCCCGCGGCCGTTGTCGTCGGACCGCGAACGACAGGCGGCGCGATTAACATGATCTCGACGCCGATACCCGAATCGACTGGCGGTAAAATCGATGCGCGTTGGGGTAACCACGGTGGTAGCGAC
>CAZTQL010000191.1:0-1894 GCA_964615665.1 uncultured Woeseiaceae bacterium | reverse complement strand
TAAAAACAAAGGTATACAGAATGTTCTTAATGCAGTGGTTGACTTCCTGCCCAACCCGACAGAGGTCAAGCCGCAACCGGAAATGGACCTCGATGGCCAACCGACCGGTAAGTTCGCCGAAGTCGACCCTTCGAAGCCGCTGCGCGCCCTGGCGTTCAAGATTATGGACGATCGCTACGGCGCTTTGACGTTCACTCGCGTCTACTCCGGGACCTTGAAGAAAGGCGACAACGTACTGAATACGTTTACGGGCAAGACCGAGCGCATCGGCCGTATCGTCGAGATGCACGCCGACTCACGTGCAGAACTGGATGTGGCTCAGGCAGGCGATATCGTCGCCCTCCTCGGCATGAAGAACACACGAACCGGGCATACCCTGGCCGACGCCAACAATCCCGCGACGCTCGAGCCGATGGTATTTCCGGATCCCGTAATATCTATTGCCATCACGCCGAAGGATAAAGCCGGCACCGAGAAGATGGGCGTTGCGCTCAACAAGATGGTTCAGGAAGATCCGTCCTTCCAGGTTGCGACCGACGAAGACTCCGGTGAAACGCTGATCAAGGGTATGGGTGAGCTGCATCTCGACATCAAAGTCGACATCCTGCGGCGCACGCACCACGTTGATGTCGAAATGGGCAAGCCGCAGGTGGCATACCGGGAGACCATTACGGCGGCTATCACGGACACCTACATACACAAGAAGCAGTCTGGTGGCTCTGGCCAGTACGGTCGGATTGACTATGGGATCGAACCCGCCGAGAAAAACAGCGGCTACGAATTCGAGTCCAAAGTCACGGGCGGTAACGTGCCGCGCGAGTACTGGAATGCGATCGAGAAGGCGTTCGCAAGCTGCATGGTCGAAGGAACCCTCGCTGGCTATCCTCTGCTCGACGTTAAATTCACGCTACTGGACGGCGCATATCACGCGGTCGACTCATCGGCGCTGGCCTTTGAGATTGCCACCAAGGCCGCCTACCGGCAGTCGATACCGAAAGCGTCGCCGCAATTGCTTGAGCCCATCATGAAAGTTGACGTTTTCACGCCGGAAGATCATGTCGGTGATGTCATCGGTGATCTTAACCGTCGCCGCGGCATGATCAAGTCGCAGGATGCTGGTGTAACGGGTGTGCGAGTCAAATCCACTGCACCGCTTGCCGAGATGTTCGGCTACATCGGTCATCTGCGCACGATGACCTCGGGTCGCGGGCAGTTTTCGATGGAGTTCTCGCATTATTCGCCGTGTCCGCGAAACGTGGCAGAAGACGTCATCAGAGAAGCCCATGAACGCAAAGCGAAAAAATAGCGCTGGCGTTCATCAGGTAGCAAAGAACGGGCTCCTTGTGAGCCCGTTCTTTTATGCGGTGACCGGAAACTGGCGACTGGATCGCGCGGCATCAACGCTGAAGAAGATCACGGCAAGCCAGATGAAGCCGAAGCAGATGAGATGCGCCGGAGTGAGCTGCTCGCCGTAATAGATGCCGGTACAAAACTGCAGCGTCGGCGCAAGAAACTGCATGAAACCGATCATTGTCAGCGGCAGGCGCCGCGCCGCCAGTGCGAAACACAAGAGCGGTAACGCGGTTATCGGACCTGCCATCATCAGCCAGAGAGTCAGCGACGTATTGCCTGCCGCGAAAGCCGGTGCAGCGCTCGCGTACAGCCAGCCAAGCCAGGTCAATGCAAACGGTAGCAGCAGGAGTGTCTCGACAAACAAGCCGGGCATTCCGCCAATAACGACTTTCTTGCGAATCACGGCATAACACGTAAAGCTGATTGCCAGAAACAGTCCGATCCACGGCACCTGACCACCGCTAACAGCGAGAACCAGCACGCCGATGGTCGCCGTACAGGTTCGGGTAACGCTCCATGAGTTCCGGCACACGCCCGCCTT
>CAZTQL010000190.1:0-1898 GCA_964615665.1 uncultured Woeseiaceae bacterium | reverse complement strand
GATCTTCGCTATGTTTCCAACGAGGAATACGCGGCGTTTCTCGACATCGAAAAAAGAAAAGAACGTAAGCAATGGTACAAACGATTTCGCAGCCGCAACCTGGAAGACGGCAATAAAGCGGCTGTACGGTTGGAGTTCGACGAGAAAGCGCCACCTGGATATTTCGGGCATCGCCGCGCCTTCCGCCACGATGGTCTCTACGGCAAGTGGCTTCTCGAAAAGCCATTTATGGTCGTCATCAACGATACTGCGTTTGTGCACGGCGGCGTGCCACCGTTTGTTGCCGAGCACGGATTGACAGGCGTAAATGTTGCGCTGAAGAAAGATCTGCTTGAGCTCATGACTACATCGGCAGCGCTGGTTGACGCGGGTGTCTTGAGTCCGATCGACAGATTCAAAGAAAGCAAGTCGATCCTCGCCAAAGAGATGAAGAACGGACTGCGCAATGGCGAGTTCATGACTCTGGCGCAGCGCTTTGTTGACCTTGGCAAATCTCCGTTGCTCGGACCGACGGGTCCGACCTGGTATCGGGGTACGGCGACCTGTAACAGGCTTGTTGAAGGGGATGCATTGAATTTCGCATTGAGCCAAATCGGTGCGAAGCGCGTTGTTATGGGCCATACGTCGACGGTCACTCGTCAGGTGCAGCAGCGCATGAACGGACGCATTCTCGAGATTGATACGGGCATGCTGAAGTCGCATTACGGCGGCAGCGGCAACGCGCTCATCATTGAAGGTGACGAACTAACCGTGGTGAATCCGGAGGGTGGTTCGAATTTGAAGCCTGTCGAACACCCGAAGCGTGTCGGTCATGAATCCATGGCGATCGATGACGATGCGCTGGCCGATATTCTCGAAAACGGTGAAGTCGTTGAACCAAACACTGACGGCGCTGCGTGGAAATTGGTGCAGGTCACCGCTGGTGAGAGCACCGTATTTGCCTACTTCAACGCGCTATCGCCAGAGCAGACCTTTGCGCCAGAGCTCGCAGCGTACAAGCTTGATCGCCTGTTGGGGTTGGCCATGGTTCCTGTGACGGTTCGTCGTGAAATCGCGGGACAACAGGGCACGCTGCAGTTCGTTCCGGCCGCAACCCTGACCGAACGTGCACGAGTGGCCGCGGGCAAGTGGCGTGGTGCGCCTTGTTCGCTGGATAAACAAATGGGCGCGATGTATGTATTCGACGCGCTCATTCAAAACCCTGCGAGAACGCCTTCGTCGATGTTATACAGCACTGACGACTGGCTGTTGATGTTGGTTGATCACGAGAATTCGTTTGGTGCCGAAGAGGGCCGACCGGCCTACCTGAAGGATATCGAGCTCACGATTGGCGACGAATGGCGAATGGCACTGCTCGAAATAGATGACGAAACACTTCGTATAAATCTCGGCGACGTACTCGACGAACGCCGCCTGGCAGCACTCGCGCAACGGCGAGATGCCATGCTCAAGTAGATTAGGGGTCAGACCCGAAGTAGATTAGGGGTCAGACCCGAGGGTCTGACCCCTGTCTAGACCCGGGGACAGACCCCGAATGGGGTCTGTCCCCTTTTCTGTCGTCCCCTTTTCTGTCTGAGCTGACTGTGTTTAATGTCACGCCCCAGGTTTCCTGGGGTCTGGCAAACAGGTCGTCGAGGAACTGCCAGGCCTTGTTCACTGACTCAATCGTTGATGCGCTGATATCCTCGCCGAGTTCGAAGCTGGTGCCGCGCACATGCAGCATGTAAGCCTCGGGAGCTGCTTTTCCAACGATTTTCTCGTAAAGATTCAGCAATGCGACCGGAGAGATAGAGTGAGTGGAGATGCTGTCATCCGGAAACGGCTTGAGCTTCTCTAATGCGTAATCGGTTTCTACGGCTACGCTCGCGTCGATGAACAACGTCGGAACCTCGGCTACC
>CAZTQL010000189.1:0-1912 GCA_964615665.1 uncultured Woeseiaceae bacterium | reverse complement strand
CGGGAATGGCACTGTTGAGCGTAAGTGGTTTTGCTCGCTTGGTTTATGAATTTCGTTGCAGAGGAAATGACAGGCGCGCCAATTGGCACCCGGTGGTTGCTGAGGAGAGATCGCCGGGGCGCGCACGGATACAGCGGCGCGCAGCATTAGCACGACTCATCGGCGATGGGTTTTCTTGGGGCGCTAATTTGTTCCATTGCAAAGAATGTGACCTCGTTGGGAATGGGTGATGAAGTGTTGCCGATGCAGTCCGCCTGCCGTCGCTTATGTGCAGGTTTGGCGAAGTTCTGCGCGAAGAACGTCACGCGGTTTTCGCATCAGCTTGTAACCATGACGTCGCCGCTTCAGAACGCGGGGCTCAAGACGTCCAGGCCGATTGCCAACTTCACATCCCGCAATCTGTTTCAGTAGCAATAACAAATAGTCATGCAGACGCATTGGATCCATCAGGCCGCACCCCAGAATGTGATACGATGACAGCACGTACTGGCAAGTGCTTGTAAAACTTATCTGTCGGGGTTGCTTGTCGTGCAACAAAGCGGCTGACGCGGCGGTGGTGCGGATCAGGTTGTAGGCCAGCAGCGTCGTCCAAAGTTCTCGCCGGACCATCTCGGGCGACTTGCAACGAACATGGCCCAGGTTCAGAGAACTCTTGATGCTGCGGATGTCGAGCTCCGAGTGCCAGCGAAAACCGTAGAGTTCGGCGATGTCTTGCTTCGTGTACATCGTCGCATCGGTCAACGTGGTGATGATGTCGAGTGATCTTGTCCGGCGGCCGGGGATCACGACCTTGAATCGAATCTCGCGTAGTTCAAGCGTCTCCGGAATGGACTCGTAGAGCTCCTCGTCCATCCATGTTGGGCGCTGCGGGCGTGTCCAGATGATTAGATGATCATACTTGCCCAGGCGTCTGCCGCGTCGAAAGTCGGAGTGTCGCCGCTGATGCTTCCGCGTGCACGAGTGCGTCCCCTGGGAGAGTAACAACGCGAGCATCATGAAGGAGCAGTAGTAACGATCCATCACCGCGACGTCGTCGGGGTTGAGGCTGTTCATGATCGAACGCAAGAGTGCGGTTTCTCCGGTTTCCTTGCCGGAGTAGGGGCCGACGGCAAGGTCCATGACCGCCGCAGTCGCCAACGACAAGATCGCAACGGCTCGTGCGATGGGAAATCCGATGCCTGGTTTCTGCGATTTGCTTTGAGGATAGGCCGCTTGGTTTTTTTTCGTGTCGGGCATCGTGAAGGTGAAGCCATCGATCAGTTTCGGATGCAACTCCAGCCACAACCAGCTTTTCTCGGCAGCGTCCTCAAGTTCACTGGCGATCTCATTGCTTAGCTCGTGTAGCGCGTGCTCATTGAGTTTCGCGCGGGCCACGCAGTAGTCGCCGGTATCTTCGGTCGGGGCCGACCGCCCCGTGATCTCACAAAAGGAGACGATTGAGGCAACGGCTGCCTGGCAGGAAGCCTCCTTGCCATCTCGCAAGACCTGCCCCAAGAACGCCCACAGCACGACAACGGTGTTGTAGATGCCATGCATTGCGAAGAGCCCGTCATGCTTGGCAAAGACTTCGCGAATCCGCTCCGCCGGCAGAACGCTATCGAAGGGAAGACCTTGTGTGGAAAGAAACGATCCGACGATTTGGTGAAAATTGCTACGGCTTGGATCGGGGGAATCTGGTATAGAAACAGCCATGAAAAAACCCTCCGTGGCTTTTACACAGGCCGTGTAACCAAGGAGGGTCTCAATAAAATAGCCAAGAAGGGGCTAATGCGCCAATCCCAATCTGGCCGAGTGCAGTTTTTCAAAAACAAACGCTCGCGTCAATAGACAAACTGCGCGCCCACTAAATCTCAACAGTGCCATTCGGGACAGTCACCATGTCAATCGCATCCAGCAGTGTTCTGGGCAGCAG
>CAZTQL010000188.1:0-1944 GCA_964615665.1 uncultured Woeseiaceae bacterium | reverse complement strand
TGGTTGAGAGTTCCTGCATTTTTGTGAGAGCCTCCGATTCGATTTCCTGGCGACCGATGGTGATTACCTCGTCCACCGTGCGATCACCAACGACTTCGCGCATGACCGACTCGGACACATAGCGCAGCGTCGCGCCCGGCTCACGAACTTCGAACAGGTATTTAACCGGATCCGAGATTCGGTACTGAACAACCCATTCCACCAGCGCGGCATTGAGATCACCGGTCACCATCTCCGTTTCCCGTCTGCCATCGACCGGGCTTTGGTACGGGTCCGTGGCACCGGGCGTTGTGAAGCCGAACTCCTGCTTCAGTTGCCGCTTCACCGGAACGATCTTCGCTGTATCGATTCCCAAGGGGACTTTGAAATGCAGGCCGGGTTCTACCTCTTTGAGGTACTTGCCGAAGCGTTGGATAACCGCGACGGAATCGCTTGGAACCGTGTAATACGCGGTCCATGCTCCGACAACAAGCGCCGCGACCACAGCGAATAGGATGACTGTGGTCGAGCCGCCTTCGGGCATCATTTGCTTGAGCCGTTCCTGCCCCTCGCCAATGAGTTGCTCGAGCTCGGAGCCTGGATTGGTGCCGCGGCCGGAAGGGCCACCCCTGTAACCGTTACTAATTTGCAATGACATGCGGGTAGTGTCCTTTGTTATGTGTGCCACCGGGCATTTAGCTGGCCTGCACGGACGGCGACCCGAAGGGCCGGAGTTTCTGCGGGCAGTGCGTCGCGGCCTGGCTTCGGACCGTAGACATCGGGAAAGTCAGCCGACTTTCGGTGACGCGATTAAGGAAACAGAACTTGTGATTGGCCAGGAGGAAACTACAGTTAACTTATTTAGTTGATCTGCTCTAAAGCCCCGTTGACTTGTTAATCATATTTGGCCAATTGACTTGAGTAGTCAAGCATAACCTGAAAGTGTTTTTTGCTATTAACCTATGCAGTAAAGCATGAGAGGCTACAAATGGACGTTTGTTCGGTCATTAAGACACGACTTCAGGAGCTAAGGTTGGAGCAGAAGAATCTGGCAGCCGCAGCCGAGGTGACAAGAGCTATGAAGAATTGCGCGTCATCATTCTGGAATTCCTCGACACCGATATCTTCGATGTCTCGAACAAAGACTGCATATCCTTTCTGGACCCGCTGATTGCACGCTGGGACATCGACCTCTCGACTTTCGATATGGAAATTACGCCGAACGAAGGACTCGTTCCCGGGGAACTGAAGAAATTTGCCATCCGAATATGTCCTTTTAGCTGCAAGGGTTTCTTGATTCATGCTGAGCTATATTGGCCGCTCGGCAATTCTCGGGGGGCATCACCATGCGACTGATACTTGCACTCATTTCGCTGGGCTTATTCGGCGCCGCTGCGGCACAAGACTATCGCCAGTGGGACGAGGACAAGCTTCGCGACGAACTCGGCCAAATTGCTGAAGCCACGCGCAAGATTAATGTGCCAATGCGTGACGGTGTGCACCTGTCAACCGACGTTTACTTACCGAAGGGCTCGCACAGTGCATTACCAACGGTGTTCTGGCGTACACCCTACAACTACAACTCGTTGTCCAGTCGCCGGCTCACGCAAGCGGTCGAGGCGGTCAGTCACGGGTATGCCTTCGTGATCCAAAACGAGCGAGGCCGCTACTTTTCCGAAGGGGAGTTCAAGATTCTCGGCAACCCGCGTACTGATGGCTATGACGCATTGTCTTGGATCGCCGAGCAGGAATGGTCGAACGGACGGGTCGGAACGATCGGGTGCTCTTCATCCGCCGAGTGGCAACTAGCACTGGCCGCAATGGATCATCCGGCGCATACGGCGATGGTGCCGATGGCCTCAGGTGCCGGCATCGGGCAAGTTGGTGAGTTCCATGAACAGGGCAACTGGTATCGCGGCGGTGCGCAGCGCACCCTGTTCTATCCGTGGTTGTACAATGTCGACA
>CAZTQL010000187.1:0-1975 GCA_964615665.1 uncultured Woeseiaceae bacterium | reverse complement strand
GGCTCTCTCTCCGAGGAAGTGCGCAATTCTTTCCGCGGACGTGCTTTTGCCGGCACTTACCGCGAACTCGCCGCCAAGTTCCAGGTGCTCGTCGATGTGCTTAACGAAATGCGCGACCGGGAGCGATGCGAGACCGACGTCGATCTGCTCCGTACGTATAGCGTGTGGCGCAAGACCGGCAGCCAGCGCGCCGAAAACCTGCTGCGGCAGCATGGCGTCGTGCCTATGTCAGGCCGAATGGTCCTGCGCCCGCATTAGGCTGGTCGCGCAGTCCGCTAACTGCCCCGCATGCGGCTGATGAAGGCGTCGGCCTCTTCGATCGCAATCTGCATATCGCGTATCAGCACATCAACCTGGCCTTCGAGCACTGACGCCTGGCCCCGCAGGGCCGCCAATGCCTGTGCGTTCAAGCTGTGTTTCAGAAACAGGACATTGTCATTGAGAACCGCCATGACCGGGTCGACCCGCTCACGCGCCGTTTGCATGCGCTTGCGCATCATCGCGAATTGCTTGCGTGCCAGCGCGAGTTTTTTCGCCTGATCGGCTCGCAGCGCCGCGCTGCTATAAAGTTCGAGCTCGGACTCCCATTCGTCGAAAAGGTCTTCGCTGACGCGATCGATGTCGGCCAGATGCTCATCGAGTTCTTCCGTCGAATCCGCTGACCGCTCAACCTGTTTACTGAGTCGCTCGTATTTCTCCTCGAGTTCGCCCCCATCGAAGCCGATCAACGAACTGAGTTCCTCGTACGCGCTAACGAGTTCCTCACGCGTTTCGGTTTGCGAATCCCGCGCATCTTCGACACGATCGACCAGAATATCGCGTTTGTGTATGCCGACCTTCTCGAGTGCTGAATACTGCACCGACGCACAGCCAGTCAACGCCATCAGCGTCGCGCAGACTGCGACAGTGCGCGCTATTTGCAGATTGCCAAAATAGTGTGTCATCGTTGTCGTCCGTCTCCCGTAGATAGCCCTTACGATGAATCCCTTAGTAACAAAAATCATACCGTTGATTCCCGCCATACTCAAAAAGAAACGCTCGTGGGTGGCGATGATCGCGCTGCTTGGCATCGGCTACTTCGTAACCGGCGACCCGAGCGCGGGCGTCGACTGGATGTGGAAAGAGCCGCGCGACCTGCTGGTTGATCGAGTTGAAGCGGCGCGTGACAGCCAGCACGCTGCCGCCGATCAGTTTCAGGATGCGCTGACCGAGTTCAAGGCTGTTGTTGGTCTTCAGGAAAACGACCTCGAGCGTCAGTACAAGAAACTCAACACGGCGCACAAGCGCAGCCAGGCCGCGGCGGAAGATATTAATAAGCGCGTGGATCGTGTTGTCAGCGCCAGCAACCGATTGCTGGACGAATGGCGCGACGAGCTCGACGACTATAACGACCCCAACTTGCGTCGTATTGCGGAGATGCAATTCGATCAGACCCGGGAACACGCTGCTCGTCTCATTGCATCGATGCGCCAGACCGAAGAGCGCATGCAGCCGGTATTAGCCTTATTCCAGGACCAGGTCCTGTACCTCAAACATAACCTGAATCTCTCGGCCATTGCCGCACTCGAAGGTGAAGCAACGGCCATCGAGACCAATGTTGACGTACTGATCGCCGACATGAATCGCTCAATTGCCGAGGCAGATGCTTTTATCGCAGCAATCCTCGAGCGCGAGCAATCGTAACGTCGTCGTTAACGAAGCTGCCGCTACTTGAAGAATTTCGAAGCCAGGCCAGCCAGGCCTGAAAGACCGCCGACCGAGTCCAGCTTGCTATGCTTGGGCGATGTCCGCACACATCTATTTCGATCTCGACGGCACACTAACCGATCCCTTTGAGGGCATCACCCGCTGCATCCTGTACGCGCTCGATGAACTGGGCTTCCCGCATCCGGACGACGACTACCTGTACAGCTGCATCGGACCGCCGCTGTACGACACGTTTCCACAAATGGTCGGTGACGAGTTGACGCTTAAA
>CAZTQL010000186.1:0-2085 GCA_964615665.1 uncultured Woeseiaceae bacterium | reverse complement strand
GGTGGATATCGTCCACGAGAGACGTCAGTTCTTCGATGTGAATCGTCGTGAAGCGGTCTTCCTTGACGACCCGTTCTGAAATCAGAATCGAGTCCTCGAAGTTGTAACCATTCCACGGCATGAACGCGACCAGCAGGTTCTGGCCCAGTGCGAGCTCACCCATGTCGGTCGACGGCCCGTCAGCGAGAACGTCACCGGCTGCAATCTGGTCACCGCTCTTCACCAGCGGCCGCTGGTTGATACAGGTGTTCTGATTCGAGCGCGTGTACTTGGTCAGATTGTAGATGTCGACACCCGGCTCTTCCGCTGTCGTCTCATCGTCATTGACGCGGACCACGATGCGCGAGGCATCCACGGAATCAACGAAGCCACCGCGACGGGCGACCACGGTGACGCCGGAATCGATAGCCACCGCACGCTCGATACCGGTACCGACGAGCGGCGCTTCTGCGCGCAACGTCGGTACAGCCTGGCGCTGCATGTTCGATCCCATCAAGGCACGGTTAGCATCATCATGCTCGAGGAACGGAATCAGCGCCGCTGCGACAGACACGATCTGGCGTGGGCTAACGTCCATATAGTTGACGTCAGTCGGGCCCGACAGCGTGAATTCATTCTTGTGACGCACGGCCACCAAGTCCTCGGCAAACTTGCCATTCTTATCAAGTTCGGCGTTCGCCTGCGCAATGATGTACTGGCTTTCCTCAATGGCGGACAGGTAATCGATGTCCGCCGTGACCTTGCCATTCTTAACCTTGCGGTATGGCGTCTCGAGGAAACCATAGTCATTGGTGCGTGCGTAAACTGCGAGCGAATTGATCAGGCCAATGTTCGGCCCTTCAGGTGTCTCAATCGGACAGACGCGACCGTAGTGGGTCGGATGCACGTCGCGAACTTCAAAGCCCGCGCGCTCGCGCGTCAGGCCGCCTGGCCCAAGCGCCGAAACGCGGCGCTTATGCGTCACTTCCGACAACGGATTGTTCTGATCCATGAACTGCGAGAGCTGACTGGAGCCAAAGAATTCCTTAACCGCAGCCGCCACCGGTTTGGCGTTGATCATTTCTTGCGGCATCAGGCCGTCGGCCTCTGCCTGCGTCAGGCGCTCTTTAACGGCACGTTCCACACGAACCAGACCAACGCGGAATGCGTTCTCGGCCATCTCACCAACGCTGCGCACGCGGCGGTTGCCGAGGTGATCGATATCATCGACGTTGCCAAAGCCGTTACGAATTCCGATCAACGTCGTCAGCACGTCCAGGATGTCGTCCTTATTGAGCACGCCATCGCCCTCGGAATCATCACGACCGACTCTGCGATTGAATTTCATGCGGCCAACGGCCGACAAGTCATACCGATCGGGATTGAAGAACAGGTTCTGGAACAGGTTCTCGGCCGCGTCTTTGGTCGGCGGCTCGCCCGGGCGCATCATCCGATAGATTTCGACAAGCGCCTCGAGGCGAGTCGTCGAAGGATCGATGTTCAGCGTATTGGAGATGAACGGCCCGTGGTCGAGGTCGTTGACGTAAAGCGTGCAAATGTGCTCGACGCCCGCAGCTATAAGCTGCTCAAGCAGCTCCGCTGTCAGCTCCGTATTTGCCGCTGCCAGCAGCTCGCCGGTCTCCGTATCGACGATATTGTCTGCAAGAAGCTTGCCTTCGAGATACTCGTTCGGCACCGTCAGCTTGTCGACGGTGGACTTCCCCATGTCACGCACATGTTTGGCGGTAATACGGCGACCCTCTTCAACGATGAGCTTGCGGCCCAGCTTGATGTCGAAGGTTGCAGTCTCTCCCCGCAGGCGCTCGGGCACGAGGCCCATCTTGCTGCCTTTGTCGGACAGGTAGAAATCATCCTTCTCGAAGAACAGATCGAGTATTTCCTCGTCGTCCATACCCAGAGCTCGCAAGATGATCGTGACCGGCAGTTTGCGGCGGCGATCGATTCGTGCGAACACGGCATCCTTGGGGTCAAACTCGAAGTCGAGCCAGGAGCCGCGGTAAGGGATAACGCGTGCTGAGAACAGCAGCTTGCCCGAGCTGTGCGTCTTGCCCTTGTCGTGATCGAAGAAGACACCGGGAGACCGAT
>CAZTQL010000185.1:0-2111 GCA_964615665.1 uncultured Woeseiaceae bacterium | reverse complement strand
TGACGATTTCGACGAGTGCCAATAGCTTCGGCACGTACATGCTGGTTTCTCTTGGTAGCTTCAGATACCAGAAATCGGTCGGCTTGCGCGCACTCGTGTTGCGTCTGACGGCACGCCGCACGTTGCCTTCGCCAGAATTGTAAGAGGCGATGGCGTTCAACCAGTTGCCGTCGTTGAATTTGTACAGATACTCGAGGTAGTCGAGCGCGGCGCGCGTCGAGTCGACGACATCGCGGCGGCCGTCGTACCACCAGTTTTGCTTGACGCCGAAACGCTTGGCCGTACCCGGGATCATCTGCCACAACCCCGCCGCGCGGCCGTGCGAGTAGGCGAACGGGTCGTAGGCGCTCTCGACGATGGGCAATAGAGCGAGCTCCAACGGCAGGTCACGGCGCTCGAGCTCCGCGACGATGTAGGGCAGGTAGCGCTGCGCCCTCGTAAATACGCGGTTCAGGTAATCCGGGTGCTTCGCGAACCATCTGAGTTCGGCTGCGGTGCGCGGCTTGTTCTCGTAGCTTAGGCTGAAACCGAGTCGCAATCTGTCCAGGACATTGTCTGCCGCTGCTGGTGACGATGGCAGGCTGGCACCATCGAGCGGCGAAATGAGACTCAAATTGGGGCCGGATACACTTATTCTGGCTGGCACACCGTCGATGAAACCTTCCATCTCGTCGGCCGCGGCGCCTGACAGCGATAGAGTCAGGCAGGAAAAAGTGACGCCGGTAGCGCAGTGAGCGGCAATTCTCTGTAATAATCGCGGGAATGATGACGGCTTTCGATAGCGCATCGAGCTATCGTACTGAGGGCAACGCGTTGTGCAAGGGGTTCGTTCACAATTAACGCAGGAATGGTTGCAGACGGCGCTGGGCGAGGCGCTGCTGCAGCAGGAGTCGCGCGTCGTCGAGGAGGCTCTCGATGGCATCTTCGGGGAGCAGTGCCTGCAGCTGGGCATGTGGGGCGAGAGCCGCACATTTCTGCGCTTCACTCGCACCCAGCGTTGCTGCCTGATCGCCGAGGACAAGCTCGGCGAGCCGTCGGCGACTGCCGAACTGCATCGCCTGCCCGTGGAAAGCGATTCGATCGATGCCGTGCTGCTGCCACACACGCTCGACTACAGCGATCGTCCGCATGCCATTCTTCGCGAGGTGGACCGGGTGCTGCGCCGTAACGGACAGCTTGTGATCCTGGGTTTCAAACCCACTGGTCTGTGGGGCCTGCGGCGGCTCATCCCCAGTGCCGGCATGCCGCCGGGTGCAGATAACCTGATTTCAGACCGGCGCCTCAAAGACTGGTTGCAGCTCCTGGACATGCGTATTCAGGGCTCGACGCATTACTTCTTTCGCTGGCCGTTGCCGCGTAACAAAGCGCGCGCCAACGCCAGGTGGGAGCGCCGCGGCCAGGCATGGTGGCCCGAATTGGCGGCATGCTATATGCTCACCGCGCAAAAACGCGTTGGCACGCTGACACCGGTACGGCCATTGTGGCGCCGCCAACCGAAGGTCGTTGCCGGCCTGGCTGAACCCTCCACACGAGTTTCACGAATCCGCTTTGACCAGAACAGTTGAGATTTACACCGACGGCGCTTGCAGGGGAAACCCGGGCCCGGGCGGGTGGGGTGCATTGCTGATTTCAGGGATGAGACGCAAGACGATGCACGGCGGCGCTGCGGAGACGACCAACAACCGCATGGAGCTGACTGCGGCGATCGAAGCGCTCAATGCGCTGAAGGGCAAGCGCAAAGTCATCCTGCATACGGACTCGAAGTACGTGATGGACGGCATTAACGAATGGATGCCGAACTGGAAAAAGCGCGGCTGGAAGACCGCGGCGAAAAAGCCGGTTAAGAACAAGGATTTGTGGCAAGCGCTGGAAGAGGCGAACAGTCGCCACGACATCGAGTGGCGCTGGGTCAAGGGCCACGACGGCAACCCGGGTAACGAAGAGGCCGACGAGCTGGCGAACCTCGGCATAGACGAACTGTTGTAGGAGCCCGCCTTGCGGGCGATCGAAATTGTAGGAGCGCGCCTTGCGCGCGATCGCGGCCAAGGGCCGCTCCTACAGGGCGATCGCGGCCAAGGGCCGCTCCTACAGGGCGATCGCGGCCAAGGGCC
>CAZTQL010000184.1:0-2202 GCA_964615665.1 uncultured Woeseiaceae bacterium | reverse complement strand
CGATCGCGAAGCAGTCCCTGGGTGATTATAATTGTAAGCATGAGACAAGGTTCAAACCATAACGCCCCAACGAAACTGACAAGATGCCAAAACTAGGACTCGCGCTATCGGGTGGCGGATTTCGTGCGACGCTTTATCACGTCGGAGTGGTACGCTTCCTTAGAGATGCTGGAGCACTGCAACAAGTTACGGAAATTGCATCCGTCTCGGGCGGTAGCATCCTGGCGGCGCACCTAGTATTGAATTGGGATCGTTACAACGGCGACGACGAAAGCTTTGCCGAAGCCGCCTCGGAGATTGTAAAGTTCGTCCAGTTCGACGTCCGAAATCACATCGTTCGTCGCCTTCCCATGCTATACCTTATGCGGCTGTTGGCCAAACTTCCTTTTCTAAAAAGCCGCAATCTTACGCCCAATGCGATCCTCGAACGTTACTACAAAAAACAGCTCTACGGCGACCGGTGCCTTTTTGAATTACCCCAACAGCCAATGTTGCATCTACTAACGACGAGCGTAAGCAGCGGTGGGCTTTCCGTTTTTAATCGAGACGGGTTGTTTGTACAGCAGCGAGGCGACACAGGCGGTCAATCGTTGAAACGGATTCCCGGTCAGATGGCCAGCATTCCAAGGGTTGTCGGAGCCTCTTCCGCATTTCCAGGTTTCTTCCCTCCCGTGGAAATTACGGCGGCCGACCTGGGCGTTCGAGAAGGTGAATTTCCAACCGAGTTCTTCACCGACGGAGGTGTCTATGACACCCTGGGCCTGCGAGCGTTTTCATGGCTGAGACAACACGATGCGAATTTCGAAAAAATTCTTGTGAGTGACGCCGGGAAACCATTTCAGATCCTGAGTGACTCGTCACTTGGAATAATGGGCCAATCAACGCGCGCTTCAGATATTCTCATGGACCGCGTTTGGCAGCTCGAGCTAGAAAACTTCCGCGATCAAGAAGGGTTTGTGTTTTTTCCCATCACCGACTCTGTCGAACTATCGGAAGACCCAACGGCACTGCATCCGGTCGTTCAAGCAGAAGTCCAGTCCATCCGAACGGACCTTGATCGATTCTCTAAAGAGGAAATTAACGCGCTGGTACAGCATGGCTACGAAGTGGCGCGCAAAGCCTGTCGTAAATACGATATCTTGGGTGAAGCGGTTCTCCCCGAGTCCCCTCCGTGGTCGCCGATTCCCGATAGTGACGTGATTGCGCACGATTCGGAAGACACGCCGTCCCGCGATGCGTCCCTGCCGACGCAACTGTCTAGACGGCTTCGCAACTCAAGTCGCCGACGCGTGTGGACCACGCTTTTTGACTGGCGTGACTGGCCAAGTTATGTTTACCTGGCGATTGTATTTGTGCTCCTGTTTTACTTGCCACTTCAGGTCTACCAGCTGTACCGCAAGTCGCAAACGCAGGCGGAAATCATTGATTCGATCGCCAGCGGCGACCCGGATATCCATCAGATCCTCTTCTTGGCCAACTCGGATCCCACCGCAGACTGGATCGCCGAGCAGGTTCGCGAGAAGCCACAACCGACGGAAGTGAACTATGAGGGAGTCGAAGTGCTCACCCATAGTCGGATCTATGATCTACGTCGGTGGCGTCCTGATGAAAAATCGTCTAAGCGCCGGGGGCACGTCTACATCCGTGATCGGATCACCTTGAAGCTGCTCGATTCGTACAGCGGCAACCGCCTCATTACCTTTCGATTCCCCAGCAAAATCAAGAACATCGAGTTTCGACAACCGAATAAAGAACTTCGGGGCATTATAAGTCGGATCGCTGAACCAATCGAGGTGCAGAAACAAAAGCGGACACTCTACGAGGTTGAATACGACTTGTCGCAACTGCCATCGGAAGAACCAGTGACTCTTGAGCTCGAGTTGATCGGGGATGCCCCCAAAACCGTCAGGGCACCTTTTGTAACGCATACCAAAACCGATTTGATTTCTGTCTGGATGCTCTTTCCCGCAGACCGACCGTACAAAACTTACAGCCTGGTGAGCTATCCGGTCGACAGAAGCATGCCGGCCGAGGTGATGATCAATAGGTATGCTATCGACCATCCCTATGGCTCGCTAATCGGTTGGTCGGTTGCCAATCCCGAAGAGGATCGCGTCTACGAGGGCAGTTGGACAACTGATTAGAGAATTTAGAGAGAGATCGATCATGCAAGTCAACGACGGCTTGTTTCAGTCGACCGTG
>CAZTQL010000183.1:0-2219 GCA_964615665.1 uncultured Woeseiaceae bacterium | reverse complement strand
CGAACAACTGAAATGCACTGATGACCAGGACGATCGGCAGCAGATCGCGCAGGCTGCCAAGTGCGTCTCTAGCAAGCGTAATTAGCGACTCTTTCAATGTATTTGAAATCCAGCTTTAGGTTTACAGGCTAACCGTAGCAAAGAATCCTGGCAGTGTTGATAGGTATAATTTGCCGCCGTGCGCCGCATCAGACTATTGTCCCGGCGAGAGCGTTCCCGATGAGCGAAGCAGCTCGACAAATGGCTCAGCCAACAGCTTTGAGCCCAGCGAGTTGAAGTGGTCCTTGTCGCGGTACAGGAAACTGCTGCCGTTGTCCGGGTAACAGTACTTATCACCTGTCGGACAAACCGATTCGAAGATATCAAAAACCGCAACATTGCTCCTGTCAGCCGCCAACGCTGTCAGCTGCTCCGTCACCTGGTCGACCAGCGGCGCAAATGTGTCCCTCTCCAATCGACAGCTCTCTCTCTCGTCCAGGCTGCACTCGCGAATGTCGTCGTAGGGGAAAATAGGCGGTGGTCCGGTGATGATGAGATGTACTCCGCCGGCAGCGAGATCGTCCGCGAGTCGACCTGCATTGTAGAGCCAGGGTCTTATCTCCATGGCCGTATTGGGCAGAGTGCGCGAAATAAAGAGACGCGAAACGAGAACGACGTCACCGGGTTTGAACTGCGTGGAGATACTGTCGAACACCTCTTTGCGCGGCGCGAACTCCTTACCCGCCGGAAATGGGAAGCTCCAGCCGGGCGTTTCGACAAGGTGAACGCCGACCCCAAGCCGCTCCTGTAATTCGAACAACATGCCCTGCAAATGCCCGGAATGGCTGTCTCCCATCGCCCAGATCATGGGCATGTCCGACTTCGGTGCGACCGTACAATTACTGACCGTGTCCGGCTTGAATATCCGGCTTCCTCCGTCCAGCGCACAATGCAAAACGTGCGATTTTCCGTTGGTAATAATGGGCAGGTAGGGCGGAGGATGAAGCGCCGCAGTCGTTGACGCGGGACCTGCGTCGGTCCTTATCATGGCGAAAAGCAAAATCGCGCCAATTACAAGGTTACCGGCCAGCCCCAGGCTGATGTCGCGTATTCTGCGAGTCGTCCAGACCCTGTAGCGCAGCGGTTTTTCAATCGAGTGAAATGAGACTATCGCGGCGATGGCCATTGCGACCACGTAGACTGCTGACGATCGCCAGGTAGTCGCAAGTACGATCGGACCCAGGGCAATTATTGGCCAGTGCCATAAATAGAGAGAGTAAGAGATCTTTCCGACGTAGACGACAGGCGGTAGCGTCAGGACGAGAGCGGCCAGTGACCGACCATCGCTGGCGAGCAACACTGCCGCGAGACTAACGGCGGCTATAGTAGCCGGCACCGCGAAATTCTCGGGGGCGAAGAAGCAGACAATCAGCGCGGTCAGGGCAACCGGGGACGCACGCCGCAAGTGCTTTTGAAGGTTTGCCGATTGCGTGCGTCGCGATGCGAGAAATACGAGTGCGCCGACACCCAACTCCCAGATCCGAGCAGGCATCAGGAAAAATGCGGCGGCCTGATGGTCCTCATACAGCCATGCAAACATCGCCACTGAGACGAGACCACCGAGAATCATTGCTCGACCCAGGGCTTTAAAAGACTCGCTATGTGACCTGAAATAAAAGAGCCAGACAAAAAACGGAAATACGACGTAGAACTGCTCTTCCACGCCCAGTGACCAGGTATGAGTGAACGCGTTGAAGACGGAAGAGGGCGAAAAGTAATCGAGCTCGAAGAAGAACAATACGATATTGGCGAAGCCGAACAATGCGGCGAGCCCTGTCTGAATGGAGTGTCGTGGGAAAGGGTCTGTAGCCAATACGACAAGACCGGTAACCGCTACGCATACCGCGAGCACCGGTAGCAGGCGCTTAACGCGTCGCGCGAGAAACCCCACATAAAGATGCCTGAGTTTCGTCCGCCGTTGACCAAGCAGTGAGGCTGTGACGACAAAGCCCGATATCGCGAAGAATACATCGACACCCAGAAAACCGCTCGGGAGGAATTTCTCAGGCAAATGGCTGGCAATTACGGCCAGTACTGCAACCGCTCTTAGCCCGTCTATGTCGGGACGATACGAAAGCTTGTTAGTCAAAGTTCTTAGTCAACGCTTGTTTCCACCAGCAGCTCGGGGAGCTGCAAAGTCTGTGGGTCTTCGAAAAGCTCCCAACAACTCGGATCGATGC
>CAZTQL010000182.1:0-2361 GCA_964615665.1 uncultured Woeseiaceae bacterium | reverse complement strand
GACGCAACACATTCATTAAACTTCTCGGCCGGTGAATAGAATTGTAACGTTTCTCTCGGCCTCTCGTTGAGTTGTCTTGCAACAGCATTCAATCGATTTTGATGAACGTTGGCGAGGTCCATTCCCTTCGGGAAATATTTTCTTAGTAACCCGTTTGTATTTTCGTTCGAGCCGCGTTGCCACGGTTGCTGCGGATCACAGAAGTAGACATCGATGTCTGTCGCCAGGCTAAAGCGCTTGTGATCGGCCAGCTCTTTACCACGATCCCAGGTCAGCGATTTGTAGAGTTCCCGCGGGCCTGGATGAACAGTGTTTTGTAGATCGTCTCGTGTGACACCTGATAGTTCTCGTCGTCCGGGTACGTGCGCTTCAGCCAGCCCGCGATCTGCCGCGGTGCCCATCGGCTTATTAGCTTTCCGGCTACCATGCGCGCTAGCGCAGGGTGCTGTGCAAATTTACAGGTCTTTGGCCGATGCGCCCGTTGCCAGGCAGACTCATCGGCCTTGTTGGCACGGTATCGTCGCCGGTCGCCATTACGCCGGAGCTCTCGACTCACTGTCGAAGCGGCCCGGCCAAGCTGTGAGGCAATCGTCCGGATCGAATAGCCGGCTACCACACCGCGAGATATCTCTTCGCGCTCAGCAAGTGTCAGAGCGAGACGCGACCGTCGTCTCGGCGCAGGGCGAATACCGCCGGTCCTCGCCAGAGCCCTTGAACCGCAGAATGGTAACGACCCAGGTCACGGACTATCGCATTGAGGGACTCGCCTTTCTCCCACCGATCCCATATCAATGCCATCTCAGGCTCGGTGATATATCTTCTCGGTCTCTGCTTCATTTACAACATCCTCCGCTCTATAGTAAAAGCTTAGGTGTTGCATCGACCGGTTGAAACCGCAGCCACAAGCAGTCAGTCGCTGCCACTTAGTCTCTGATAGTCGAATAGCTGAATGTCTTCGTTACCGCCTTTCATCGACCGGGTGGTTTTGAGCATTGCGAGCGATTCCAGGTTGTTCTTCAGATAGGCGGAAAAGAATAACAATTCCCAATTGTCACGATCTTCCCAGGAACCCTGCTCAAATATGTGCGGTTGATCGACGAGTTCCACAACATAGGTTGTGCCGGACAATTTCTTGATGGCCGGCAGGATAAACGAAGCCAACGTGTCCTCGTCCTTCGTGCCGAAAAAGCAGATTATCGGTGCGGTTACCCGACTCAGATCACTATTATCGGGGCCAAACGCAAAAACGTCGTTGCCCTCATAGTTGCCACCAACCCAGGGCGCTGCGACAACACCGGCCTTGATACGCTGGTCGCTGACTGTCGCGGTGTTCCCCTGAAACGGCCCTCCCGCCAACGCGAGTGCAGTGAAACCGCCGAAACTATGGCCGGTGATACCGATATTGTCGGTGTCGATATGGGCACCAAAAGTCTCGCTCTCAAGAAGTGAGTCCAGAACGGCTTTCGTAAGCAGGGGCCTGAGAAACGCAACATGAGGGTTCAGGTCGTTCTCAAGAGCAGTACGATCGTCTCCATAGTTGATGACTGCGACGATATACCCGTGGCTGGCGAGATTATGTGCGTGTCTTACATCGTAAATACCATGCGCCGATGCACCATGCGCAATAATAATTAGTGGATAACGTTCGTCCGGATCATCAAAGCTTGGTGCCTCCCCGGCGCCGAGCATTTCCTCGAAAACGCCGTTAATGGCATCGTGATAGGGAAACGCATAGCTGTTCTGCTGCTGTTCTGCACTTGTCGGATACGCTAGGAACGTCACGACCGGCAGGGTCAGGCCGTTTGCCGGTCCATACAGCGCGCGTTCATCCGGAACCGGCACATCGGTGACCCACGCCGATTCGGGGTATTTCAGAATGTCGGCTACATACCGCGAGTGATCTGGTTCTGCGGCACGACCTAACAAGTACGCGTGCATGGCATCGTCGCCGATGTCAGCGTACTCAGACGCCACCTCCATGTTCGTCGATCCGACCGTATGAGGGCCTCTTCCCATTGGTTCTGCCTCTGTCGATGAAACGGGCACTTTGCTGTCCACACACGCGCTGCAGCAAAGCAGGAATAACCATGCCAAACAATATCTATTCATCGTGCGCTCTCGATCCTCTTGAACTATTTCAAGTGAATTTTTCGCAGTAAGTACTTATCGGTTGGGTAAATCCAAAACTGTCTGCTTTGGGTCATCAGCCGACATTTTACCTAAGAATCGTCGAACGTCGCCTCTCGGCCACAAGCGAACCGGCGTCGGCCAAACCCGTGAATGTCCGAGTACTTAAAAGTACGAACAAGCGATTGGGAGCTGACGCGCGAATAGCCCATTATGGCCCGGCATCAACGTATG
>CAZTQL010000181.1:0-2415 GCA_964615665.1 uncultured Woeseiaceae bacterium | reverse complement strand
CGAGATAGAACTCGCGACGCTGCACGGCGAACAAAACTTTCGGGTTTCGGAGATATTGATCGTTGACCCGCTGGACGTCAGTGTCCTGGACCCCACCGACGAAAAAATGATTACACTCATTACCTGCTACCCGTTCTATTTCGTGGGCCCGGCCCCCGAAAGGTTCATCGTGCGGGCTACCCTATATAACTCAATGACAACAACCGGAGATCGATAATGAAAATGCTCAAACTCGCCCTTGTTCTGGCCGCAACCACGTTCACTGCTGCAGCCAACGCACAGGAAATGACCGCCCTCAGTTGCGATGATTTCAAGCCGACACCGGAGGCGCTCGAAAGATTTGCGAACCTGAAGGGTGCATGCGAGGGCATCGTCGATCTTAATGGTGAGCTCTATGCAGAATTCAGCTCGATAGTACGCAGAGCAGCCGGCAACAACGTAACGCTCTATCTGCCCGCAACGGAACATACGTTTCGATTCCAGGCTGATCCATCGCATCGGGTATTGATTGACGGAAGAAAAACGCGTGTCCGCGACCTGGTGCGTGGCCAGGAAATCCGCATTTACCTCTCGGTGAGTCAGTTCGCAAAGCCGGACATCGAGGAAGTCGCATTTTTTACGGATGAAGACATCCTTGTTGACATCGAGATAGAGAGGGTCCCCGCCCTGCCGACGACGGCGAGCATCTGGCCGACACTTGCCGGCGCGGGCCTACTGTTGCTGGGCATCGGCTATGCGTTAAGGCGGCGGCGTTTTCGCACCGACTTGCCACTTGTCATCATCCTGTCCGCGGCATTTGTTGCGGGATCAGGGACGGCCGAGGCCGAAACGGAAAAAGTGCAGGTACCTGGCCGCGTGATCACCGCGACCGTACAAAGCGCGGTGATCGTCGAGGCGGTCAACAAGGAAACTCGCGAACTGAAGCTGATCGACGCCAGCGGGCAGCGCCACACGATCGTGGCCGACAAGATGGTCGCCAATTTCGACCAAATTGAGCCGCGGGACCGAATCGTGGTGGAATACCTCGAATCGGTAGCGATCCTCGTCGTCCCTGCCGGCGCACCGGAATTGGGCGATGCCATGGCGGTCGAGCTGGCGCCGTTGGGTAGCAAACCCGGTATCTCCGGCGTCGAGACGGTTCTGGTGAAAGCAACAGTCGAGTCCTTGAACCTGACCGACCGGATCGCAACGCTGCGCTACGAAGACGGCAGCATACGCACCGTCAAGGTCGCGGATGACGTTCCGCTGGAGCTGGTAAAAGTCGGTGACGAAGTCAGGTTCCGCATCACAAGAGCGATAGCTGTCTCGATACGCCAAGCAGACAGCAGCTGACGCGCCTACACTTCACCCATCTGGTACACACTTTAGGAGTTAAATGATGATACTTAAGCGTCTAATTCTCGTCGCCGCTTTCTTGTGCACGCCTTACGTCGCGACCAGTGCGACCAACGAACTGGGCTGGACGCTTGATTCCGCACTCGTGCAGATCGACCGTCAAGCCAGGGACTTCGACACGGCGCTCGCCGACGTCGAGGCGCAGTGGCAAGCGGCGGGAGCAGACCAACCCCACCGTACCGCGACTGGCCGCCTGTACGTCAACAAGGAAGGCGTGCTGCGCTTTAACGTAGAGTCGCCCGAGCAACACACGCTGCTGGTGACAAAAAACGAGGTGCAGGATTACAATCCGGTGCGCGCGTTGGTCGATAGTTATTCCCTGTCAAAGCACAAGGCGCGGCTCGAGCCATACGCTCGGCTGGGTTTCACCACCACGGGCAAAGACCTTCGTGACGACTACCTGGTCACGCTGCTCGGCGAGGATTTTGTGGACGGCCGTCGCCTCGTCGGTCTGGAGCTCACGCCCAAGAAGGAGCGAGCGCGGGAGGTGGTTGCGCGACTGCAGCTGTGGATCGACCAGGCCAGCTGGATGCCGGTGAAGCAGGTGATTGTGCACGTGGCCAGCGGGGATACGCTGACGATCACCTATTACGGTATGGCCCGTAACCTCAAGCTTAATCCGGATCTTTTCAAGGATAAATGGCCAAAGGGAACCCAGCAGCTTAAACGCTAGAATTGCTGCCCGGCTGGTTATGATTACGCACGAAAGTCAGTGTTTGTAGTTACTCCAGCCGAACTTGGCGATTTTTGGATATAGATAGCGCGCTGGAAGCGGTAGCATTCCGCGCCAGTGGTATCTGAGGTTGAAGCGAAGACAATCCAGATGATTGATAACGAGACATTAAGGAACAGATCATGAACAGATGGAAAAGAGTTACATGCGCAGGCGGTGCGCTTTTCGCGATGATCGCGTTGTCGTTGGCGGTGCCTTCACTCGCTATCGCCCAGAGCGCCGAAGAGAAAGCGAAAGACAAAACTGGCACGAACCCCTTGAACTTCACCTACGACGCAAGGCTGTAT
>CAZTQL010000180.1:0-2430 GCA_964615665.1 uncultured Woeseiaceae bacterium | reverse complement strand
GTGAGTTTCATGGTTTGGGACTCGGCGAGCCCGTTGCTGTCTCGGCGACGCATGGCGACAGAATCGGCGCGTTGATCGAAGCGGTGCTCAGCGACTTCGACGTCGAGCCGCCCGAGGAAGAAGAGGACGGCGACGACAAAGAGCTGCGCATTGCCATAGTTGGCCGTCCCAATGTGGGCAAGTCGACGCTGGCGAATCGAATATTGGGCGAAGAACGTCTCGTGGTCTTCGACCAGCCGGGCACGACACGTGACAGTGTCGCCGTGCCGTTCGAGCGCAATGACCGTAAATACGTGTTGATCGACACGGCCGGTATTCGCCGCCGGGCCCGAGTCAGCGAGGCGATCGAGAAATTCAGTATCGTCAAAGCGCTGCAGGCGATCGAGCAGGCACAGGTGGTAATTGCTGTTCTCGATGCGCAGGAAGGCGTTACCGAGCAGGACGTGAGCCTGCTCGGACTGGTGCTGGAACGGGGCAGGGCGCTGGTCATCGTGACTAACAAGTGGGACGGGCTGTCCGCCGAGCAGCGCAAGAAAGTGCGTGACGATCTCGAACGACGTTTGCCGTTTCTCGATTTTGCCGAACGCATCACCATTTCTGCATTGCACGGCACGGCGGTCGGCGATCTGTTGCCGGCCGTTGAGCGCGCCTATGGCGCCGCGATGCGCGACATGTCGACGAATGAGCTGACGCGCGAGCTTGAAGCTGCCGTGATGGCACATGCGCCGCCGATGGCTCGCGGCCGTCGCCCTCGATTACGTTATGCCCACCAGGGCGGCCGTAATCCGCCGGTTATTGTTATTCATGGCAATCAAACCGAGAGGTTGCCGGAAGCTTATCGGCGTTACCTGGTGAATCGTTTTCGCAAGTCATTCAAGCTCAAGGGCACGCCGGTCCGGCTGGCATTCAAAACCAGCGACAATCCTTATAAGGGACGGCGCAACAAGCTGACACCGCGGCAAGAGCACAAGCGCAAGCGGTTGATGAAGCGCGTCAAGAAATAGCCGGTGCGGCTATACTTGGCAGCAACAGGGAGCTTGTCATGACTTCGGCAACGCAGTTCGTCACGTTTGAAGGGCCATTCCACATGCACCGCGGCGGTGTGGTGGAGTCGCCGACGCTCGCGTTTGAGACCTGGGGCCAACTCAACGAGGCGAAAGACAACGGCATACTGATTCTTGCCGGCCTGTCGCCGTCGGCGCATGCTTCGTCCTCAGCCGAAGATCCGGCGCCGGGTTGGTGGGAAGAGATGATCGGCTCCGGGCTGCCGTTCGATACTGATCGTTTCTTCGTTATCTGCGTGAACTCCCTCGGCAGCTGTTTTGGCTCGACGGGCCCGGCATCCACTAATCCGGCGACCGGCGACCCCTATCGTCTGAGCTTCCCGGTGCTGACCCTGGAAGACATCGCTGAATCGGCCTGGCTCGTCGTGAAACACCTCGGCGTCGAAAAACTGCATACCGTCGTCGGCTGTTCGATGGGCGGCATGAGTGGGCTCGCGCTGTGCGTGCGTCATCCGGAAGCGACGCGGCGGTTCATATCAGTTTCATCAGCGACCCGCGCACTACCGTTTTCGATCGCCGTGCGCTCGCTGCAGCGCGAGATGATTCGCTCGGACCCGAAATGGAAAAAGGGCAGGTACAAGCTCGGCAAGCCACCGATTACGGGTCAGCGTCTCGCGCGCAAGCTCGGCATGATTACCTATCGCTCGGCAGAGGAGTGGATACAGCGCTTCGGTCGCGAGCGCTCAACCTCGCACGAACGCATCGAAGACCAGTTCGTCGCCGAGTTTGCCGTGGAGTCGTATCTCGAAAACCACGCCCGGAAATTCACCGGTTCGTTCGACCCAAACTGCTACCTGTACTTGTCACACGCTTCCGATCTTTTTGATCTTGCTGAATACGGCGGGTCGCTGAAGTCCGGTTTCAAACGCTTGAAACTGCAACGCTCGCTGGTTATCGGTGTGCAGACGGATATCCTGTTTCCGATCGCACAGCAACGTGAACTGGCCGCGGGCTTCGCCGAGGTATGCATGGACACGAAGTTCGTCGAGCTCGACTGCATTCGCGGGCACGACTCATTCCTGGTCGAGATGGACGCATTTCGGCCGGTGCTTTGCGAATTCCTCGACGGCACCGACTGCGTCTAGTCGACGCGCCATTATTGCAGTAGTAGCTTAGGATCGACGGCCGTGCCGTTAAGGTACGTGCCGAAGTGCAGGTGTGGGCCGGTGACTCGTCCGGTGGCGCCCACGGCGCCAATGATCTCGCCAGCAGCCAGCGCCTGACCTTCCGTAACGGCGATTTCACTTAAGTGACAGTACATCGTCACGTAGCCTTGCCCGTGATCCACGATGACCGTGTTGCCGTTAAAAAAGTAAGCGCCGGTTGCGGTGACGATGCCGTTGCGTGGTGCGGCGATCGGCGTGCC
>CAZTQL010000179.1:0-2515 GCA_964615665.1 uncultured Woeseiaceae bacterium | reverse complement strand
GTCACGACACGTTGTGCCGCAGAGTCGAGGTTGTGCTTGGCAACTTTTTGCTGTGGGACGTTCAACGCACGCACCATTTGTTCGGCGTTCATATCGACGAGCACCGTGCCCTGGTAGATAAGGATGTCACCGTCAAAAAAACCGCCAGTGCCACTGATTTTTCGCCCGTCGACCTCGATGTCGTTGCGCGGTCGAAATTTCGCGTTAACGCCGAGTTTCGTCAGACCGGCCGCAGCGGCGTTGCAGATCTCGCGAGCCAGGTCCGGCAGCGCGGCGATACCGAGCGACGCACGATGGAACACGAGCTCCCAGCCCAGCTGGCCTTCGTCGAGATAAATCGCCCCACCGCCAGTGATGCGGCGCACGGTACCGACGCCATCCTGCGCGCAGTAAGCAAGATCGATTTCCCGGCTCAGGTCCTGATGCCGACCAATGAGCGCTGTCGGCGGGAAGCGCATGAACCGAATCGTGTCCGGAATCTTGTTGGCTTGCCGCAGTTCGATCAATGCGGCGTCAAACGCGATGTTCGAGCGCCCTTCGCGTACGCCCGTATCGATGATTCTGAAAGACTTGGGCGAACGTTGAGTTTCCGTGCTTGAGCTATTCAAGCGTCACAGGAATATCGAGCTGCTTGCGTATGCGTTTCAAGTCTTTCTTTTTGGGTTGAAACGGATAGCTCGCAATATCACTGGGCGGTGAATCGCCGTACGGCCGATCGCAGGCCGAAATGTCGTCCTGGAATTTTCCGGGACACCCGGATGTTCTGAATGCGATTCCTTCGTCAATGATGTCGGCTAATTCGCTGGCAGGAATACCGTAGTCAGTAACACGACCCAGCTCATCGAAACGCATCTGTTCAACACGCACTCCGCGGTAATCGAGCAGGTAGCGGGCCAGCTGCACGCGGCGCCATTGATCACGTGGGGTCGCCGGCAAGTGATCCATGAGCGAGCCCTGTTCCGGAAAGAAACAGAACATGTGGCTGTGCCCGCCAAGGTCAACAAGCTCCTGCACCAGGTTCAGAACTTCGTGCTCGGTTTCGCCCATCCCGACGATGATGTGGGCAACAAACTTCTGCGGCCCGAAAATATCCCGTGCATCGAGCATGATCTCCCAGTACTTGGACCATTTGTGCGGCGACTGCACCCCTTTGCCGCGCGTGCGGTCGAATAACTCAGGCGTCGCAGCATCGAGCGCCACGGTGAAAATGTCGGCGCCCAGATCTTTCGTGCGCTGAACATCCGCGCGCGTCATCGTCGTCGGGTTGGAGAGGATGGATACGGGAATCGCGTCGGGATCGATGCGATCCGTCCACTGCTTGAGTACGGTAAACGTGTCGTCCTCGGAGCGCGGGTGCGTAATCATCGAGATGCACATGCGATGGAACGGGCTGTTTTCCGCGTCTTTGGCAACGATGTCGATGATGTCCGCCATCGGCACGGCAGGCCAGTCGACACGAATAAAATTGCGGTCCGCGTAGTCGCGCTCGGCTTCGCGGTGACGTGCGAGACCGCAGTAAGCGCAATTCGCACGGCAGCCTTCCGGGTAGGTCAGCAACAGGTTAAGACAGCGCGTGCATTCGCAGCCATACATGCGACCGCCCATGATCCCCAGCGTAATCGCCGCCGCTGTTGACAGCTGCACGTACTCAGGCGACTTCATGTGTGGCGCAAGAATATTGTTATTCGGCAAGTACACGCCCTGTGGCGGAATGTCATTCGCTTTGACGTGTTTGCCATTCTTGCGGTCGGTCGGCGTCTTCAGCGGTGCCCGTGGCTCCATCGCGTCGAGAGGATTGAAGTCGAGCCCGTCGTCGCTGGCGGGTGCGGGTTTTGTCTTGTGTTCAATACAGCTCATTTAGTCTGTTCCTGAGTTGATTCCATTACGCTGCGAAGGACGACTGCAGATTTGCTTGAAAATCGCTGCCAAGTTTTATGGAGCAGCAGGAATGTGCCTGCTCGAACGGCCGACCGATCGTGTGCGCCACCGAAACCGCGCCGTCGGCGGGAAACGCGATGCCGTCCAGGCCGGCCATGATGGCGTACGCGTCGGTAACGCGTTTGTGCATGCCCGGTGGCCGCGCACAGCCGAGCAATACCTGCTTGTCCGGCAGCCGCTGCCGCGCCTCGAGAAAAATGTGGCCAACATCCGACGTGCCCGGCGTCACGAAAGTACCGGGCTTGGCATAGAACGGCATAATGACGACGAGCACCAGCGCCGTGACGTTGTAACGACTGACAATGTCGAGAGCATTGGCTTCGCCGAGAATGCGGCCGTAGTGCAACCCGATGACAATATGTGGCGTCACCTCCATACCGGTGGAGCACAATGCTGCCAGTGTCGCTTCGAAATCTGCGACCGGACGATCCAGCTTGTAAACGTCCTTGATCGTGTCGTCCGCGCCGATGACGTCCATCATCACGGTATCCACGCCAGCGGATTCCATTTCTTTGGCGCGCCGCTCGTCAAGTAATGCGCTGTGCAAGGCGACTTTAAGCTCGGGGTAGTCGCTCTT
>CAZTQL010000178.1:0-2707 GCA_964615665.1 uncultured Woeseiaceae bacterium | reverse complement strand
GCGACAGCCGGGCAGGAGAGCAAGGCACAGTCGTACGCGCCGCCACGACAGTAGTTGCCTGTCGATGGCCACACCGCTTTCTGAGTATCCGGATCAAAAGTGCCCGTCACGAGGCGCGGGACCAGGCAACCGTAAGCCGCGCCGACCTTGTGTGCTCCGGTTGGAAACCACTTGCCGGAAATTCCGACGATGGTGGCATCGACGCCGGTCAGGGCGGGCGGAAATTCGATCCAGTTACCTTCGCCGAAACCGCCGCCATGTTCGACAGGTTCATTCTTCCACGTGATTCGGAACAGGTTCGCCGGGTCGAGGTCCCATAAGCCAACGTCCTTGAGCCTCTCCTTGATTGCGTCAGGTGCCAGCGTCGGGTCTTTTTGCTGAGCGAATGTCGGCAGGACAATATTCTGCGCACGGGCGCGAGCGATGCTCTTTCGCAGTACGTCGTCTCGAATTTCAGGTATCAGGTTCAAGTTTTTCCTCCGAAATCTATTTCGGGAATCGGGTCCCGGTCACCCCAGGCGAGTTCCACTTCAGTTGCCTCGGAGCGTATTGCTCGCAGCAGCTCGTCCTGATCGACAGGCAGGCTGCGCATGCGCACTCCGGTGGCGCGATAGATGGCATTAGTGATGGCCGGACTCGTAGGTATGCTCGGCAGTTCGCCCATACCTTTCGCCCCGAACGGTCCGGCAGATGTGTTGTGTTCCACGATGTGTGAAATGATTCTCGGCGCATGCGTAATACTCGGTGGTTTGTAACGCGCCATAACGTTGGTCCAGGGAATGCCTTCTTCCTGGATGTAATGCTCAGTAAGCGTATAGCCGATGCACATGACGATGCCGCCCTCGATTTGTCCTTCCAGCGTGAGCGGGTTGATCGCGCGACCGACATCGTGTGCAGCAACCACTTTGCGCACATTGACTTCACCGGTACGCATGTCAATTTCACACAACGCGGCTTGCGCACAAAAGCCGAAAGCAACGTGCATGTCGCCGCCGCTACCCAATGGCTTGGTCTTGGGCGCCCAGTATTCATGCTGCGCTTTGATTCTGGTTGGCGGGTTCGCAGCCGCGAGTTGTCCGGCCACGTCTTTCGCGGCCAGGCGCGCGGCATTGCCGCTGACATAGGTCTGGCGACTGGCCGTAGTCGGGCCGCCATCGGGGCAATAATCGGTATCACCCAGCAGGACGCTCACGCGTTCCGATGCAATGCCGAGTTCTTCGGCCACACAGGCGGCGAGAACGCCGGGCAGGCCCTGGCCCATTTCCGCCGATGAGGTTCGTACTTCGGCAACCAGCCCCTTGTCGGGATCCTGCCACGCTTCAACTTCGGCGGTCGCCTTGTCCGGTGCGCCGCCCCCGAGCCCCGTATTCTTGTAACCAACGGCAATGCCCCAGGCGAATCGCCGATGGCCCTCATCCCAGGTCCAGCGAAAATCGTCACCGCGCATGTCGTGCTCGACCTTGTCGATACACTCCTGCAGGCCCACGCTTTCTCGTAACACTTGTCCGGTCGAGGTCTCTGAGCCGACATCCAGTGCATTCATGCGACGGAATTCAACCGCATCGAGCTCCAGCTTCTCCGCCAGCATGTCCATGTTGCTTTCGACGGCGAAACAACTCTGGGTCACACCGAAGCCACGGAACGCGCCGCAGGGAACGTTGTTTGTGTACAAGGCGAAGCAGTCGACCTTGACGTTCGGCACATCGTACGGGCCGGTGGCATGGGTTGTTGCCCGGGTGAGCACCTTTTCGCTGAGGCTGGCGTAGGCCCCGCCGTCTCCGTACAGCGTCGCTTCTACGGCCGTGAGTTTGCCGTCGCTGGTTGCTCCGGTGCGAATGCGAATGATCGTGGCATGCCGCTTGGGGTGAACCAGCAAGCTCTCCTGGCGCGAGTACAACATCTTCACCGGGCGTTGAGTGGCGTCGGCGAGGAGCACGGAATGAATCTGGCCGACGATGTCTTCCTTGCCGCCAAAGCCCCCACCCATCAGCGTGGCGACTACTCGCACGTCGCTGTTCTCTACGCCAAGCGTGGCGGCGGCCTGGTCGCGGTCCATGTACGGAATCTGGCTGCCCACGTAAATCGTCGTCTTGTCGTGCTTTGCAGTTTCGCCGCGCACCGCCAGAGCGTCACAGAGGCCGCCGAACTTCGTCGGATCGTAACCCGCCGGTACACCGATCGAACACTCCGGCTCAAGAAACAGGTGTTCGGTAGTGGGTGTACGGTAGGTCTGGTCGATGATCACGTCGGCGTCAGCAAAACCGGAATCAATATCGCCTTTGTTTACCTTGATGTGCTTGAGCAGGTTGCCGTCGGGACGCTCCTCATGAACGAGTGCTGCCTCGGGCTTTGCCGCTTCTATTACATCGGTAACGGCGGGCAGCGCTTCGTAGTCAACGTCGATCAACGCCAGTGCCGCAGCAGCGATTTCCTCGGAATCGGCGGCAACGATCGCCACGGCATCGCCGACGTAACGGACTTTCCTGCCACACAGCACCGGCCAGTCGATGCTCACCACGCCGTGTGCGTTACGGCCGGGAATATCCTCATGTGTAAGCACCGCGTGCACGCCTTCGAGTTTGCGTGCTGCAGAAGTCTCGATCGAGCGAATGCGCGCGTGTGGAACACCGGCACGTTTGGTACGGGCGTAAAGCATGCCGGGGAATCTGTAATCATCCGTAAAGCGAGCGCTGCCCATGATCTTCGC
>CAZTQL010000177.1:0-2761 GCA_964615665.1 uncultured Woeseiaceae bacterium | reverse complement strand
AAGCTGTGATCGCCATCATTGGCTTGCGCGACGATGCGGTTGCCGATCTCGTTGACGTACTCAGTAATCAGTGGATCTTCAATGACGGCGCCGCTGCGCCGGATGTCCCGCATGATCATCCGGCCTATCTGGGATTCCTGATTGGTATTGAGGATTGCGTCAGCCGGGCTGCCCATATCGGGTAAATTGATATCATCAGCACCGGCGCCACTGACGAACACCAGTGCCGCGAGCACAAGCGATAGTAAAGCGCGTTTGGTGACGCCATTAATCATACGAAAATGCCCAAAAACTCGACGACTATAGGATTCCGACTTGCGGTTTGTGCCGGTGTTCCCATCAATTACAGGGCCTTCACTGCATCCAGCACTTCGTCGGCGTGGCCTTTGACCTTCACTTTGCGCCATTCCCGTCGTAGTTTGCCGTTCTCGTCAATGAGAAACGTACTTCGCACAACGCCCATGAACTTCCTGCCATAGAGCGATTTTTCCTGGATAACGTCGAATTGTTTGCAAAGTTTCTCGTCCGGATCCGAAATGAGATCAAAGGCGAAGCCCTGCTTTTCCCTGAATTTCTCATGTGAGGCAATGCTGTCCCGAGAAACGCCAAAAATGACCGTGCTCTGACGCCGAAATTTGGCGTGTAGCGCGCTGAAATCGCGGCCTTCGGTCGTGCAGCCCGGCGTGCTGTCTTTCGGGTAAAAATAGATGACGACATTCTTGCCGCGTAGCTCTTTGAGCTGGACTGTCTTATCACGTGTCGCATCGGCGGTGAAATTCGCAACGACGCGGTTCATCTTCGGAGCACTCAAGATTACCTCCTGGCGTTTCTCAAATAGTATGCTTAAATCGTGAGGGGCGTCAGGCTTTGACGGGCTCGAGGATGGCGTCCAGGTTCAGCCGGTCGCAGACCTCCAGAAACTCCTCGCGGAGCTGAGCGATGTGAATGCTGGAGGGCACGTTAACGGCCATCTGCACGGCAAACATCGGTGCACCCGTGTGAGCCGCCGAGTAGCTGCGGGTCGCAACGTCGGCGATTTCGATATCCCGCGACGTAAAAAAGTCGGCGAGGTTATAGACAATACCCTGCTGGTCCATTGCGACCACGTCGACCGCGTAGGGCATGCGATCGTCCTTTGGCGGCTTGATATCTGTCTTGCGAATTGAAACCGAGAGTTGGTCGTTCTTGCAGAGCTTTTCCAGGCCCTGTTCGAGCCGGCTCAGCGTGTGCCAGTTTCCGGAAACCAGTAGCAGCATCGCAAACTCAGCGCCGAGCGTCGTCATACGGCTTTCTTCGATATTGCCGCCACAAGCCAGGATAACTTTGGAGAGGTCTTGAACAACGCCGGTCCGGTCGGAGCCAACTGCTGAAATAACAATAAGTTGTGACATTTTTCTATAATCAACTTTATTAAAATAAAATGCTGTTTTCGCCAATATTAACGTCCGCTGGCGAGTATCGATCGGCGGTAGCGAGAGTCCTTGCCAGCACCGGGTATGAACAGTAACATCGCCGCCTCATTTCTGGCGAGGACAACTTGTGTTCACAGGCAGCCTGGTCGCGCTCGTTACGCCGTTTGACGGCAATAATCGGGTCGACTACGCCAGTCTCAAGCGCCTGATCGACTTTCATGTCGAAGCGGGCAGCAACGGGCTGGTTATTGCAGGAACGACCGGCGAATCCGCCACCTTGTCGCGATCCGAACACATTGAACTGGTCGGACGGGCGATCGAGATTGCGGCTGGTCGCATTCCCGTCGTTGCGGGGACGGGGTCGAACTCGACAGCCCAGACAGTCCAGCTGTCGAACGCTGTCACTGATCCGGGCATCGCCGCGTATCTTGTGGTCGTGCCGTACTACAACAAACCGACTCAAGAAGGCTTGTTTCGGCATTTCTCGGTCGTTGCCGACTCGCTCGATAAGCCGGTCATGCTCTATAACGTCCCGGGCCGTACGGTAGCTGACATGCTTCCCGAGACAGTAGAGAGACTTGCAAAGCACGACAATATTTTCGGAATCAAGGAAGCCACCGGGAGTATTGAGCGTCTGCAGCAGATTCAGGCGCTCGTGAGTGACGATTTCAGGCTCTACAGCGGCGATGATTTCACGTTGCGTTCGTTCATCGAGCAGGGCGGACACGGTGTAGTCACCGTCAGTGGCAACGTTGCGCCTGCGCAGGTCTCACGATTGTGTAAGCTCGCGATGGCAGGGGACGCCAAAGAAGCATTAGCGCTCGATGAGCAATTGCAGCCGTTGAACAAGGCGCTGTTTGTCGAGTCGAACCCCATACCAGTGAAATGGGCCGTTAGTGAGTTGGGGCTGATGCAAGCTCATATCCGGCTGCCACTGACGCCATACTCTGGGCAATACCACGAAACTATGCGAGCGGCGATGCTGACGGCAGGCGTCGCTTCCGAGGAAATACAATGAGAGCAATCTGGCTGGCAATGACAATAGCAGTGGCCGGTGTCCTGTCGGGCTGCGGCGGCGAAGACGCCATCAATTACAGCTGTGACGAGCCGCAGCGCTACCAGGCCGTTCGCGCCGGCAAGCGGATCGATGCGCCGGAAGGCCTCGATCCATTGAATGAATTCGCCGAGATGCCGATACCCAAAGCAGAGGGCGCGGTCGAACGACCCGAAGGATCACGCTGTATTGAATTACCACCCATAACCAATGCCGGCAGCTAGGTATCAGTTTCAACACAATTCGGAGAGATGGCTGAGTGGTTTAAGGCGCTCGCCTGGAAAGCGAGTGTACG
>CAZTQL010000176.1:0-2764 GCA_964615665.1 uncultured Woeseiaceae bacterium | reverse complement strand
ATAGCCGTCACGTCAATGACTTGCACGTGCGACAGCTTGCCTTCGATTTCCTTGATGCGGCCCTCGATGAAACCCTGCTGATCTTTGGCCGCGTGGTATTCAGCATTCTCTTTAAGGTCGCCGTGCGCCCGGGCCTCTGCAATAGCTTTTATGACCGCCGGCCGATCGACACCCTTCAATTTCTTCAGTTCTTCTTGCAGCAGCTCGAAGCCACGCACCGTCATGGGCACCTTGCTCATGCCACCACCTCTTTATGCAAATCCTGTAAACGATTGACGTCGCCGTCGTCCAAATGTTCGATCGCACGGCACGTCGCAACAGCCGCGCCTAATGTGGTGTAATACGTCACACCTTTGCGCACCGCTGCAGCCCGAATCGACAACGATTCGTTAATAGCCTGCTTGCCCTCGGTGGTATTGACAATCAAATCGATCTCACTGTTCTTGATCATGTCCACGATATGCGGGCGGCCTTCGCGGACCTTGTTCGCCCGTCGGCATGATACACCGGCTTTTGCCAATGCTTTCGCCGTGCCGTGAGTGGCGATGATATCGAATCCCATCGATTCCAGAATTTGTCCGAGTTCGATCGCACCGTCCTTGTCACGTTCGCGAACGCTCAAAAGCGCGGCGCCCTGCCGCGGCAGTATGACGCCCGACGCGAGCTGTGCTTTGGCATAGGCTTCGCCGAACGTCCGGCCGACGCCCATAACCTCTCCGGTTGACTTCATTTCCGGTCCGAGAATCGGGTCGCTGCCCTGGAACTTGATGAACGGGAATACGGCTTCCTTCACCGAGAAATACTCGGGCGTGATCTGCTTGAGGAGACCTTGATCCGCCAGGGTCTCTCCAACCATTACTTTAGCCGCAATCTTGGCCAGTGGTACGCCCGTCGCCTTTGAAACAAACGGCGCTGTCCGAGACGCGCGAGGATTTACCTCGAGGAGATAGACTTCGCTGCCTTGAATCGCAAACTGCGTATTCATCAGGCCAATGACTTTCAAGCCATTGGCGAGCTTCACGACTTGCTCCACAAGCGACTGCTGAATCTCGGCGGACAAACTGAATGGCGGCAACGAACACCCTGAGTCGCCGGAGTGAACACCCGCCTGCTCAATATGCTCCATAATGCCGCCAATCAAGACATTCTCGCCATCAGCGATACAGTCAACATCCACCTCGGTGGCCTGGTCCAGGAAACGGTCCAGCAGCACGGGACTCTCGTGCGATACGTTGATTGCGGCTTGCATGTACGCCGCGAGATCTTCGTCGCTGTGTACGATCTCCATCGCACGTCCGCCGAGCACATACGAAGGCCTTACAACGAGCGGATAACCAACCCGCCCGGCGAGCCGCAGAGCTTCTTCCTCACTTCTGGCGACTCGGTTCGGCGGCTGCTTGAGTCCCAGATCGTCCACCAACTTCTGGAAGCGCTCGCGATCTTCGGCATGATCGATCGAGTCGGGAGACGTCCCAATGATCGGCGCCCCGGCCGCCTCGAGATCTTCCGCCAATTTCAAAGGCGTCTGCCCACCGTACTGCACGATGACGCCTTTTGGCCGCTCTTTGTCGATGATCTCCATAACGTCTTCGAACGTCAGGGATTCGAAATACAACCGGTCTGACGTATCGTAATCGGTAGAAACGGTTTCCGGATTACAGTTGACCATGATCGTTTCATAACCCGACTCTCTGAGTGCCAGAGCCGCATGGACGCAGCAGTAGTCAAACTCGATGCCCTGGCCGATGCGATTCGGCCCGCCACCAAGAATCATAATTTTCTGATTGTCGGTTGGCTCGGCCTCGCATTCCTCATCATAGGTTGAGTACATGTACGCGGTTGTCGTCGCGAACTCCGCGGCACAGGTATCGACGCGCTTATAAACCGGACGGATACCGAACCCATGTCGCAGACTGCGAATTACGCTCTCCTCAGCCCCCAGGACCTCGGCCATTCGCGCGTCCGAAAAACCTTTGCGCTTGGCGGCGCGCAGCGAGTGCTCGTCAAGACCTTCCAGACCTGCCTCGCGAATGGTCTCCTCGGTGTTCACTAGATCGGCGATTTGCACCAGGAACCAGCGGTCTATTCCGGTGACCTCGGCAACATCTTCGTACGTGTAGCCATGCCGCATTGCATCGGCGACGTACAACAATCTATCGGCGCCCGGCATGCGAAGTTCGTGCCGGAGATTGTCCCGATCCATATCCGTCGCGATGGGCCCACAAATTTCATTCAAACCGGTTATGCCGGTTTCAAGCCCGCGCAGTGCTTTCTGCAGCGACTCCTGAAAATTGCGGCCGATAGCCATGACTTCACCGACCGATTTCATCTGCGTCGTCAGGCGGTCATTCGCGCCCGGAAACTTCTCGAAAGTAAACCGGGGAATCTTCGTAACCACATAATCGATCGTGGGCTCGAAGGACGCCGGCGTCGCGCCCCCGGTAATATCGTTCTGCAATTCGTCAAGGGTGTAGCCAACCGCCAGTTTTGCCGCGATCTTCGCAATCGGGAAACCTGTCGCCTTCGATGCCAGCGCTGACGATCGTGAGACGCGCGGGTTCATTTCAATGATGAGTACGCGGCCATCGTCCGGATTAATAGCGAATTGCACGTTCGAGCCGCCCGTCTCCACACCAATCTTCCGCAACACATCGAGCGAAGCATCTCGAAGTCGCTGATACTCCTTATCTGTAAGGGTTTGCGCCGGGGCAACGGTTATCGAGTCTCCGGTGTGCACGACCATGGGATCGAAATTTTCGATGGC
>CAZTQL010000175.1:0-2825 GCA_964615665.1 uncultured Woeseiaceae bacterium | reverse complement strand
CGGGTGGCTGCTTATCCTGAGCATGAGCATAATACCGATTCTCGCTGCTCCCTTCGTGCGCCGGATGGCGGTGATTTTTCAGTGATCTAGACGTCTGGTCGGCCAATTTATTCCCCCAATAGGGGACAGACCCCATGCTATGGGGTCTGTCCCCTTCTTGTTGCAAACGAGTATCTACGCATCGGGCCAGTCGCGAAGAATCGAGAGGAATCGGTCACCGTAGCGGTCTAACTTAGTTTGCCCGACGCCGCTGACATCCAGCATCTCCGCTGCGGTCTGCGGGCGATTTTCCAACATCTCATGCAGAGTCTTGTCGTGGAAAATGACGTACGCAGGCACGTTGTGCTCGTTTGCGAGCGACTGCCGGCATCCTCGCAGTGCCTCCCACAGGTCCAGATCTTCTTCAGCGACGACGTGCTCTCTAGCCGACTTTCTCGTCACCGCGACTGACCGCTTCGGGTCTTCACGAAAACGCACTGGCGTCGTGCCTCGAAGGACACCGCGACTGGTTTCTGTCAGCACCAACGCGCCGAAACGTTCCGCATCGGACTGCAGGTAGCCCGCCACGATTAACTGGCGCACGACCGAGCGCCAGGTGGCCGCCGGTAGGTCCTGCCCAATCCCGAAGACGCTGAGTTGATCATGGCCGTTCTGCCTGACCCTGTCGGTCGCCTTACCCAGCAGTACATCGACAAGGTACGCGGCGCCGAAGCGCTGGCCTGACCGGTAGACGGCCGACAGTAGTTTTTGCGCCGCTTCCGTGCCGTCCCAAGTTTTAGCCGGCGCCAGGCAGCCATCACAATTACCGCAATCCTCGTCCAGCGAATCGCCGAAGTACGCAAGCAACGGCCGGCGCCGGCAGCCCGTGCCCTCGCACCAGCCCAGCAGTGCATCGAGCTTGTAGCGTTCGTAGCGCTTGTAGTCCTCACCAGCCTCGGACTCCTCCAGCATGTGTCGCAAGCGCACCACGTCCTGCAAGCCGTAAACCATCCAGGCCGCTGCCGGCTCACCATCACGCCCGGCTCTGCCGGTTTCCTGGTAATAGGACTCCATGCTCTTTGGCAAATCGAGGTGGGCTACGAAACGCACGTCTGGCTTGTCGATGCCCATGCCGAATGCGATCGTTGCGACAATGATTAGTCCGTCCTCGACGAGAAAGCGGCGTTGATTTTCTCTCCGGACCTCGGCGGCGAGTCCGGCGTGGTACGGCAGTGCCTTAAAGCCCTGCCCGCACAACCAATCGGCGGTGCTCTCGGTTTTCTTGCGCGACAGACAATAAATTATTCCTGCTGCGCCGCGATGTGCCTGGAGAAACTCCAATAGTTGCCGTCGAGGGTCGCTTTTCGCTTGTACCGCGTAGCCGATATTCGGCCGGTCGAATGGCTCAATGAAGAAATCGGGGCCATCAAGCTCGAGTCGCGTGACGATTTCCTTTCGCGTCCTCTCGGTTGCGGTGGCCGTCACCGCCATGCGCGGGACTCCCGGGAACAAAGCACCGAGTTCACCCAGCGACAGGTAATCATGGCGAAAATCATGGCCCCACTGCGACACGCAGTGGGCCTCGTCAATCGCAATTATTGATATGGGTATGTCCCGCAACAATGACCTGGTCTGCTCGTTGACCAAGCGCTCGGGCGCGACATACAGTAGCTGCAGTTTGCCCTGCCGAAGTTTAGCTGTCACATCCCGCATTTCATCGAACGACTGACTGGAGTTCAGAAATTGCGCTTCAATGCCGAGTTCGTGCAGCGCCATCACCTGGTCCTGCATCAGCGCGATTAAGGGCGAAACGATGAGCCCGGTTCCCTCCCTCAGCATTGCCGGAATCTGGTAGCACAGAGACTTGCCACCGCCTGTCGGCATGATCACGAGAGAGTCCCGGCCCTGGAGCGTAGCCTCGATGACCGCCTGCTGCTGCCCCCTGAATTCCGGGTAGCCGAAGACGTCTTTCAAAATGTTTTGAGGGGAAAGGTTCATGAATCGATGATCAGGAATCAGGTCTGCAAACTCAATTGGGGTCTGTCCCCTTTTTTCCTTGTATGTCGTTCAGCTCCTGGTTGTTGCTGCGCACCCACGCTACAAATTCTTCTTCGGGCATCGAGCCGTCGGCGACCGCCAAAATGGTCAGCACGTTTTCAGCGGGCAAAGACGTGAGTTCATAGCCGTTCAACATTAGAAACAGGTCCGCGGTAACTAGCGCAGTACGCTTGTTGCCGTCGGCAAAGCCATGATTCCTTGCATTTCCATAAGCATAGGCAGCGGCCAGTTGGGCGATATCGTCGCACTTTTCGTGGCTCGCGAGATTACGCGGACGCGCCAGTGCCGATTGCACAGCACCCGGATCTCGAATTCCTGACAATCCACCGTGCTCGGCAAGCTGCTCCTCATGAACAGCAAGCACTAATTCATCCAATATCCAGACAATGTTCCTCATTTAGCGAGTTCATGCAGTGCATCTCGGTGCTTCGCTTGAACCTTGCGGGCCAATTCCATCTGTCGGCTGAATTCGGGATCGTAAGGGCTGATTCGATAGCCGTCGGGCGTTTCCGTCAGATAGACCGCATCCCCTTCTTTGACGCCCATTTTTTGCCGAACGTGCTTCGGCACAATCATCGCAACGGAGTTACCGACCTTGCGCAGCTTGAGTTCCATAGCCTTGGGTCCAAGTTATTACAAATGTTGTTCCAGATTATACGTTTGTTATAACTTTTTGACAACCTGGCGAATTGAGAGCAGGCCCGAAAAAAAAGGGGACAGACCCCCTATGGGGTCTGTCCCCTTCTTCGCTACGGAGTCAGACCGCCGCCGCTCTGGCGAACTCCCGA
>CAZTQL010000174.1:0-3036 GCA_964615665.1 uncultured Woeseiaceae bacterium | reverse complement strand
TGCCAAGCGACCGTTTGCCGGACCTGAGGCCGTGCTCGCCTATCTGTCGCGCTATACCCATCGTGTGGCGATCGCCAACAGCCGTTTGATCGCCTGTGATGAACACGGTGTCACCTTCAAGTGGAAGGACTATCGTGCCAAGCGGCGTGATCGCCACAAGACCATGACCCTGGCGACCGACGAGTTCATCCGGCGCTTTCTTATTCACGTGTTGCCCGCAGGCTTCCACCGCATCCGCCACTATGGCCTCTTCGCCAACCATACCCGGGTCAAACACGTGCAACGACTGCGTGAACTCATCAGCGATGGCAGTGACGATGCGGTTGCGCCAGAAACAGACGTTGTTGACGACAATCCGGCGAGGAGCACCTACACCTGCCCGGCCTGCGGTACACCCATGATCATTATCGAAACCTTCAAAAAACAAATACCGCGGGCACCGCCGGCTTACTCATGAGCGAAACTTCACTCATATTGCACCTTCACTGCTGGCTTTGCGCCGGCAGCGCCGGCCTATTGCGTAAATTAAGAAATACCCCAACCAGTCGCCCTCAGAGGTCATCAGGACTACTGAACATCCGCCTGCCAACGTGCCAGAACAACACGCCGGACGCGCCTGGCAATCACAGTCAGGTGAAGAATCCCAGGAGCTGCTCTTCAAATCCCCATAGCTCAGTGAAGACTACTCAGCGACAACGGCTTCGACCCCGCGGTTTCCTCCCCTGAGTATTATCTGACGCCTGCCCCAAATGCTGATTTAATCCGCAAGCTCCTGCTCGTCGGCAGGCATCTGATAATCCTTAACAACAGGAGACATTCGTGGGTAAAGAAGGAGTCGCCAGTGATTGACGGCTAATAGATATTCATCAAATTCATCGGTTCAATAGGAAAAGCCAAGACAGCCATTTTTTGAAAGTAATTTTGCACATAGCCCAAAAGGAAAGCCGCAAGAAGTTGACCGTAAACTCCATCGTCTATAGCTTTGCCGGTCCGTGCGTTTCTACCACTCGCCGCCGAGAGATAAATACAGATTGATGCGTTGCTCCAACTGCAGGCGCTTGATTGACAGCAAATTGCTCTCGGCAGATATGGCTTGCTGTTGGATCTGAAGCGTATCCAACAACTCTGTTTCACCCTCTTTGTATCGCAACTCCGCAATTCGATACGCTTTTTCGCTTTGCTCCAGCGCCTCGCTCAACGCGTCCCGTCGGCGGGCCAACACAGTGCCCTGATCGAGATTCGTCTCTACTTCTGAGAAAGCAACCAGCGCCGTATGCGCATAACTAGAAATGGCCTGGCGCTGTTCTACATTGGCTATCTCGATGTCTATCTTGCGCCGCCCACCATCGAATAACGGTGCAACCAGGTTAGCAGCGAGCTGCCAGCCCACATTTGCAGGATCGAGTACGTCCGATAGAGAACCTGAAGCGCCGCTGGCTGAACTCGTCAGCGAAAATCTTGGTAGACGCGCCGCTTCGGCCTGTTCTGTCGCGTGGAACGCGGCTGCTACCCTTCTTTCAGCCGAGACAATATCAGGGCGCCGTTCCAACACTTCCGAGGGGACGCCCGCGGGCGGCGGTTGCGGCAATTTGGGCAGGACGCCCGGAATATCCAGCGCCGCTTCAGGATAGCGCCCCAATAGGACTTCCAACGCTCTGGTCGCATCGCGTTGTGAACCTTCGATCGTAATCAGTTGCTCTTTCGCCGACGCCAGGTTCGCACGATTCAACGCAATGTCCTGTCCTGACGAAACGCCGTTTTCATACTGGACTTGTGCAACGCGCATCGTCTTGCCAAGAATCGAAAGATTTTTGCGCGTAATGTCGGCCTGTAGCTTGGCCTCAATCACCTTAAAATACGTTTTCGCAATGTTGGCACTTAAGGAGTGTAGCGCGAACACATAGTCCGCTTTGGCAGCTTGCGCGCTTGCCTGTGCTGCGCTAACACCGGCCCGCATGCGCCCCCACACGTCAGCTTCCCAACTCACCGTCAGCCCTACATTAATGTTGCCGCTTGATGAGCCACTGTTTGCATTACCGGTCTGGGTTCTACCCAACGATAAGTCGGCAGTGGGCTTTAACGTCGCTCCTGATTGCTCTGCCAGTAGCCACGCCTTGTCCATGTTGCCCGCTGCCACCTGCAAGTCGAGGTTATTCGCTTTGCCTTCATCGATGAGCTTGAGCAGGACAGGGTCCTTAAACGACTCTATCCAACGCAACGATAAGTCCTCGTACTTTTCTGCCTTGGTTACCCAAGTTTCTGGCGAATCAGTCGCTGTCTCAACGGCTTGCTGAACTTTCGATCCCGTGCCGCCTGCACAAGCTCCAATCAGCAAGACGACGACCAGTACAATCGTGAACTTAGTTACTTTCATACCTTGACTTCCTTGGGGTGCACATTCATGAATATGGCATATAGGACCGGTACAATTAGCAGTGTTAGCAAGGTCGCAAATGTCAGACCAAATACGATAACCACGGCCATAGACTGAAAGAAGGCATCGAAAAACAATGGAATCACACCGAGTACGGTAGTTAACGTGCCCATCATTACCGGGCGGAACCTGCTTGTGGCGGCATCAACCACAGACTCGTATTTCGGTTTGCCATTACGAATCTCAAAGTCCATTTGATCGACCAGAACAATTGCATTCTTGATAAGCAATCCCGACAACGACAATATGCCAAGAATACCCATGAACTCTAGGGGAATACCGGTCACGACCAGTCCAAATACGACGCCGATAAACAAGCCGGGCACCACCAGCCAAATAACCAGCGGCTGACGGACCTTGCCAAACAGGATAAAGACAACGAGCACCATGGCCAGAAAGCCCATTGGAATCGTTGACATTAGATCTGCATTCGACTCTTTCGAGTCGCCCTCTTCACCGCCCCACTCCAGCGTGTAGCCGTTAGGCAAGTCAATGGCCGCGATTGCTGGACGAATTCGATTGAGCACAGACGCGGCCAGTTCGTCGGGGTAAGGATCGCACTGCGCTTTGATGACGAATTCGCGGTTCTCGGAGCGTATTTG
>CAZTQL010000173.1:0-3095 GCA_964615665.1 uncultured Woeseiaceae bacterium | reverse complement strand
GTCCGGTTTTCTCCACAGGTACAGATAGATCGTCGATTATGTCTGCTGCCGCAAAGCCGCTAAGGTCCGCAACGGGACGGCCTTCCCAGCCGCGGCAGAATGCCTCGCAGGCCGCAATAACGTGCGGGCAGGCATAAGCACGGAAACGCAGCGCTGTAATTCGCCCATCGGCATGGCGGGCCGCCAGCCGCAGATTTATGCCCTGCCCCTCAAGCTCGACGGCGTCGGCGTCGGCCAAGTCGCCACCATGCCCGGCATTCGCAAACAGCTCACGCACTGCCGCGCTATAGGGATCGCCGCTCACGCCGCGGCCGATGGCGCGAGCGCGCGCAGTCTTGTGACGGCCTCGCAGTAGCGCTGCGCCGCGAACTCGACGTCCTCGGCAGTCGTTGGCCGCCCCATACTGAAGCGAATGGAACTCTGCGCGAGGTCGTCGCTGCGGCCGAGCGCGCGCAACACGTAAGACGGCTCCTGGATCTGTGAGTTGCAGGCCGACCCGGTGGCGACGCACAGTGGCTCAAGCGCCAGTAGCAGACTTTCTCCCTCTACGCCCTCGACGCTGACATTGAGAATCCCGGGGAAGCCGCCCTCAAGGGCCCCGTTCACGACAAGCCCGTCGATTGATTTGATGCCCGCCCAGAGGACGCTGCGCAAGTTAGTGAGCTTGTCGAGATCAGCCTGCAGGCGTGCACCCGCAATCTCTGCCGCGAGACCCAGGCCGGCGATCAACTCGACCGGCAAGGTGCCTGGCCGCAGACGTCGTTGTTGCCCACCGCCGAACAGCAGCGGTTCGACGTGGCAACCGGGACGGTCGGCGACGTATAGCGCACCGATGCCTTTTGGCCCATAGAATTTATGTGCCGTCAGCGACAGCAAATCGACGGGCAGCGCATGCAGATCGACAGGCACTTTGCCAACCGCTTGCGCCGCATCGACATGGAACAGCACGTCATGCTCACGACAGACAGTGCCGAGCGCCTCGATATCCTGAATCACGCCAGTCTCGTTGTTGACGAACATGATCGAGGCCAGCTGGCTGTCTGGTCGCAACGCGGCGGCCAGCGCCTCGGGGTTCAGCTGACCATTGCTGTCGGGCGTCAGCCAGGTTACCTCGAATCCTTCCTTCTCGAGCTGTTGAAACGCGTCGGTCACCGCCTTGTGCTCGGTCGGCATTGTTAGCAGATGCTTGCCCCGATGCGCGCGATAGTGTGCGCCGCCCATGATGGCAAGGTTATCGGACTCCGTGGCGCCGGATGTCCAGATCAATGTTTGCGGATCAACATTCAGCAGCGCGCCGAGCTGTGACTGCGCCGTTTCGATAAGCGCCCGGCTCTGCCTGCCGGCCACGTGGTTTGACGAAGGATTGGCAAAGCCTCGCGCACGGCACTCGAGCATCAGCTCGGCAACGTCTGCCTCGACGGGCGTCGACGCCGCGTAATCCAGATACAGCATGCCAGGCGGCATCAATCCGTCTCCCTGCTGCGCTCGATGGCCGTCAGAAAGCCGCGCAAGATATTTACTTCATTTTTGTCCGGGCGAATGCGCACGAACAGCCGCCGCATGCGGCGCATGAGAAGCCGTGGATTTTCAGGATCGAGAAACCGAATGTCTTCGAACACCTTTTCGAGATGGTCGTAGAAGTGCTGCATTTCCTCACCGCTCGCCCGCGGCGCCTCGGTTGCGAACGCGGGTGCCTCGTCGAACATGCTGGCAACCCGCAGCTCGTAGGTCAGCACCTGCACGGCCATCGCCAGGTTCAGCGAACTGAACGCGGGGTCCGCCGGTATCGTCAACAACGTGTGGCACAAATCAAGATCGTCGTTATTCAGCCCGGCATTCTCGGGACCGAAAACCGCGGCTACCTTGCCATGCCGGCTCTCACTGATCATTTGCTCCGCGCATTCACGCGGCCCCATGACCGGCCAGGCAATGGTGCGCGAACGGGCGCTCGCGCCCGCCACGTAAACACAGTCGGTCAGCGCCTCCGCAAGACTCGAGACGACGAGGGCCCGTTCGAGAACATCGGCCGCGCCCGAGGCCCGCGCTGTCGCCTCGTCGTGTGGGAAGTACCGCGGATTCACGAGCGCGAGGTCATAGAGCCCCATGTTCTTCATGGCACGCGCCACAGCCCCGATGTTCCCCGGGTGCGTGGTTCCAACAAGTACGATTCGAATCGACATGATTGACACAGGCCTCTAAAAGTCCGGTATTCTAGCGCCCCAGTGGCCCGCGCCGACAGTGCCCTTGGGGTTTTGGCGCGCGAAATGCCCAGTTCTTTTACAACGACGGAATCGTCTCATGCATGCACTACTCAACGTAGCGGTAATGGCTGCGCGCCGCGCAGGTGCCGTATTGATCAGAAACCTGGTCAAACTCGAGAAGCTCAAGGTCGAAGTCAAAGGGCATAACGATTACGTCAGCGAGGCAGATCGCGCGGCCGAGCGCGCTGTCATCGATGTCATTCAAAAGCATTACCCCGAACACGCCATCCTGGCTGAAGAGTCCGGTGCGGCGGGCGACTCCAGTTCCGATACCCTCTGGATCATCGATCCGCTCGACGGCACCACCAATTACCTGCACGGTTTCCCGGTTTTCGCGGTGTCGATAGGCGTGCAGATTGACGGTCGCATGGCCCATGCCGTCGTGTACGACCCGATGCGCCAGGAACTGTTCACCGCCACTCGCGGCGCCGGGGCGCAACTCGACGAGCACAAGATCCGCGTCAGCGGCCAGCTGGAAATGGAGCGCGCGCTGATCGGCACGGGCTTTCCATTCCGCCAGGCCGACGTCGACATTGACCCCTATCTCAGCATGTTGGGCAAAGTCGTCAAGAATACGTCGGGCGTACGTCGACCGGGCGCCGCGGCGCTCGATCTTTGCTACGTCGCCGCCGGACGCCTCGACGGCTTCTGGGAGACCGGCCTCGCACCCTGGGATCTCGCGGCCGGTTCACTGATCATCCGTGAAGCGGGCGGCATCATCAGCGGGCTCGATGGCAGTGAGAACTATCTGGAGACCGGCCACGTCCTCTGCGGAACGCCGAAGATCTACTCCGGTCTCGCCAAACTCTGTGCGAACGAAATCAAGGCGCTCGT
>CAZTQL010000172.1:0-3204 GCA_964615665.1 uncultured Woeseiaceae bacterium | reverse complement strand
GATGGCGATCACAGCTTCTCTTTTTTTGCGGTAGAAGACCCTCGCATCAATGCATTTGCTCTGCCTGGCGGGCATATCGGCGTGCACACGGGCCTGCTCGAAGCCACACGCAGCGAGGACGAATTGGCAGGCGTCATTGCGCACGAGGTCGCGCATGTTACCCAGCGCCACATTGCGCGCGCCATTCACGCTAACTCACGACAAAGCATTCTCAGCACCGCGTTGATGCTTGGCGCCATCATTGTAGCGGCGGCCGGCGGCAGTGCCGACGTAGTGCAAGGCGCAATGGCGGTTGCTCAAGGCAGCGCCATGCAGCAACAAATCAACTTTACGAGAACTAATGAGTACGAAGCGGATCGAGTAGGCATTTCTGCCCTCGCCGACGCCGGCTTCGATCCTTACGGCATGGCCTCGTTTTTCGAGGTCATGTCACGACAGACCACGACCAGCCCGGAAATGCGAGCGCCGGAGTTTCTGCGCACGCACCCTGTCAGTACGGATCGTATCGCCGAGGCGCGTAATCGGGCTCGCGAGTATCCAAATATTCGCAGCGACGACTCTGTGAATTACGGCATCGCGCGATCTCGGGTCATCGTCGACCGCTTCGACACTGCGAAAGAAGCGGTAGCCTACTTCGAGAAGCGCGACTACGGCGCCCAGAACGACACGGAACGCTATGGCCGAGCGGTTGCCTACCAGCGCGCCGGGCTTTACTGGCAAGCGCTCGACATTTTTGACGACTTGCTGGAGGCAGATAAGTCAGTCATTGCCTATCACATCGGGCTGGGCCAAACGCTGGTCGCACTCGACCAGCCACGCGACGCGCTCAAGACTTACGAGCGCGCGTTGGCCCTCTTCCCCCGCAATGTCCCGCTGGTTCTTGACTACGGCGAGCGACTCCTGCAATTGGGACAGGCCAAGAAAGCACACATACTGCTGCTCGACTTGCTGAATAACGTACCGCCAACGCCTGAGCAGGTTCATCTCATCGCGCGGGCCGCCAGCGACGCCGGTGAACAGGCAGAAGCCTACTACTACCTGTCCGAATATCGCCTCATGATCGGCGACCTTACCGGCGGCATCGGTTACCTGCGACAGGCGCTTAACCTCCCGGAGCTCCAAGAGATTCAGCGCATTCGCTTCGAAGCCCGGATAGATTTCATCCGTGAATTCATGACGGAGGAACAACTGAAGATGATGCGGCGTGATCGTCCGGTTGGCACCTCCGCCCGCACTTCGAGCTAGCGGTGCCAACACCGGATATGACACGTGTGGCCCGTGCGACCGCGTTATTGCTCGCGGCGACTTTGCTCGGTGCTTGCGCCAGCGTACCGGCCGAGCAACGCGTTGAGTCCGATCCGTGGGAGCCCCTGAACCGCCCACTTTTCAGCATCAACACGGCGATCGACAACGTCACGCTGAAGCCGATCGCGAAAGGCTACCAGGCAATCATCCCGTCTCCAATCCGCACCGGTGTTAGTAATTTCTACATTAACCTGACCACACCGGGTTCTGCCGTTAATAACTTTCTGCAGGGAAAACCAAAACGTGGTCTTTCCGAGCTGACCCGATTTGTCTTCAACAGTACAATGGGACTCGGCGGTATTCTGGACGTTGCAACTGCCGCAGGGCTCGAAGATTACTCCGAAGACATTGGCCAGACGGCCGCCGTCTGGGGCGTACCGGCCGGGCCGTATGTGATGTTGCCTATATTTGGTCCGAGCACGTTACGTGACGCCCTGTTGTTCCCCATTTATGCCATCACGCCGCTGCTTTATTATTACGACAATACATCGGTGCGGGACAAGCTACAGGTGCTGCGGATTATCGATATACGAAGTCGTGTGCTGGTCGCCGAAAAATTCCTCGCCGACTCGAAGGACCGCTACATCACGTTGCGAGAGTCCTACCTGCAGAATCGCGAGTACGAAATTTATGATGGCAATCCGCCGGAAGACGATGCCTTCTTCGATGAATTTATGGACGACGAAGACTACGACGAAGACTGAGCGCCTTCTCAGGTTTCGGGTGCTTCGATGAATCCCGCCCAGCGCTCGCCACGACTCAAGAGCTCGTCCACCTCAGTCGTTTTAGCAATCGCCATCACGCGCTCCGGCATACCCTCGAAGCGAATCTCCCGGACCGTGTGATTTGCCCACGTCACCCATTCCAGGAGCAGCGCCAGACCCGCAGAATCGCTGTTCGTTACGCCGGACAGGTCGATTTCAAGTTGGGTGTGTTCTTCGAAGGGCTTCTCGCTAGCTCTCAGAATGCGCTCGGCAGTGTCAAACGACATTTCGCCCGTCAGCGCGAAACGGCCATCACCAAGATCCTGTAGTTCGAAATCACCCATCGGCTACGATGCCCGCCTCTCTTTCGAGCCGCTCGATGACGGTGTCCAGGCTGCTGCCACTGATCTCGCTATCAAGCTCGGCGCGATAATTCCTGACGTAAGAGACGCCTTCGACCACGACGTTAAATACCAGCCAGCCTGACTCACGCTTCACGAGATCATAATCAACGGCAACCTTGCTGCCATCATCCAGCAGTACCGTACTTCTGACTTTCGTGCGTTTCTTGGTGGCATCACCGCGAAACGGCAGCACCGTGATCTTGCTGGGGTCGAACTCGAGCACGCCGTCGGCATAGCGACGCATCAGTGCCTGGTAAAACGCCTCAATAAACCGATCTCTCTGCTCCGTGCTCGCTGTTCGCCAGTGTTTTGCCAACACCACCTGCGCCGCGAAACGTCGATCGAAGCGCGGCAGCAAGATACCGTCGATCAACTCGTATAGCGCCGGCCGATCGGCAGCAAGCTCAGACTTTCGTCCATCGAGGGTTTCGGTCAACAGGGCGACCGATTCCTCGATCACGCTGTTTGGTGTGTTTGCCGTTTCGGCGAATGCCGTGAGAGACGACAACGAAAGTATTGCCGCCGTCAAAGCAATCGATACATAACGCATTGTCAGTTCTTTCATACTCAGTCCTCGTCGCCAGATCCGGAACTGACAAGAAACTTACCGATCAGGTTTTCCAGAACAATCGCCGACTGTGTAAATAATATCTCGCTACCCTCCTCGAGGTATAAATCGGATCCACCAGCCTGCAGCCCGATGTACTGGCTGCCGAGGATTCCCGCCGTCAATATGGCGGCGTCCGAGTCGTCCGGAATTTGGTCATATCGTTCTGTGGATTGCTCTGGAG
>CAZTQL010000171.1:0-3332 GCA_964615665.1 uncultured Woeseiaceae bacterium | reverse complement strand
GGCTCCGCCCTGTCCGTGTTTGCTGCAGGGACGGATGGTGGCTCCCTCGGCAGCGGCCGTGCCGAAGACGCCATCATCTGGCGTAATGCGCGCGGCAAATTCAGCTACGGCCTGCAGACGCAACTCAAGACCGCAGCCGATGGTGACGACTTCGAGGCCCTTGGCGGGTCGCTGATCTTCGCGCCGAATGACAGCTGGGAAATCGGTGCTGCTTTCGCCGCCAATAGCATCGAGGGCGCATTCGAGGATATCACCGGAAACGACAATTCCGGCGTTGCGACGCTTGGCGTGCGCTATCACAGCGGACCGTGGAACACGGCCTTCAGTATTGCCACGTGGGACAACCACGAATCGATATTCTTCGCAGACGATACGCTGATCTACGATGGTGTCGGAGCGGAGCTGTACGTCGATTACGGATACTCCGATCGCTTGCACATTTACGGAGGGTTCAACTACACGGATCCCGATATCGACGATCCACGCGTAGACTCGGACTTTGGGGTCGAGCAACTGTTATTCGGCGCGTCGTGGTTCGCAACCGACGAGAGCTTTGCCTACCTCGAAGCCCTGCTGTCAGGTGGCAGTGATGTCAATGGCGAGAGTGTCGATTCCGTGCTGTCGGCGGGCTTTCGCTTCGATTTCTAGAGCTGGCTCTCCGGGGCGATTTTCATAAACCACGCCTTGAAGCGCAGCCAGGTTCCCGCCTGAGGTTCGTTGGTCTCGATCACTGTCTCGCCGTCGATGACGGCGTGCCACCTGACTCGGCCCTTGTCGTCCAGCCGCACCCGGTAGGCAATCTCCGGCAGCAATCTTTCTATGGCCTCGGCTATCGCACCAGTCAGTTCCGCGGAGTCGATCAGCAGGCCCATCTCAGCGTTGATATCGATCGAGCGCGGATCGAGATTCAAGGAACCGACGAACAGGTAGCGCCGGTCGATGAGGATCATTTTGGTATGCAGTGTCAGCACGTCCGGGCCTTCACCCGCCTGCAGGGCGCGACCAGCGTTGGCGCGCGCTTCGTTCAGTTCGACGCCAGCCTCAATCACGCGCTTGCGATAGCGCGCATAGCCCGAGTGCACCGGCACGTGGTTGTTGGAGGCCAGCGAGTTGGTCAGCACGACGGTTCGCACGCCTTTATCTACCAATGAGCGCACGTATTCGACACCGTTCTTACCAGGTACGTAATACGGCGAAATGAACATCACTTCATTCTCAGCTTGCTGTAGAAGTGTGTCCAGCTCGCCTGCCAGTCGCTTGTACTCGTCGGCAACCGCGTTACGCAGCTTTTCGGGATCGTCGTACAGAACCCTTGCATCGGCGGCGAAAAAATCGCGCGTGCCGGAGATCAGCTCTTGCATCAGTTCGCTCGACAGGGCCTTGCCGTACACCTCCTGATAGATCCTTGGTGCTTCCTCCTCGATCCGCGCACGCTCGTCGGCAAGCCCGCCCGCTATCTCGTTAGACGCGAGCTGCTCAACCGGAATGGCCATCCCGTGATTCCAGAACTCGTCGAACGACACGGAGATCTCCGTCGCGATCGGGCCAACGGCGACTACATCGAAATCCGCGAATACGGACGTGTCCATCAGTTGGAAATACTCGTCGGCGATATTGCGGCCGCCGACGATACTGATGCAGTTGTCCACTGTGAACGACTTGTTGTGCATCCGCCGGTTGGCCTGGCGAAAATTGCCGACGAAATTCAGCGAATGCAGGCCGCTACGCGATATCGGGTTGAAAAGTCGCACCTCAATATTCGGGTGCTGGTTGAGAAGCAACAGTGTGCGGTCCGGCGCTGTTGTGAAGATGTCGTCCAGCAGGAATCGAACCCGCACGCCCCGGTCCGCCGCCTCGAGTAACGACAGTAAGACAACGCGGCCGGCCGTGTCCGGCTTAATGAGAAAGTACTGCAAGTCGATGGTCTTCTCGGCCTGCTCCGCAATTCGCAGCCGCGCGCCCAATGCGTCCATGCCTTGCGATAGCGGATAGAATCCGGACTGACCCCCATGCAACTCTGCCCAGTCGGCGGCCAAGCGGCCATAGTGGGTCCCACCTGTGTCAGCGACATACATGCTCGACTCCTTCGGCAGATCATGAGGTACCGTGGCACAGCCGGCGGCCATCAGCACTAGCAATGATACGAAAAGACAGTTGCCCCGCAAAGCGAATCCGAACATGTAACGTCCCTAGGGTTTGGGCGCTGCGCCCTGCAGGATGCGGACCTCTAGCGGACTGGCCGTATCCAGGTGCAGGTCGCGTTGCTGGAAGGCGATGACAATGCCTGCATCCTGGAACTTCCGATTGATGGCGCGGTGCAGGTTCGTCAGCGTTAGCAAACGCATTTCCAGGTCCTCGATGAAACAGCGCAGGCCGAGTACCAGCGCGTTGTCGCCGAAGGCCTCGAAAGTGACGAACGGTTCAGGGTCGGCGAGGACCCCGGGTTGCTCTTGTGCGGCCTCCTCGATGAGTCGCAGGGCCTTTTCCACGTCGCTGCCGTAGGCGATACCGACTGTCAGGTACAAGCGCGTTATTTCGTCAGACAAGGACCAGTTCAGAACGCGACCCGCGATAAATTCCTTGTTCGGTACCAGCAATTCCGTTCGGTCCCAGGTGCGAATCGTCGTGGCACGGATCTGTACCCGGGACACGGTTCCGCTGATGTCGCCGACCGTCACGACATCACCCACACGGATAGGGCGCTCGATCAGGATGATCAGCCCGCTGATGAAGTTGGCGAAGATCTCCTGTAGACCGAAGCCGATGCCGACGCCGAGCGCGGCGACGAGCCACTGCAGCTTGGACCAGTTAACACCGATTATGCTCAGCGTGACGCCGATGCCGATGGCGGCGATCGTGTATTGGGCGAGTGTCGAAAACGCGAGACGGCTGCCCGGTTTTATGGACGGCGATTGCCGCATGACGATTTCGATGAGGGACGGTACGTTTCCAGCGGCAACGATTGTGACCACGATGACGATAGCGGCGATGAACAGGTCGATCAGTGTTACCGGCTGTAGCGTGTCCACGCCGCCGACGGTGGCGACGTAATGCCACAGGGTGATGTCGCTGAATATGCCGAGCGCCGGCAGTACGCTGGACCAGATGCCGGCTATCCCGAGAATCATCGTTATGACCAGCGCGACGTTGACGAGTTTGCGAGTATCCGCATCGAGTGATTCGATGTCCTCATGAACGTTCTCTGCACTTTCGGGATCTTCATCTGTTGCTACGGCTTCACCGCTGGCCTCGCGAGCCGCGGCCTCTCGCCTTTGCAGTGCTTCGCGCAGCAGCAGTCTGCGTTTGATGACCAGCAACCAACGCACGATCAG
>CAZTQL010000170.1:0-3355 GCA_964615665.1 uncultured Woeseiaceae bacterium | reverse complement strand
ACTTGATCTCGGCATCTTTCAGCGCGACGAGTTCGACGACGGCCGCGTGTAGCTGGTTCTCGTCACGCATGGGTGCGGTGCAGCCTTCGAGGTAACTGACATGGCTACCCTCGTCAGCAATGATCAGTGTGCGCTCGAACTGGCCCGTGTTGGCGGCATTGATACGGAAGTAAGTGGAAAGCTCCATCGGGCAGCGCACGCCCTTCGGGATATAAACAAATGAGCCGTCGCTGAAGACCGCGGAATTGAGTGCAGCGAAGAAATTGTCACGGCGCGGCACGACGCTGCCGAGATACTTTTTGACGAGTTCCGGGTGTTGCAGCACGGCCTCTGAGAACGAACAGAAGATGACACCAGCCTCAAAGAGTTTTTCCTTGAACGTTGTTGCGACCGAGACGCTGTCAAACACGGCGTCGACGGCGACGCCAGCAAGACGCGCGCGCTCGTGCAGCGGAATGCCGAGCTTGTCATAGGTTTCCAGGAGCTTCGGATCGACCTCATCCAGGCTTTTCGGACGGTCTTCGTCGGACTTTGGTGCGGAGTAGTAAGAGATCGCGTTGTAGTCGATCTTCGGGTAGTGCAAGTGCGCCCACTCCGGCTCCTGCATGTCGAGCCATTGTTGATAGGCCTGCAACCGCCACTCGAGCATGAACTCGGGTTCCTGCTTGCGCGCAGAAATTGCGCGTACGACATTCTCATCCAGTCCAGGCGGGAGGCTGTCGCTCGCAATATCGGTGACAAAGCCATGTTCGTAGCGGCGATTGACCAGGCTTTCAATGTGTTCGGAATCTGTAGCCATGTTGTTAGTTCTTTATTTCCACGTTGACCGGTAACCCGGAGAAACGAAACTGCGGCACCGAAGTATTGGTGCGCAGCAGATCACTCAATGTGACATCGTCGAGCGCTCGGCGGATCGCGATGTTGATTCGTTGCCACGAGTTTCCGACGCTACACACGTCTTCATGCTCACACAGGCTGTCGCTCCCGCTGCACTCAGTGATTGAGACCGGGCCATCCAGTGCGTCGATAATATCGGCCGCGCTGATGTCCTGCGGACCCCGCGACAGCCGATAGCCACCGTTGGCGCCACGGGTCGATGACACGAGGCCGGCTCGGGCCAGCGATTTCAAGAGCTTGCTGACCGTCGGCGGCGCTATTCCTGTGGCCCCGGCGACGTCAGCAGCACTGCAGACCGTGGCCGGATTTGCCGCAAGGTGGGCAAGCACGACGGTGCCGTAGTCGGTGAGTTTGCTGATTCTGAGCAATGTCCGAGTCTCAAATTGCCGAATAAGGGACCATTTTAGTCCTAATTGGTGTCCCAAGCCATACCTAGTGCCATTTTCAAGCGTTGGGGCGGCAACATTTTGCTATGCTTCCGGCCACACAAAGCCTGTACCGCGATCCATTGCCGGCGCCAGCCGCGGCAGAGGGGACCCTTGGACCATCATTCCGACAACCTGATTGAGATAAAGGACCTGAAATACTCGCGCGGCCCGCGCGTTATTTTTGAAGGCATGAATCTCGTTATCAAACGCGGCGAGATCACAGCTTTAATGGGGCCAAGCGGTACGGGCAAAACGACGTTGCTGCGCTTGATAACGCGGCAGCTCATCCCGCAACAGGGTTCTATCTACGTCGACGGCGTCGATATATCGACGCTCAGCATTACGGAGCTCTATCAGCTGCGTCAGCGCTTCGGCATGTTGTTTCAAAACGGTGCCTTGCTCACCGATCTCAGTGTTTTCGAAAATGTCGCATTCCCGCTGCGCGAGCACACACGGCTCACGAATCGACTGATCCGACATGTTGTTCTCACGAAACTGCACGCCGTTGGCCTGCGCGGAGCTGCCGATATGATGCCGGCACAGCTATCCGGTGGTATGGCGCGCCGGGTCGCGCTGGCACGCGCGATGGTCATGGACCCGGAGATAATTATTTACGACGAACCGTTCGTTGGGCTGGATCCCATCTCGATGGGGGTCATCGTGCGGCTCGTGCGCCGCATGAATGATGCGCTGGGAATTACCAGTATTATCGTCAGTCATGACGTTGAGGAGATAGCGACGGTGGCCGACCGGAGTTTCCTGATTTCCGATGGCAAAGTTGCCGCGTCAGGCAGTCCGAGTGAGTTACGACTCGCCGAGTCCGAACTCGTGCGTCAATTCATGCACGGCATGGCGGATGGACCCGTGGCCTTTCACTTCAAGGCGCCTGATTACGCAGAGCAGCTGCTGGGGCGGGACGCCGAGTGAACAAGATACTTCGTGACATTTACCATACGAGTAGCGAATTCGTTCGTACGTTTGGTGCGTTCCAGCTATTCTTCGTGCGTCTTCTGTCGCATACACCGCGGATACTGGTGACGCGCTTCGACCTGGTCGTAAAGCAGGTTTTCAATTCGGGGGCATTGTCGCTCGTCATCATCATGATCAGCGGGTTTTTTGTTGGCGGAGTGCTGGGTTTGCAGGGCTATTCAAACCTCGCGCGGTTCAACGCCGAAGACTCGATTGGTGTATTTGCGGCGTTCGGTCTGGTGAAGGAACTGGGCCCCGTGATCACGGCGCTGCTATTTGCCGGACGCGCGGGTACCGCACTGGCATCCGAGATCGGCCTGATGAAGGCAACGGACCAGCTGTCGGCGATGGAAATGATGGCAGTGAACCCGGTCAGTCGGGTGTTGGTGCCGCGGTTCCTGGGAGGTGTCATCGCGATGCCGTTCCTTGCGGCTATTTTTAGCATGGTCGGCCTGTTTGGCACGCACCTGGTTGCCGTCGAGTTGTTGTCGGTCGACGTCGGCGCGTTCTGGCAACAAATGCAAATGACCGTCGACATTGACGATATCCGTGAAGGAATATTCAAAAGCGTTGTGTTCGGAGTCCTGGCAAGCCATATCGCGGTGTGGGAAGGCTATAATGCGATTCCCACGGCCGAAGGTGTCGGCAGGGCAACGACACGTACAGTAGTCATTACAGCAATCGCCGTGCTGGTTTTCGATTTTGTGATCACGGCCTTCATGCTTTGAGGAATAAAGATGCATCAAACACGAGCCGTTGAGGTAGGTACAGGCCTTTTTGTCCTTCTGGGTCTGGGCGCACTATTTTTTCTAACGACGCAGACGACGGGCGGAGACGATTTCTCTGCAGACGAGATCTACACGGTCGAGGCGCGCTTCGAGAACGTAGGCAGCTTGCGCAGCCGGGCGCCGGTGGCTATGTCGGGTGTAACCATCGGTCGTGTCACCAGCGTAACGTTCGATACGGCCACACTGGAGGCGGTGGTGGAATTCGTTATCGATGCTCAGTATGACCAAATTCCGGACGACTCGGACGCCGCCATATTGACGGCGGGAATCCTC
>CAZTQL010000169.1:0-3355 GCA_964615665.1 uncultured Woeseiaceae bacterium | reverse complement strand
AATTTAAGCCAGTTGGTCATAGACATACGCGGAAACTCAAGAAATTACTTCAAGAAGAGGGCGTGGTCCCGTGGATGCGCGATCGCCTGCCGTTATTGTATTCGGGTGAACGGCTTATCGCCGTCGGCGATCTTTGGGTGGCTGCTGATGCTGTCGCTGACACCGGCTTCGTCGTGCAATGGCAACAGCGTCCCGCGTTGCATTGAGCATGCGCACACGTGCTTCAGTCGTTGTGTAAGAACGGCCTATCTGATAACGTTTAAAACCGTCTCTAGTCCAACGACGGCGCGGAATTTGAAGGGTTGGAAGAAAGCACAACGCTGGCATGGCAGTGCTTTTGCTCCGACCCTTTCTTGTTTCTCGTTGACCTTCGAATTCCATGCGCATTTGATCATGGACAACCGGCTTCGGGTTCATCAATGACATCGTATGTATTTATCACGGGCGGCGTGGTTTCCTCGCTGGGGAAGGGCATTACCTCCGCCTGCCTTGGCGCCATTCTGGAGGCGCGTGGCCTGACCATCAGCATGATCAAACTGGATCCGTACATCAACGTTGATCCGGGAACGATGAGCCCATTCCAGCATGGCGAAGTGTTCGTTACGCACGACGGGACCGAGACGGATCTGGACCTCGGCCACTATGAGCGTTTCGTGCGTACCGCGACTGGCGGGCGCAACAGCAATTTTACGACGGGGCGTATTTACGAGACGGTCATCGGCAAGGAGCGGCGTGGTGATTACCTCGGCGCCACCGTGCAGGTCATCCCGCACATCACCGATGAGATCAAGACCAGCGTTAAACGCGGCGCGGGCGATGCGGATATCTGCCTGGTCGAGATCGGTGGCACAGTCGGCGATATCGAGTCGCTGCCGTTTCTCGAGGCGATTCGCCAGATGGGTGTCGAAATGGGCCACGATCGCGTCGTCTATGTACACCTGACGCTCGTGCCGTATATCCCGGCGTCTCAGGAAATCAAGACGAAACCCACGCAGCACTCGGTCAAGGAATTGCGCTCCATCGGTATTCAGCCCGATATCCTCGTGTGCCGTTCCGAGCAGCCGCTGCCAACCGAACATCGCAAGAAGATTGCCCTGTTTACGAACGTGCAGGAGAAGGCGGTCATCTCGGCCTATGACGCCGACGATCTCTACAAGATTCCATCGATGATGCACGAGCAGGGGCTCGACGATATCGTCACCCGACAGCTGGGTCTGGACTTGCCCGAAGCTGACCTGAGCGAGTGGGATGCAATTGTCGAAGCCAAGATGAATCCCGAAGCCTCGGTCGAAGTTGCCATGGTTGGCAAGTACATGGACCTCAAGGATTCTTATATATCGCTGGTCGAGGCACTGCAGCACGGCGGCATTCACACGAGGACGCGCGTCAATATTCGATTCATCGAGTCGCGCGATATCGAACTTAAGGGCACGGGGTGCCTCACCGACCTGGATGGCATCGTCGTCCCGGGCGGTTTTGGCGACCGCGGTATCGAGGGCAAGATCGACGCTGTGCAATATGCACGCGAGAACGGCATCCCGTACCTGGGTATCTGCCTCGGCATGCAGGTAGCGGTCATCGAGGCGGCGCGGAACCTCGCGGGACTCACTGGTGCGATGAGCACGGAGTTCGATAAGGAAACGCCGCACCCGGTGGTCGGTTTGATCACCGAATGGCAGGACCACGCCGGCGGCACCGAGCAGCGCGACGAGGCGTCTGAGCTGGGCGGCACCATGCGCCTGGGGGCGCAGCAGATCACCTTGGGCGAGGGCACGCTGGCTGCGTCGAGCTACGGTGCGACCTCGATCGAGGAGCGTCATCGACACCGCTACGAAGTGAACAACAATTACCGCGAACGGCTGTCGAATGCCGGCCTGCGTTTCTCGGGGTTGTCGGTCGACGATCTTGTTGAGGTCGTTGAGCTACCGGAGCATCCCTGGTTTCTGGCAAGCCAGTTTCACCCGGAGTTCACGTCCAACCCGCGTGACGGCCACCCGCTCTTCAAGAGCTTCATCAGCGCGGCGCGCCGACACGCCGAAGGCACGTTGCCGGAGGTGGCCGAAGCATGAATCTTTGCGGCTTCGACGCTGCCAATGATCAACCGTTGTTCCTGATCGCGGGGACCTGCGTTGTCGAAAGCGAGCAGATGTCGATCGACACGGCGGGCACGTTGCAGGAAATCTGTTCAGGTCTCGGCGTATCACTGATCTACAAATCGTCATTCGACAAGGCCAATCGTAGTTCGCGTGACAGCTTTCGGGGCCCCGGCATGGAGGAGGGCTTGCGAATACTCGGCCAGGTCAAACAGCAGCTGGGACTGCCCATACTCACCGATGTGCATGAGGACACCCCGATGGATGAGGTGGCCGAGGTTGTCGACGTGCTGCAAACGCCGGCGTTTCTTTGCCGTCAGACCAATTTCATACTGCGGACAGCGGCCACCGGGCTTCCGGTCAATATCAAGAAGGGCCAGTTTCTGTCGCCATGGGAGATGCAGAACGTCGTCGACAAAGCCAAATCGACCGGCAACGATGCAATCCTTGTGTGCGAACGCGGCTTTTCGTTCGGCTATAACAACCTCGTGTCGGACATGCGCAGCCTGCCTGTGCTGCGGGGCACCGGGTGCCCTGTCGTGTTTGACGCTACGCACTCGGTACAGCTTCCGGGTGCCAAGGGCTCGGCGTCGGGCGGACAGCGCGAGTTCATTCCCGTGCTCGCGCGTGCGGCGGTGGCCGCGGGCATCGCCGGAATATTCATGGAGACGCACCCGGATCCTTCGGTTGCGCTCAGTGATGGTCCTAATGCCTGGCCGCTCGGGCAAATGAAAGACCTTCTGGAAACGCTGGTGGCAATCGACGCCAGCGTCAAACAAAGCGGATTCCTCGAATCAGGCTACGGCCTCGGGGTACCAAACTCGGAGTAACTAATGATCAAGATGACAGAAATACGTGCTCGAGAGATTCTCGATTCACGCGGCAACCCGACTGTGGAAGCGGACGTCAGACTCGCTGACGGCAGCAGTGCTCGCGCGGCGGTACCGTCCGGGGCATCTACTGGTACACGAGAAGCGGTTGAGCTGCGTGATGGGGATAAATCGCGCTACCTCGGCAAAGGAGTGCGTAAGGCCGTCGCAAACGCCAATGGCGAAATTCGAGACGCGGTCCTGGGCGTCGAGTTTGCAGACCAGCGCGCGCTCGACACACGCATGATCGAACTTGACGGGACCGATAACAAAGGCCGACTGGGCGCAAACGCGATACTCGCCGTCTCGCTGGCAGCCGCAAAAGCGGACGCGGTGTCGAAGGGGCTCTCACTATTTCGTCATCTGGGCAACAGCACGATGATGCCGGTGCCG
>CAZTQL010000168.1:0-3373 GCA_964615665.1 uncultured Woeseiaceae bacterium | reverse complement strand
AGGCTGAACCAGAAGTGGCGCTGCAAATTGACCGGAGAACATCGCGGTCGTCACAATTCCAACACCGAATCCGCGACGCTCTGGCGAAACAATCGATAGTATCCAGCTGCTGTGGTTTGGAACGTATAGCCCGAAGCCGATTCCGGCTACCACCATGCCAACCAGGGCCATCGCGTAACTGCTTGCCGCAGCAACGACGAAGTAACCGAGCGCCATAGACAGGAAGATAGCTGCGTAGATCGCGACGAAATTCATTCGCCTCTTGAAACGAAAATACGCCAGCGAGCTGATTGCCCCGACCGTGTTGCCAAGCGCAATCGCCGCACCCATCTCAAATGGCGTCGCCGAAAAAGCGCTGCGTAAATAGAATGGAAGTTGCACCGGCGTGATGAAGAACAGGCCGGATGCGAGAAAAGCAGAAACGAAAACATAGGCTGCAGGCCAAAATGGAATGCCTGGAGCGGTGTCGTCCTTATCCTGATGCGCTGGCCTTGCGGCAGGCAAGGATTCGGTCAGCGCAATCATGCCGCTCGGCAATAGAACGAAGGCGATCAGGTAACCGAGGAATGGAACTTGCCAGTTGTAGTTGGCGAGAAACCCGCCAAGCAACATGAAAACTACGCCGCCGAACTTCATCGCCGACCCCTGCCATCCGACTATTTTGTTTCGTTCCGGACCTTCGTAATAGTCTCCAACCATGGCGACCGTTGCCGTCTTGATGCCGGCGATAGACAAACCCAGTACAGCACGGCCGACAAACATGAAAAAGAAACTGTCAGCGAAGTAGCCCGAGGTGCCAGCGACACCGAAGATCAACAGAGAAACATTAAGCAAGGATTTTCTGCCGATGTTGTCGCTTAGCCAGCCAACCAGCGGTGCGCCCAGAATAATGAACAAAGCCGGGATCGATAGCAGTATGAACTTGACCAGGAACATCACGCTCGGATCGCCGGGCAGGATGCTGATGGCCGTCAGGATCGCCCTCGCAAACGCCTCGTTCTGCGCATTTTCGGCAAAAACTTTCGCGATCTCCGGCATTGCCGGGGAGGCTAATGGTGTCGCCAGCAGGGCGACCCCCGTTGCTGCCAGGATCACAAACAGCCCATGTGCGCTGAGCCTGGGTTTGGTAACGGATTCAGCGACTTTCATGGTCATTATCCACTCCTGTGCAATCGTTTGCATAGTGTGCCGTAGCGGTGCAAAGTGGTCAATCAATCCTCGCTTGTTGGTGCCGCGAGCATTGATTAGAATTTTCAGATAACCGCAGGAATCAGATCTATGAGTTCGAAGCTGGACGACCCGAAAATCATCACTCCGGAAGATATCGATCCCGGACACGACTGGTCGCGCGCGCTGCGTTCGCCGGGCTCGATGAATGTCGATTTCGAAGAGCGGATAAATTTTCGCCGTTTGCACGATTACCGTCTGGCCCGCTCACGAATGGCATTACAACAATCCGATCTGGGCTCGTTGCTGACATTTGATAACAACAACATTCGCTACATGACGAGCACGGCAATCGGCGAATGGGCGCGAGACAAGATGTGCCGCTTTGCGTTACTCGCCGGCGACGGTGATCCGCACTTATGGGACTTCGGCTCCGCAGCAGCACACCATCGGATTTACGCACCGTGGCTAAAGCCATCATGCTGCCACGCCGGCATGGTTGGATTGAGGGGTACGGTGTCACCCGAGTCGGGCTTGATGGCGCGAGCAGCACAGGAAATCAAGGACGTGCTTATCCAGAACGGTGTTGCCGATCAACCGGTCGGCATCGACCTGGTCGAACCACCAATGTTATTCGAACTGCAGAAGGTCGGCCTGGATGTCCGCGACGGCCAGCAAGTCATGCTGGATGCACGGGAAATAAAAAGCATGGACGAAATCATGTTGTTGAACACAGCCGCTGCGATGGTGGATGGTGTGTACGACATGATTTTCGAGAAACTGCGTCCAGGGGTACGGGAGTCGTCGATTGTCGCTGACTCCAACAAAATGCTCTATGACCTTGGCTCAGACGATGTGGAAGCAATCAACGCGGTAGCCGGTGAGCGCTGCAGCCCGCATCCTCACAATTTCACGGATCGCATTATCCGCCCTGGTGATCAGGCGTTCTTCGACATCATTCAGGCGTACATGGGATATCGAACTTGCTACTACCGAACGTTCAACGTCGGTCGAGCGACGGATTCGCAGCGCGACGCCTACAAGCAAGCGCGCGCGTGGATTGATGCGGCCATCGCCCTGGTCAGGCCGGGTGTCAGTACCGACAAGATTGCAAGGGTGTTTCCGAAGGCCGAGGAGTTCGGTTTCTCAAGTGAGATGGAGGCGTTCGCGCTGCAATTCGGTCACGGGCTTGGCGTTGCTTTGCACGAGCGACCGATAGTGAGTCGACTTGTTTCGCTGGATGACCCGCAGGAGATTAAGGAAGGCATGGTCTTTGCGCTGGAAACGTATTGTCCGGCATCAGATGGCTTTTCGGCAGCAAGAATAGAAGAAGAGGTCGTCGTAACCGCAGACGGTTGTCGCGTAATCACCTTGTTTCCGGCGGAAGAACTGCCGGTCGCCAACCCGTACTAGATCATCGCATGCCTGGCCGTAGATGCTCGTATGATGAGTTCGGGATCCAGTCGGACTGTCTTGCGCTTTGCGTTGGTATCGCGCATTTCATCGATAAGCAGGGTCGCCGCTTGAACGCCTAATTCGTCCAGTGGAATGTGAATCGTCGTCAAAGGCGGCGATACACGATTCACAAATGGCATGTCGTTGAAACCAGTTACTGATATGTCGTCAGGGCACCGCAAACCGCGTTCGCCCAGCGCGTCGTAGCATCCCAGTGCCAACAGGTCATTTGCCGCTACCACTGCAGAAAACCCTACGCCGCGATCCAGCAACTTGAGTATTCCGGTATGGCCGGCCTCCTCCGAAAAAGCGTCGCAACTTATGCAATTCTCAGGGTGCAAATCGAATCGGTCCTCGCTCCCCAATCGTTCAAACGCGATGCGACGATCGCGCCCGGTTGTTGTATCGTCCGGCCCGCCCAGGTAAGCAATCTTGCGGTGGCCAAGGTCAACCAGGTGTGACACCGCAAGTTCAATGCCGAGGTCGTCGTTGTTGATGACCTCCGTGACGTCATGGGAATCGACCGTTCGATTTACGAGAACCACTGGCAATTGTTCTTCGATGCAAGCGCTTACTATTGGATCCTGTACGTGGGCAGTCGCGAGTATCAAACCGTCGACTCGGCGCGAACGCATCGAGTCAAAAATGGCCCGTTCGCTGCGCGCACTATTGTCTGAATCAGCAAGTATTGCGATATAACCGGCAGCGCCAAGCGTGCGCTCGATACCCCGCACGACGGGCGGGAAAACCG
>CAZTQL010000167.1:0-3504 GCA_964615665.1 uncultured Woeseiaceae bacterium | reverse complement strand
GTCGTCGTCGAAGACCTGAAAGCCGGCACTGAGATGCTGTGCGTCTCACCGAGGACAATTCGGACTTCGCACTTGTCGTCAATGACGACGTGCCGATCGGGCACAAGGTCGCCCTTTCGGATCTATCCGATGGCGAAACCGCGATCAAATACGGACAGGATATCGGGCGCTTCGTCGCTAATATCCCGAAGGGCAATCATGTCCACACACACAATATGAAAACCAAGCGCTGGTAACGGGATACGACATGACAAATCCAAACACATTCTATGGGTACCGTCGCGAGAACGGACGAGTCGGCGTACGCAACCACGTTGTGATCCTGCCCGTCGACGACATCTCCAATGCCGCCTGCGAAGCCGTCGCAAATAACATCAAAGGCACCATGGCGTTGCCGCATGCCTATGGACGGCTGCAGTTCGGCGAAGACCTGGATCTGCATTTCCGCACCATGATCGGCACCGGCGCCAATCCGAACGTGGCGGCATGTATTGTCATCGGCATCGAGCCCGGCTGGACGAAGAAGATCGTCGACGGCATCGCTAAGACGGGCAAACCCGTGGCTGGTTTTTCGATCGAGCAAAACGGCGACATCGAGACCATCGCGAAGGCTTCACGCAAGGCGAAGGAGTTTGTGCATCAGACGAGCGGCCAGCAGCGCGAGGAATGCGATCTGTCAGAAATATGGGTGTCGGCAAAATGCGGTGAATCGGACACGACGACCGGCCTCGCGTCCTGCCCGGCCGTTGGCAACCTTTACGACAAGTTGATTCCGACGGGTATCTACGGGGTGTTTGGCGAAACCTCGGAAATAACGGGCGCCGAGCACCTTTGTGCAGCGCGCGCCGCAACGCCAGAGGTTGGCGAGAAATTCATGCGTACGTTCCAGGCGTACCAGGACGAGGTGATCGAACAATTCAAGACCTCCGACTTGTCCGACAGTCAACCGACCAAAGGCAATATCGAGGGTGGGCTGACGACGATTGAAGAAAAGGCCATGGGTAACCTCGAGAAGATCGGCAAGGAAGTTTCGTATGTCGATGTGCTCGAACCCGCCGAGGCGCCTGCGGTCGGGCCGGGATTGTACTTCATGGACACGTCGTCAGCGGCAGCCGAATGCGTGACGCTGATGGCGGCCGCCGGTTATGTCGTGCACCTCTTTCCTACTGGTCAGGGCAACATCGTCGGCAACCCGATACTCCCGGTCGTCAAACTGACAGGCAATCCCCGTACCGTTCGCACCATGTCCGAACATATTGACGTCGATGTATCGGGCGTCATACGTCGTGAGATGACAATATCTGATGCCGGCGATGCACTGATCGACATGGTGGTGCAAACGGCGAACGGCCGATTGACCGCGGCGGAAGCGCTGGGTCATATCGAGTTTGTCATGACAAAGTTGTATCGCAGCGCCTGACGAGAGGCTGACACGAAGACACATCGTGACTGATTCTGTGAGACTGACGTTAGCGGAGGCGGAAAATCTCTGCGTCCGTGCATTGCTGGCCAGCAATGTGAGCGAAGCCAATGCTCGCTCGACCGCGAATGCGCTCGTGTGTGCTGAGGCCGATGGCCAGAAGGGACACGGCCTGTCGCGCATTCCGAGCTATGTGGGCCAGGCACTGTCGGGCAAAGTCGACGGGCTTGCCGTACCGTCTTTGTCACGCCCGGGCACGGCTTTGCTTCGGGTGAATGCAAAATCCGGCTTTGCCTATCCAGCGATGGACCTTGCTGCCGAATCGTTGCCAACGATCGCCGGAGTAACGGGTGTCGCGTCTGCGTGCATATACAATTCGCACCATCTCGGGCAAGCGGGCGCGCACGCGGAGCGGCTCGCGAATGCAGGTCTCGTAACACTCGTGTTCACGAATTCGCCGAAGGCTATTAATTTCTGGGGAGGTCGCGAGCCAATGATGGGCACGAACCCCATTGCGTTTGCTGCGCCGCGCACGAATGCAGAGCCGCTCGTGATCGATCTGGCGCTGTCCAAAGTCGCGAGAGGCAAGATTCTCGCGGCGAAGAACGCCGGCGAGAAGATTCCCGACTCCTGGGCACTGAATGCCGATGGCAAACCTACCGACGATCCCGCCGAAGCCATGCAGGGCTCGATGTTGCCGATAGGCGACGCCAAGGGCGCCGCATTGGTACTCATGGTCGAACTACTCGCTGCGGCGCTTACTGGTAGCAACTTTGGCTACGAAGCCAGTTCGTTTTTCGACGCTGAAGGGGACTCGCCGGGTATAGGACACACGATCATCGTATTCGACCCCGGCATGGCTTCCGGCGGACGATTTGCGGAGCGCATGGATAACGTTATTGCAGCAATCGAGCACACGGATGGCGCCCGGTTACCGGGCACGTCGCGGCTCGAACATCGTCAGAAAGCAGCGGAGAACGGCATGACAATCGCCTCAGCCTTATACAAAAATATCGAGACAATCATCGAATCGGGACATCGTAATGACTGAAGTCGTGATCTGCGAATTCATGGATGAGGCAATCGCAATGGACGTGCTGGACACGTTCGACGTGCTCTACGACGCATCGTTGGTCGACGATCGCGCCGCACTGCTCGCGTCTCTGGCCGATGCCAGGGCGATCATCGTCCGCAACCGAACGCAGGTCGACACAGAATTACTCGACCACGCGCCCAACCTGCAGGCCGTCGGCCGGCTCGGCGTAGGGTTGGACAATATCGATCTCGACCTTTGCAAGGCGCGCAATGTCACCGTGTACCCGGCGACCGGTGCGAACGATCTAGCGGTTGCCGAATATGCGATTTCCGCAGCGCTGATGCTGCTGCGTGGGGTCTGGCAGGCGGGTCCACAGGTCATCGCCGGCAAATGGCCGCGCTCAACAAGCATGGGCCGCGAGGCGTCGGGCAAGCGATTCGGGCTCATCGGTTTCGGTTCAATCGCCAGAGAGGTTGCCAGCCGTGCCAAAGCCCTGGGCATGGACGTCTGCGCTCACGACCCCTATTTACCGCACGAAGATGAAGCATGGTCTGGCATTGATCCTGTCTCGTTACAGGACATGGCGGAGACCTGTGATGTCGTTAGCGTGCATGTGCCGTTGACGAACGAAACGCGCAATCTCATCGATGCCGATTTCATCGGCGGCATGAGAAAAGGCGCCATACTCATAAACACGGCACGTGGTGGCGTAGTCGACGAAAGCGCGTTGGTCGAAGCATTGCGCGAAGGTCAACTAGGCGGCGCGGCACTGGATGTATTCGAGTCTGAACCACTGGGCGGTGAAAGTGGTGCTGCATTTGCCGGAGTTCCTAACCTGTTGCTCACGCCGCATATTGCCGGGATTACTGAAGAAGCAAATCAGCGCGTTAGTCTCGTGACAGCACAAAACGTGCTCAAGCATTTGCGTTAGAAAATCGGCATGTCTCCTACCGTTGGCTTTCCGATCATCCGAAGTCAGGGTTTGAGGAAAATAACCATGCGTCTGATTCTGTTGCATGTTTTTTTGCTCGCTTTTTCGGCGAGCGCA
>CAZTQL010000166.1:0-3518 GCA_964615665.1 uncultured Woeseiaceae bacterium | reverse complement strand
CTATTCAGCTGCTTCGCCCAGCCGGGTGCTTGCCGGTTGCCATCGGAATTGGCGTCGAAAACACGTTCGCCCTCGCGATTCAGGATGGCCGCATTGAACCCGCGCGACCGTTCTGTCACCGCCAGCAATTCAACCGGATCGATGCTGGCCATGAGGGTCACAGCTTCCGTACCGTCGACCCCTGGAATATTTATCTGCATCATCGCCAGTTCGACGCCGTCCTTAACGGTCTCCATGCGGACCTGCAGTGCCTGCAAATCGTCACCAGGCACAGCGTTGGCGTTGCGGTTAGCGAGCAGTTCCTGGCGACTGATGCCCAATCGATCGAGCGCGTTGCTGTCGAACACCGAGACCGGACTGGTCGCGCCACGCTGCGCCGAAATCGCAACGATATCCCGATAATTACGGAATAAACCCTGAATTACCTGCTGCTTGGTTACCGGATCGATTTTGGCATCGTAAATAACGTCGCCAAACACGCGCAGGTTGGCCGCGTAACCGCGCAACAATGCGTCAGATTCTTCCGCAAGGTGCACGGCCATGACGACGGTCAGGTCGCGCATGTAAGTCGTCTTGTCCTTGCGAAACAGGTTGGCCATGGAGCTCGTGTTGAGGCCCATCACCAGCATGACGAGCAGCAACACGGTGAGCATGACCTTGATGCGAATTGGAAAACTAAAGCGCGGCATGGCTAGTCGCTCCCTGAGAGATTATTGCTCGCGTACAAGATCTGCGAGTTCGACATGACGTTACCGACCGTATCGATGGCTTCGACCACAATGGCCTGGGCGCCGGGTGCGGCGGCGAAAAGATGGCTGAAGGTACCGGCCGAGGAGATCGTGACCGGCTCGCCGCGTACAAAGACCGTTGCATCGGGTGACGTTTTGCCACGCAGCTCATAGCTGCCTGCAACCGTCTGCTGGATGGGCTCGAGTTCGAGTTGTGGCGGTTCGGCATCACGCACAACCCGCAGGCGACCTGGCTGCGTACCCGGCCCCTGTATCCAGCCGTTGCGTGCACTGATGCGCCAGAAGTATTCGCCCGCCGACAGGTTGCCGTGTGTGAAGGCTGTGTCGTTAAGGTATTCATCGACCAGAATCTCCTCAAAATTTCTGTCCCTGGCGAGTTCGAGCCGGTAATTCTGTGCACCGGCGACCGGGCCCCACTCAAATTTCACGCGCGGTGGCATATCCCGGAAACGGGCGACCGCGTCGCGGCGCGGCGAGCGCACCCTTGGCGCCGTCGGCAGTCCCTTGACGCCGGTTGTGCGCCCGTCTTCCGCCACTGTCAGCGCATTGTTGGCGGCGAGCTGGTAGTTCTTGCCAGCGACATCAACGTCAGCCAGCCCTGCATACATCGCAATGGTCGACGAGCCATCCGGATTGACACTCAGCTTGAAGTCCGCTTCCCTGCCCGACTCATCGGCACTGAGGACCGCCAGACCGGCTGGTAACGCGACCGCAAAAGCTCCGTATTCGGAATTGACACTGCCATCGAGCTGGCCTTCCATGACGACGACTGCGGGGTCGCGTCGTTGCAGGAATGGATCGGCGACACTACTTGAAAATATCACCAGCGAGTTTTGCCCGATCCGGAGGTTGTTGTCGGTCGTGAAGTCGACTCGTGCGCGCGAATTTGCAAACGTCTGCACCGCGTCGCGGTCGTTCACAGCGGCGCCTTGCTTCGCGTCGGTCCAGGCAATGCTGTCCGCCGGCCGGATTTTCACTTCGCGGCTGACCTCGCCGAGCTGCGCAATGAATGCGCCGAGTCCATCGATTGCGTCGCCAGCCAGGCTGATCTCACCACGCTGGTCGATCGCTTGTGGTCCTGAGCCAGACAGCGATGCCAGGTCGCCAAGGCGTGCGCCCTCCGGGAACAGGATGCGGTTCAGCATCAGCAGGAAGACGAAAAATACGAGCAAGCTCAGCAACAGAACGCTGACGTCCAGAAGCCCGAGATAGCGGCGTTGCAGGATACTGAAGCGGCCGCCATCGCTTAACGCGATGTTGCCGTTTGTTGGATGCATTGCAGACGCCATCAGAATTTACCCTGTAATCGCATGAAGAAGCCCTTGGACGTGAAGTCGTACTCGACGTACTCGTTGTCCGACACCTCCGAGAAGTTGTAACCGACGCCGATGCGCAGTGGGTCGAAGCCCTCCCACATGATTTCAGTCACGAAACCATTGCGCTCGTCGTCAGCAAGATCCTGCGTCATACGGCGGAATTCCGTACCCAGCAGGAAGTCCTTGGGCAGTCTCCAGTTCACTCGTTGAATCGACAACGAGGTCAGCGAGCGGAGATTCAGCGGGTCTTCGTCAGCCTCGCTCCAGCGCATGGCCTGTTTGCCCACCCATTCGATGCGGTTTGACAGCTGGTACGACCAGTCGACGGCAAAGATGTCGCTGCTGATGCCGCCCCTCACATTTGCGAGCTGGAACACCGTGGGCGTGTTGCTGAGGCGCGTGTAGCGTGTCAGCAGGTTGAGGCGATCGTGTGCGACCGGTCGATAGGCAAGCCCGATGCTGGCCTCGGTGAAATCGATATTGCGCTCGATCTCGGCTTCCGACTCGCTCTTGCTGAAGCGGTACTTGCCGAGCACCGACAGGCTGTCACCCAGCGGCAGTTTCAAGTTGGTCGATGAGATGAACTGCTCGCTGGCCATACTGCGGCTGTCCTCCCGGTATTCGTTGCGGGTCGAGACGCGGATACCGTTTTCATTCTCGTAGCTGACCTCGGCCGAGATCGCGTAGCGATCGCCGCCGTGCACGGCGCTCGAACTCTCGGCACTGTGCTCACCTGACAGCTGGACCTGCAGGCCACTACCCGTCTTGAAGCGTTGCCGGGCACCGATCATCTGCTGCTGCTGGTTGCCCGAACTGAGGTCGTTCCACTGATACTCACTGTACAGGGCGCCGTCGGGCCCGAACGGCAGTTCCACGCCGACCAGTCGTTTATTGTCAGCGCCGCTGGACGCCTGTTTATTGAACTGCTGGGCCAGGTAGAAACGATTACCACGCCACTCGAGTTGTGCCCCGAGCTGTGCCGATTCACCGAGCGTACCGGTGGTGGCGCGGGCATCCAGCGTCAGTTTCTCGGTCGCCTTGAGTGCTATGCCGACGGTCGACTGGTCATTGGCGGCACCACTGAGTGTCTGTTGATGCTCGAGGTTGGTACTCAAGACATCCGTCCAGCGGTTATTAACGCGCACCGCCAGCATCGTCGCATCACCGCTGTAGCCGCTGCGCTCCTCGAGCTCGGCGGCCACGCCCCAGCGCTCGCGCTGCAGGTTCCATTGCACGGTGCCCAGCGTATTCTCGCTGCCATCGCTCAGCTGCGTTTGTTTCTCGTAGCGAGCCAGCATCGAGCTGTCGTCACTGATCTTCAGGCTCACGCCGATACCGCTCTTCTCGGACCCCTGCTCGCTGGTGACACTGTTCGCGGAGAAGCCCGTGTCCAGACGCTTGAAGTAGGTGTTGATCAACAGACGGTCATCCCAGCCGAACCACTCACCGGCAT
>CAZTQL010000165.1:0-3524 GCA_964615665.1 uncultured Woeseiaceae bacterium | reverse complement strand
ACACGGACAGCGGCCACCCTTTCGCTGGCGTCAGTTGACTTGGCAACATTTGCGGATTTCGTTCGTTCCCCCAACTGAATCAGAACGTTGCTGGAGTTTGGCAGGATATCGATCGACGCCCCTGAGGCGAGCAGGTTTTCGACTTCCATGACTTCAAGAACCGTATCGAGCAATTCAGGATCCTGTTTGGCGATTTCGTTGAGTGCCTGGCCGACAATTCGTGGACGGGCCGCGGCGGCTTCGGCCATTTTTTGTGATACTTTGAATGCCGTTTCGCTCTTGATCAATCCCACTCTGTTTTCACCGTCCTGCTTCATGGCGCTGGTGACCTGAACTAGGCGCTTGACAACTTTCTCGGTGATGTTTTCGACCATGTGGGCGTCGGTGAATTCGACTTTCCGGATATAAACACTGCCTAGTTGATAGCCCCATTGCTCCGATAACGGCGAAACCGTTTGGCGGACCGTGCGGCTGAGGCTGTGCCGGTCTTCAAGCATTTTTTCCATTTCAAGATTGCTGAGCGTCGAAATCGTCGAACTGGTCACGTTGGCCTGCAACGAGCCGTCCGGGTTGGCGTTGATAAACAGGAAGGAGACCGGGTTTTTTACCTGCATCTCGTACCAAATCCCCACACCCATCGGTGTACCCTCTTCCGAGTTCACCATCTGGCTCCGCAAGTAATGCTGGCGGAGCGCCGTATTGACAACGTACTTTTTGCCAAAAAAAGGAATTAGAATCGCCTTGGCACCATAATGAGTCACCGGAAATTGAAGGCCCGGCGTGTCAATCGTCCCCATGACTTTTCCAAACAACGTGAAGACGTGGGCTTCGCATTCCTTCACACAGGTGTAAAGTCCGAACAGCCGAGACAATCCCAGCAGGATTGGAAGAAAAAGCAGGCCGGCGACGAATCCAGGAATGAAATACATCATGCTCTCCCTCCATTTCGCTCGGATTGGTTTGCACCCTGAACGATGCGTTCAGCCCGTTGATACAACGGGACTCGCAGGTTGCGAAGATAGGATTTCAAACAGGCGGAACCGCCTTCCGCTTTAATGGTCGCAAGCGTTTTCGCAAGTTCGCTCAGCGGGGCGACTTCCGCCCGCGCGTTGTTGGTCGCGATTTCCACTGCGCGGGCACTCATGGTAATTTGTTGTTCAGAGTCGGCACGGGCTGTGCTGATGTCTGCCGCGACCTGGTTGCGCGTGCTGTTAATAGCTGATAGTGCACGGTCGACTTCAGGCGGCGGGTCGATCTCGGTAATCAGCGCGAAGCCCTAGTTTCTCAAAACGGTCGTTAGTTACTGCGGATAAGAAAGGTATGAGTTTACGGAATCTTGGGTGCAGCGAAAAAAAGGGAAGGCCGCATCGGTGATCATTCTCTGCGATTATTCGTCGCGTGAGCGCTTATTGCGCGGGTGACGGTCCATAAGTGAGATGAGCAGCATTACGACCACACAAACTACGATCACGAGGCCCGCAAACTGACCTATCTGCACAATCAGATTTACCGCTTGGTCCATCTGAAACACTCGGCTAAGCAATGAGACAACTGTTTTCGAGACGCCAATGTATCGTCGTGTCCAGAATTTTCACGCGAGAATTTCACCGTCGACTTCGAACAATGCACCGATTATCGACGCGGAATGCCCAAACAACAAGAAGGATTAAGTTCGGTGGCCAACGAAAACCATCAGGGGCGTTAAGAACCAGTCATAAAGCCGTTGCAATAAACAGTGACAGGTATGGCCGAAAACGTTCGATTAAAGGCGGCGATCTTGACCGTGATCTGGTCCGGGACTCATACGGTTGTTCAAAAACCCAATTCAGACGTTTGATGATCACGTCTGGAGCTATCCAAGAATCGTATGGGAATCTGAATAACGGTCGATTATTAACGCGTTTAGAAAACGCGTGAGTTGTGAGTTGTGAGTTGAGAGTTGACGGGAATTGCGCGCCTAAGATACACGTCCTTTTAACTTTTGTATGCCTCGTGTCCCGAAACGGAACTTGACACTGTTTATTCGTATGACAGTGCTTTTATTCGTACTAAGGCAGGCGTCCAACACGTGGCCGGAGTCCTGCTACTTATCGTTTTCGAGCGCTTCCAGATCGGCGAGGATCGCCAGCCAACGCGATGAAGGGTGGACCCATATTTCCTTGTAGTTGTAACAGTTGTCGGCCGGCCAGAACGGCTCGTCATGATGGCGGCTTGTCTGGACGCCTACCGGCAAGCCGCCGACGATGTCACCGGAGGTAGCGGTGTACTGTGGCGCATAATCGTGTCCCTCGCCGTACATCGTGCTTTGGCAAAACGGGTTCATCCCGACCACCCACTGCAATTGGCGATGTGCTAAGTCCGACAGGGTGCGATCTTTGAGCAGCCGGGCCGCCGCGCTCATCGCGCGGGCCTGCGACAACTGTACGCCATAATTACCCCGCAGCGCGAACCACACGGGGAAACGCCGAAGGTAGTGCGTATCGCTAAGCCGGATTCCGGTCCTCACTTGATCGCGGAAGCCCGCTTCTTCCGATTCGTCCAGAGAATAGATCGACGCCGGAAAAGTTGCGTAGGGGGCGTTGTATTCCACGGTTTTCTTGAGGTAAGACGTGTAGAGTTCGACGCATTGCTCCCATCGTTGCCGCTTTGGGTGAGCGGGCAAAGCCTCACACAGCATCACGAGCGCGACGATCGGCGACTGGATCTCGCCGACGTGGAAGTCATGCTGAATCCGCTGTTGTTTTGGAGAATCGTAGAAAAAGCCGTGCAGCGGGATATCCCAGTTAGGCTCGGCCTGCTGCTGGCAAGCCAGTATCGTGTCGGCCAGTTCCACCGCTTTGTCCGAGTAGCCCGTGTCCTTCGTCGTGAGGAACAGCTCCATGGAAGCGATCGCACCGATCGAGTACGTCCGAAGATTCGGTCGTTCGATGCGCTGGACGGCAAACTTCCAATCCTCCCGTGCGTACTTCAGAGATCGCTCTGCTAGCTCCGGGTTGTCTTGCCGAAGCATGCGAGACCCGATCGCCTCGGCGGTCACAGCGTGGAAGTTGTTGTAGGCATCATCGTCCACGCTGTCGGCCACCATGTCGTCGACAGTTCCAAGGACGTTGTCGGTCCAGAAGTCCATCGTCCCCCATTCTCCGCGATATCCGTCGCCGAAACGGTTCTTCATGATCCAGTCGAGCCCCCATTGGGCTTCCTCCCGCAAGCGCGCGGCAAGGTCCGTGTCACGACTCTCGATTTGCTCGGCGAGCAGGAACATCGCGTACGCCGCCTCGCAGGTATTGCGGAGCCCCTGGGACAGGTCGCCGGCGTCGTGCCAGCCGCCGTTGTAGGTAATCGTCTTGCCGTCGTTCTTTACTAACCAGTCCTGGTGGCAAACACCGTGTACGCCTGGTATCTCGAACCCGCAGCGGAGGCAGTAGAAGCAGTTGATCGTCTTCCAGACCGTCTCTTTCCAGATGTCCGGGCCGATTCGAAAGGGCTTGCTGGTCATCTGGCCTGACCGCAGCACGTATGTGCCG
>CAZTQL010000164.1:0-3571 GCA_964615665.1 uncultured Woeseiaceae bacterium | reverse complement strand
TCCGGCAAGAGAGTTCACTGCCATGACTCTCGTCTGCTCCCCCTGTTCTACATCCATGGCCGCCTTGAGAAGTACATCGATATTGTTGTGGTTGACCGGATCGTGCTTTTGCAGAAGCTTAATCAGCTTAACTGAGGCCTCGGTATGGATATGACGAACAGCTGCCGATGAAGACGCCCGATAGAGATCAAGATTGCGGTCCAGCTGAGCGACATACTGCGGGGAATAGGCAGCATACTCGTCCTTCTCGAGCGCGTAAAAAGACTCCATCCGTGCAAGCTTGTCTGACGATTCCATCAATAGGAGTAATCCGGGTACGCCCCTGCTGCCGATGCGCTGCAGCGGACCTGTTGCCACCGAAGGCTTCATCCCGTCTTCGCGAATGGCGTAGATGAACGCCTGCCAGCCTCCGACCTCTGCCAGAACATCGAGCAATTCGCGATGAAACCGGTTGCGAGCCTGATCGGCCTTCAGTCGGTCGAGCACGGCTGGCAATATTGGCTGACCCATGTCGACCAAGGTTGCCTTTGCTGTCTTTCGCTTCGCATCGAGCCGCACGTTGATATCGGCAAGCGCTGCATCCAGGATCTCTCTTTCTGCAGGCAGCAGTGTACTTGTTCGGAATGGCGTCTCTGCTGCTGGCGAGAGTTTCCATTTCTTCTCGATATGTAGTTCGACTTCGCTCGCTCCGACTATGGCCGTCGCATGCGCTTTCAGCTCTTTGCGTCCCGGCAAACTTACCGGCGTCTCTGCAATTTTCTTCATCGTGGCAAAGCCGGCGTCACCGACATCGCCCAGCTCGGCCAGCCCATCCATCACCGCAATGTAACGACTGATGGGCAAATACCGCACTTCCTCGCCCGACTGCAAAACCTCAATCAGCGCAGTGCGAGCAGGCTCACCCAGCGCAACCATTCTCGATACGATTGGCGGATACGCGGCTTCCCGATCGGACTGCAGCAACCTGACCAGTCCTGGCAAATCCTCGGTCCCGTAGGAAACGTCGGGCGCCACTCTGGAATAGCCATGATGCGGTTTTACGGACCATGATTCCATTGCAGCAAACAAGCTGTCATCGAATTCACGATACGTCGACGGCCATTGCTGGTAGTCATTTGAATCGAGTCGATAACGAATGGGAGCAGCATTGTCGCGCGAATAAGCCAACGTCACGTTGCCTTCTTTGCGATGACTGTTTTCATAGAACTGCTCGCGGTTCTCATACATTGATTCCAGCAGGGATTCGAACGCGCGCCATTCTGCGCTGCTCACTTTGCCGGTCTCGAATCGTTTCGGCATCGGAGAGTTGTACGGATCGCCAACACCATGGACGACCTGGTCGTAGACTGCGGAGACATATTTCCGATTGTCGAAGAGTCGGACAACATAGGTATGCCGCTTCTCATTGACGAAGAACCACTCGGCAACCGGCTGTGATCCTTTCGCGAGCCGCCATTCGGCAACTGTCTGGTCACCGGCGTTGGCTACAGCTTTTTCGTGCCAGCTTTCTTCGCGCTGACTCTCTTGATACACGTAGACACCGCCAATCGCGACATAGAGTACGGCGATCACGCCGAGAATCAGCGACACTATGCGAATGGTGCGCCTGAGTTTCATGGTGCCACTCCCAATTCGTCCAGCGCGCTTTCTATTTCGTACCAGATGTCTCGGACACGGTCTCCGACGTCAGGATCTTCGGCAACGGCCAGCAATTCATCGAGCTGCACATCCGTCAATACGCCCAAGTAGCCAAGGGATTGCAGCGCCAGGCGTTTCGCTTCCTGGTCATGCGTCGCGCTAAAGCCGTATTGCTGCAAGTTGACGACCAGCCGACCGACCACTACGTCGTAAACCGGCCCGTTGAGCACGCGTGTGTCACGGTGCTCGAGCAGGAACTGCAACAATTCGTGGTCGCCTGTTTCCGCCATCTTGACGGCGATTTCCTGGCGGTTAAATGAATCTGTCGCAGCCTCAAACGCCGTTATCAGGCCCGGGTCCGCCAGCGGCGCAGACTTCAGCTTCGGCGGTCCCAGTTTGCGCCGAATCTCCTCTGCCAGATCCCTGACTTGCGGTCGCTCGTGTGCGAGCAGTGGCTCGACCTGCGGCAGAATCGCGGGCCCCATGGCGACCAACCCGTCGACGACCGCATAGTAGAAACCAAAACGTGGATCCGTGAGCAACTCAAGCAATGCGTCGACGCGCTCTGCGGAGAACTCGCTGGAGTTGGCGATCATGGCGACCAGCCTTTCCTTGTCCTCGATGTCCTGCGTCTGCCGCGCCATCTCAAGCAAGTTGGGTACCAGTTGATCGGGAACCTGGCCGAGAGCTGCAAAGTACTCTGCGAAGTTTTTCTTGATCTCGTAAGTTCGCGCAACATCCACAACGAACAGCGTGGTTCTTGGCGCGAGTTCATAACCTTCGGCAAGCGCGCCCGTCACTGCGTTATCGGTCAACGCCAGACTAGCGAGGCCCAGCGCTGCTGCCACCCGAACGTGTGCGTCATTGTCGTCAAGCGCCCTGCGCAACCCGAGTTCCGCTCTCTGGCTCAGCGCGCCGATAGCACCGAGCGCCTCTGCACTGCTTTCACGCACTCCGGCATCTTTGTGAGTGAGCAAGGCAATCAAGCGCGCTTCTGTACCTGCACTGTATGCGGCAGGACCTATTCGCGAAAATGCTCTGGCAGCACTCGCCAGCAATTTGGGATCGTCTTCGTCCAGCAGCCAGGCGAGTTCCTCGCTGGCCGTCGCAGCGGGCGGGCCAATATCGCCGAGGGCTCTGGCAATACAGGTTTTGATCGCGAGGTTGTATTCGTCCTGCAGTGCGCGGCGCAGCTCCCAGACCGCGTCGGCATGCCGCTCGTAGAGCTGCAAGTTCGACAGTGCGAACGCAGCTTCGAGCCGCAGCCTTTCGTTCTCTTGGCCAATCGCCATTTCCAGGACGTTCAACGCCGTGTAAAGATCGGAGTTATCGGCGTTGGCTATCCGGACCTGGGCACCGATTTGTCCGTAGCTGACGGATAGGCCACTACTTAAGTACGACTTCTTGCGTTCGAGCGCCATTTCGGCGAGTGCTTCCGCGGCATCGACTCGGGCCGGCAACGATGCTTCGCGACTGGCAAGCGTTTCGACGGCGGTCTTGATTCGCGTCTGCGTAGCTTCGTTGGAGGTCGCTTCGCGTTCCAGATGCACGCTCAGCAATTTGGGGATGATCTGCGTTGGGCCGCCGAGCTTTTCGACAAAACGCCAGCCCATTACCGCCAGCACGAGCAGCGACAGCAGAATCGTAACGCGCAGGGCGAACCAGAAATTGTAGCGGCTCTTCGCCATGGAGACATAATATCCATGCGGTCCGGTGAAGGCTGGGACCGTGTCACAAATACTGTCTTGAACACGTCGTGCACGTACTGTTCAGTGGCAAAGTGGCCTAGTCGGTGAGGCCCACCGATTTCAGGTACGCGGGCCAGCGAGGGTCGGCATGCAGCGGCCGCAGGAGTTGTGAGATACCTGACCAGCTTGAACCCGGGTCACGATAAGTGGCCGTGTGGCTCAGCCACTTAAACGCTGTTTCGGTC
>CAZTQL010000163.1:0-3651 GCA_964615665.1 uncultured Woeseiaceae bacterium | reverse complement strand
CTAAGAGCTCGTAAGGCGTCATCGTGACAACAAACACGATGTTAAACCTGCTCATTGCCCTGATCGTCAAGTCACTGCAGACCGGGGTCAACGAGAGCCCGCACAGGGTGTCCCGTCCGAATAAGCCCTTATTGACAGGTGGTTCGCCAAATGTCGAAATCATGCTCTCGGGGGAATGCTCGGAAATCGGCTGGGGCCATCGAAACGAGCACCGTGACGAAATGAATTTGGGCGGGCGCGTCACTGCGCGCTTGCCAGAATCAAGAAAAATTAACTAGGGTTGAAACAACCAAGAGGTGGACCGAAATGAACCGGCGATGCAGTTTGATCTGGGGTGGGCTTGCCATGTGCGCGAGCTTCGTTGCTATGCCAGCATTGGCAGGCGAATTTGAGATAGGAGCATTCGAGGGGACCTTCAATTCCCAGATCTCCCTGGGTGCCGGCTGGCGCATGTCAGAGATGGAGCCAATACTGGTCACGCCGGGCAATGCGCCGGGCTTCGGTACGGCTTCGACCGGTACCGCCGACGACGGTGACCTCAATTTCAAAGACGGTGACATCTATTCGTTGATCCTGAAAGGCGTTCACGACCTCGAGCTGCGTAACGGCGACTTTGGCCTGTTTGTGCGGGCCAAATACTGGTACGACCAGGAGCTCGAAAATGGCTCAAGGCCGCACGGCAACTCGGCTAACGCCTATACTCCTAACACCGAGCTCGAGATGAGCGGCTTCGACGATTTCGCGCAGGCCTCCGGCATCGAGCTCCTGGACGCGTTTATCTACAACACGTTTTACCTTGGCGAAAGCAGAGCTCCGCTGGATGTTCGCCTGGGTCGCCAGGTGGTTAGCTGGGGTGAGAGCACGTTCATTCAAAACGGCGTTAACTCAATCAATCCCATCGACGTGTCTGCATTCCGGCGCCCGGGCGCTGAGATCAAGGAAGGCCTGCTGCCCGTTTCGATGGTAACGATCGCTGCCGGTGTGACCGACGCGCTGAGCATCGAGGCGTTTTACCAGCTCGAATGGGAAAAGACGGTCATAGACGGCTGCGGCACGTATTTCTCGACGAATGATGTCGGGGCTACGGGCTGCAACGTCGTCACGGTGTTGAACGCGGTGAGCGACCAACTCAACATGGCGGGCGGCGCGTTCGTCACGCGGCTGCCCGACATTGAGCCCGACGATGATGGCCAGTACGGCATCGGAATCCGCTACTTCGCGGAAAAACTCGCCGGGTCCGAGTTCGGCATCTATTACTTGACCTACCACAGCCGCACGCCCTACCTGGGCGGCTTCACATCCACCAACCCGACCCTCGGCGGCCCGCCGAATGCGCCGTTTATCCCGGGCAATCCGCTGGGCGGCAACCCACAGTATTTCGCCGAGTTCCCGGAGGACATCGAGCTCTTCGGTGCGAGCTTCGCCACCAACTTCGCGGGCTTCGCGATCTCGGGTGAGGTCAGCTACCGGCCGGACTACCCCGTGCAAATCAACGCGACCGAGATCCTGACGGCCGCCCTGGGCTACGCGCCCTTTTCGACGGTGACGCCGATCGTGCTGGCAGCTGGATTCGGTATCCCGGTGTCGGGCTACGACGAGCTGCCGTTTACCCAGGCTCAGGTCACGTTCATCCGCTTCATCGACCAGGTCATGGGCGCCAGCCGCCTGTCTATCGCGGCCGAGTTCGGTGGCAACTGGGTGGGCAGCCTGCCGGATCAATCGGTGCAGCGCTACGGCCGCAACACGATTTACGGCATGGGCTCCTTCACACCCATACCGCTGTCCGCGCTTGGCATCCCGCTGCCGGGCGACCTGACCTGCGAGGGCTTCTTCCCGCCGCCGGGATTCGAAGACGTTCTCCCTACCATCGTGCCGAACACGAACACGACCAACTGCACTAACGATGGCTACGTGACCGATTCGTCATGGGGATACCGGATACGTGCAGGCCTTGCGTACAACGACGTGTTCGCCGGTATCAACCTGACCCCCAGCCTCGCGTGGTCACACGACGTTGACGGTTACTCGCCTAACACGAACTTCAATGAAGGCGCAAAAGCCTTGACGCTGAGCCTCGCAGCTGAGTACCTTAATCGGTATACCGGCTCGCTGGCATACACGACATTCTCGGGCGGCGACTACAACACCGTCGAAGACCGCGATTTCCTGTCAATGTCTGTCGCCATCAGTTTCTGAATTGAATACCAGGAGCAATAACATCATGAAAACACTTACAAAAATCACAGCCCTGGCTGCGCTTGGCCTTTTCGCGCAGAACGCATACGCGGAAATCACAGCGGAACAGGCTGCAAGCCTCGGTGGTGACGAACTTACGCCTATTGGTGCGGAACGTAGCGGCAACGCGGCGGGCACTATTCCAGCATGGACCGGCGGTCTTACAGAAATGCCTGCAGGCTATGTCGAAGGTGAGCCGCTCGTTGACCCGTTTCCGGACGAGAAACCGCTATTCACAATAACGGCGCAAAACTTCGAGCAATATAAAGACAATCTGTCGGCAGGACAGATTGCGCTGCTGAAACGGTATCCCGACACATTCCGGATGCCGGTATACACAACGCACCGCACGGCAGCTTACCCGGCCGACATTTACGAAGCCATCAAGAAAGATGCCATGACGGCCAAGACCACCGACGGCGGTAACGGCCTCGCGGATGTCGACGCTTACTGCCCGTTTCCAATCCCGAAATTAGGCATTGAAGTCGTGTGGAATCACGTGCTGCGTTATCGCGGCGGCAGCGTGAAACGTAGCTATACGCAGATTCCCGTGCAATCGAACGGGGCGTTCAGCCCGGTTGTATTCGAGGACCAACTTACCTTCGCACAGTATCTTAAAGGTGCGCCAGCCAATCGCTTGTTCTACTACAAGCAGGCCATCAAAGCACCAGCTCGTCTCGAGGGTGATGTCTTATTGGTGCATGAAAACATCAACCAGGTCGCCGACCCGCGTGACGCATGGGTATATAACGCCGGGCAACGCCGTGTGCGGCGCGCGCCGGATGTTGCCTACGATGGCCCAGGCAATGCTTCGGACGGCCTGCGTACTGCCGATGATCTCGACATGTACAACGGTGCGCCCGATCGCTATGAGTGGAAACTCGTCGGCAAGCAAGAACTCTATATTCCGTATAATTCCTTCAGGTTGGGCAACAAGAATCTCAAATACAAAGACATCGTACTCGCAGGCCATATGAACCCGGAATATCTGCGCTACGAGTTGCATCGTGTCTGGGTTGTCGAAGCAACCCTGAAAGAGGGTCAGCGCCATATCTATGCCAGGCGTACGTTTTATGTCGATGAGGACACCTGGCAAATCAGCATCGCCGACCTGTACGACGGTCGCGGCGAAATGTGGCGCGTCAAGGAGGCGCACAACAACAGTCATTACCAGGTTAGCGTGCCCTGGTATGCGGCTGAAACCTCTCATGACCTGATTTCTGGCCGGCACCTGCCGATTGGGTTGGGCAACCAGTTGAAGGGATATCGTTACAATTGGGATTACAAGGTCAGCGAACGCGAATACACGCCTGCCGCATTACGCCGTGCTGGCGTTCGGTAGCTTTATGAGCCGGGGACGAATGATTGCCGTGCACCTGTCGGTAGTCCTGTTAGGCATCGCCGGGTACGCAATCG
>CAZTQL010000162.1:0-3674 GCA_964615665.1 uncultured Woeseiaceae bacterium | reverse complement strand
GTCCCCCGAGTAAACGTTGCACGGAGTAACCATTCTTTGAAAACGCTGGTCAAATTATCGTTGATCGCGAGTGTTGTCCTGGTTTGTTTGATCCCGGCCTCGGTCGCCGCGCAAACCTGTGCGGCGCACGTCGCTCAATGGCTGGACCCGGCAAATAGTGCTGTCATTGCGCAGCCAGAACTGCTCAATCGCGTCGCCGGCAAGTCGATTGTGCTGCTCGGCGAAGTGCATGACAACCGCGCGCATCATCGCTGGCAGCACAACGTCATGGCCGCGCTGCATTCGCGGAATGTCAAGATGATGGTTGGGCTGGAAATGGTGCCGCGGCGCTTGCAGCACGTGCTCGATGACTGGAGCGCCGGCGAGCTGGATGAGGCCACTTTTCTTGAACAAGTCGAATGGAGCACGGTGTGGGGCTACGATCCAGAGATGTATCTGCCGTTACTGTATTTTGCAAGGGATAACCGTCTTCCGGTCGTTGCGCTTAACGTCAATCGCGAACTGGTGGGGAAGGTTGGCGCCGGGGGCTGGGACGCGCTGGACGAGAGCGACCGCGAAGGAGTGTCTGATCCGGCACCCGCGAGCGCCGACTACCGTCGTCAGCTTGGCGAACTCTATGCCTACAAGCTGACCCTGTACGGCCCTGGTGAGAAAGCCGGCGCCGCTGACTCCGTTCCCGACCGACAAGAGGTGATGCAAAGCCAAGCCTTTGCCAATTTTGTCGATGCGCAGCTGACCTGGGATCGTGCCATGGCAGAGGCGCTTGCGACGTCGCATCGACTCGACCCTGAGGCATTGATGGTCGGAGTCGTCGGGCGTGGACACCCCGAGTATGGTTATGGCATTCCGCATCAGCTCGCTGATCTGGATATCGATGACGTCGCGGTGCTGCTACCGATTAATGCCGACGACGATTGTGCCGAGTTGCAGGGAAATCTCGCCGACGCGGTATTCGTAGTTGAGACCCAGACGCGTGCGGCTCCCACAGCACGTCCGCGACTGGGTGCCATGATCGAAAACGCCGATGATGGTGTGCACGTGATGGAAGTTGTAACGGGCGGCGTTGCTGCGGCTAGCGGTCTGCGCGAAGGTGATATTATTCTGAGTGCTGCCGGTTTTGACACGAAGACGACCGCTGTGCTGATGGAGGTGATCAAGCGCCAGGCCCCCGGCACATGGTTACCGCTGGCAATTCTGCGAGCCGACACTGAGCTGGAAATCACAGCCCGGTTTCCGCAAAATTTCGAGTAGGTTTCTCATTCGCGCAGCCACTAGTGGGCATTGCAGATTAATCAGCAAGGGGTAGCCGTTAGCGGGATGTGATGGACAGGCCGGAAATTGGATCGAGGAATACAGCGCTTCGCGCACTGACATGCGCGCTGTTAATGCTCGCTTGGCTGACGCCCCACCTTGTATCGGCATCCGTTGCGGTGCCACAACACAATATCGAAGTGATGTTATCGATCGACAGCGGTGAGGTTCGAATCAGCGACCGGGTGCGGGTTTCGCAGCGGGATCACTATCGCTTCCAGCTCGCGCCATGGCTCACGCTCGATCAGGTCAAGCTCAACGGCGAGACGGCTGAGGTGCATCGCGATGGCAGCGGCTATCGCATCGAACTGTTGCAGGGCAGTGAAAACGAACTTGTATTCGCTCTGAGCGGAACCATCCCCGCGCACGGCATTGACGCACCGTCTGCCATGGCGAGCACGGGTGCTGATGGTGCCTACTTGCCGGGGTATGCGGCGTGGATTCCACATGACCTTGCGGAGTCACTGCGATTCAGCCTGCGCGTGACCGTGCCATCGGCGTATCGAGCCGTAGCAACTGGAAAATTCGATGCGGAATCGGACGATGGCGAGCATTACCAGGCCGACTTTATGCAGGATCTGCCTGGCCGGGCGCCGGCGCTGTATGCGGGGCCATACCGTGTGGACGAGCGTTTCGATAATGGCTTGCGTCTGCGTACTTATTTTCACCCGGAGATCGCAGCGCAGTCGGATATTTACCTGGCAGCAGCCAGCGCTTACATCCAGCGCTACAGCGAACTGATCGGCGACTATCCCTACGCCGACTTTCACATCGTCTCGGCACCGCTGCCGGTGGGTCTCGGGTTTCCTGGCCTGACCTACATCGACCGCCGCATCGTGCCGCTACCCTTCATGCGCACGCGCTCGCTCGCGCATGAAGTCGTACACAACTGGTGGGGCAATGCGGTCGCCGTCGACTATGCCAGTGGCAACTGGGCCGAAGGGTTGACCACCTACATGGCCGACTATGGTCTCGAACGTGACAAGGGCGAGGCGGCAGCGCGCAATATGCGGGACAAGTGGCTGCGCGACTACGCAGCGCTGCCGGCTGCGCTCGATCATCCGGTCCGCGATTTCAGGTCAAAGCAACACCAGGCCGATCAGGTGATCGGCTACAGCAAGGTGGCCTTTATTTTTCACATGCTGCGTCAGGAAATCGGGCAGCAAGCCTTTGACGAGGGCATTCGCACTTTCTGGCGTGGGCACCGCTTCGGCACGGCGTCATGGCAAGATTTACAGCAAGCTTTTGAACAGTCGGCAGGCGTCCGGCTCGACTGGTTCTTCCGCCAATGGCTGGATCAGGCGGGTGCGCCGCGGCTGAGCCTCGGCAGTCACCAGGTCGAGGCGGTCGAGGACGGCTATCGCACTCGCATTGAAATTCTTCAGCCCGTAAGCGGGTATCAACTCACGCTGGCCGTGGAATTGGTCACCGAGACGGGCGTGGAGCAGCGTCAACTACGCGTCGAAGATCGCCTGACTCGTCTCGAATGGGTAACCCCGGGACACCCACAAAGCATACTTTTCGATCCGCAAAACGACCTTTTCCGGCGTCTGCAAACCAGCGAAACGCCACCGATACTGCGCGATATCACCTTGAATCCGGCAACCGTGGTGTCGATTGCCGGTGCAGAGTCGGGATTTGCAGATGGCGCGCGCCAGCTGGTTGAGCGTTTGCTGGACAACAAGGCGCAGTTCCTGAAACCGGGGCAGATGCCCGCAGCGGAGCGGCCACTGCTGCTGATAGTCCGCAGTGATGCGGCCAGCGAGCAGCTTGCGCGCCTGCAGTTAAACATTCCCGAGGATTTGCCCACTGTCGAGCACGATGCCGCAGCATGGACGACACGGCTTTCCAACAACACGCCGGTGCTGGTGGTGAGTGCTGATTCCAGCGCGGCGCTGGAGGCGTTGTTGCGACCGCTACCGCATTACGGACGTCAAAGCTACGTGTTGTTCGACGGTGGGCGCGCGCAGCGCCGTGGTTTGTGGCCACTTGCGCGTGGCACCCTGTTTAGAGACTTGCGCAGCAATCACTCAGCGAAGCCCCAACTGCGGTAGATTAACAGTAGCCGCGTCATAGTTGGCTCTGGCGGGTAGAATCCACGAGGAAATCTATTTGGAGTAACCCGTTCTTCCGTCCTATACTTCGCGTTCCAGAGGCTTTTTCTATGCAAAAATTTCGTACTGCTTATGGCACACTACAGCCCGATAACAGGTGAATATTTCGGCCAGCGAACGATCGTTGTCAGGTAAAAGGGGGCATTGCGGCGGCGCTGAATTTTCTGCCTGAAGCAATTTCCGGTATGTCTCTTGTGGGTCGATAACGGCCCGTTGATGACCTACTCCGATTGAGTCAGGGAACGTCTC
>CAZTQL010000161.1:0-3683 GCA_964615665.1 uncultured Woeseiaceae bacterium | reverse complement strand
TTTCACCGGGAGCTGACGTACAGATCACCGAAAAATTAGCGAAACGAAGGACGGGGGACGGCCAGGAGCGGCCGCCGAATATTTATCTAGGTATTATCTGAGCTAAGGTTCTTGCTTAGTCGTTCCATAAGGCGCTTTTTTCGTTCGAGGGAGAAGGTTCCAATAATGTCTTCTAGATCTTCGGGTAGATGGGCTGCGGGGTTCTGATCAATCTGAAATACGTAATAGTCAAATAAATCCCGCCATATCTTGCGCTTCTCACGTGGCAGGTTCGGGATCGAGAGCAAGCTATGCAGTAGTGAGTGGTACGGCGTAACGGCTGCCTCATCTGACCCTCCCCACCAGTAGTTTACTAGCATACTAAAGCTGTCCAGCGACTCAACGTTGTGCCACCAAAAGCTTGGAATATACACAGCATCACCAGGCTCGAGATCCGCTCGCAGCGCCGCGCTCAGGGCAACCTCAAACTTTGGGTATCGGGACAAATCAGGTTCGCGTAGATCAACCATGCTCATGGGTGTGCCGGCAGGTGTCAACAAGAGCGGTCCAATATACAAATTAGCGATTTGATCCGGTGGAAAAAACGTTATCCGTCTACGGCCTGCTACCGCACAGGCAATGTTCTCACTGACGTCATAGTGCGTAGTCGTCGTGGTTTTGTTACCTAACCACATTCGGGGCAGGATCGATTCATCAAGCAAACGCAGATGGTTGTCGTCGGAAAACCCGGGCAGGTGGTCTGCGATTGACACGCCTTGCATTGCGATTGCGAGGGGCTCTTTAGATTCAGGTGCGCTCAATACCTTTAACGTGCTTATCAAGGTTCGAGCCACGCGATCGTAGTTAAATCCTCTAAGATCATCTCGATAAAAAAACCGTCCCTTTATTGCGGGAGGGCCAACAAGTACTGGTACCTCTTCGCCCGTATCAAATTGGCTTAAATAGGAAGTCATTGCTGCTAGTGAACTTGTTGCTTCCTGCGCAGCAGGCCAATCACGAACAAGTGACTTGAGTACCGCGGGTTTGTTTAGGGGAATAATTTCTATTTGAAACGTTTCCTGATCAACATCATGCCACTCCCGAGCCTTCTGCATCGATTCCGCCTTACTATTATTGCTGGTCAAAATTAAATGGAGAGGTGTCCCACTCCATAAAAGGAAAAGGTGTCCGGTTGCTTTTCTTAAACATGACCGGCTGCATTGGGTCACCAGCAGCCGCCCAGTAGTTTAACACTCGAACTTCTGCAGTCGGCCAGATGGACTTCCCACGATATTGATGACACTGCGGACCCTCAAAATGAGGCCCTTTCAAAGGCCTCTGGGCTGACGCCGCCGAGGTGGCTATGGCGTCGGGTTCGATTGTAAAACACTTCGATGTAGTCAAAGATATCAGCTCTGGCAAGATCGCGTGTTTTGTAGATACGTTTCTTAATGCGTTCTTTCTTCAAGGTACTAAAGAACGACTCGGCCACGGCATTATCCCAACAGTTTCCACGGCGGCTCATGCTGGGATCCAGATTGTGCTCGCGGCAAAATCGCAGCCAGTCTCCGCTGCCGTACTGGGAACCTTGATCGGAATGCACGATTACCGCCTCAGTTGGTTTTCGCCGCCACACGGCCATCAGCAGTGCGTCAACGACAAGTTCTTTCGCGAGCGTTGGCTTCATGGACCAACCAACAACATTACGTGCAAACAGATCGATAACAACGGCCAGATACAACCAGCCCTGCCAGGTGCGGATATAGGTGATATCGGTCACCCAGGCATAGTCGGGTCGCTCCACGGTGAACTTCCGCTGCAGTCGATTGGGCGCAATGATCGATGGTCGGCCCGCAATGGCTCGCGGCGCCTTGTAACCCCGCAGTGCCTTGATTTCGTTAACTCTCATGATCCTGGCAACACGGTGTTTGCCGCAAGTCTCACCAACCTCACGAAGGTCCAGAAAGACCCGTGGTGCACCGTAAACGCCACCACTGGCCGCATAAGATGCCCGCACCAAAACCAACAGACGCTGGTCTTCGATGGCTCGATCCGATAGCGGCTTGTGGAGCCATGCGTAGAATCCACTGCGGCAGACTTTAAGTACTCGACACATTGTCCTGATTCGATACTCGTGCCGATGATCGCTGATAAACCGGTACTTTACTCGGGCTCCCTTGCAAAGTACCTTGCGGCCTTTTTTAGGATGTCGCGCTCCTCTTCCGTACGTCTGAGTTGTGCGCGCAGTTTCAGCACTTCGCTTTTCGCTTCGATCAGTGCCGCTGCCTGTTCTTCTGTTTTGTCAGGCTTTATCGCCTTGACCCACTTGTAAAGGCTGTGCGCCGACACGCCAAGGCGTTCTGAAACATCGGCAACAGAATATCCACGGTCAACTATTTGTCGGGCCGCTTCATCCTTAAATTCCGGTGTATATCTCTGGTTGCTCATCACTTCCTCCTATGCTCGAATCATAGCCCGGAAGTGTCATATGGACCGGGGTAAGTCCACGCACATTTAAAGGTGTCCACCAAACCGGGGCTGGACGAAGAAGCAGACGTTTGCCGGTGCAATCAATTGGTGTACGGCGGACGCCAAATTGCGGCGGTAGAATCGATTAGTTGTCGAGCAATCCCGTCAGCCAATGCATCACGTTTAGGACAAATTGAGCGTTTTCGGTTGCGGCAGCATGATTCATGCCCATTCTTCTAACAACTCCATCGCGAACCGAGGTTTGTGCAGTGAACATCGCCGCCTCACCGAACACCGCCACCCTGCCAGAGTCAAATCGCAAAACGCCTCCTTGGATGAGCCCACTCGCAGATACGGCAGGGGTACTTTCATAGAACTCCCCCGCCTTGATTGGCAAGAACACCTCCCAATCGTCAGGCATATGTAACAGAGGCTGCACAGCGCTGACAAATCGAAATGCCTGACCGGTGAAACTAACTACTGACTCAATCATTTCAGACTCAGATTGTCCCCGCGTAACAACGTGATCCGCCAGCGCGCCCGAAGAGCGCGTGAACGACAACGATCCGCCCCGATTCAAGGACCTCTTGGCATATCCGTTCAGGAAAATTATGCCGAACTCATTGGCCAAGTCGGCCGTTGCGCCTGGGAAAGGCATGTGATCTGCAATTAGTAACAATGATCCTCCGTTAGCAACCCAATCTACAATTACGGCAATTTCTTCGGGCGTGAATGCGGGAGGCGTCGGTAACGTCCACTCCGCATCGTCACCGCCATAGATAGCATTCGAGATCACAAATATGGCTGCTTGATCAAGGAGCTCCATCGTCACCTCAACGTCAGCACTTCGAACGCAGTAGCCGTCTAGTTTCAGCAGGCCTCCAAAAGCTGCAAAACGTCCGTCAAGCGTGTGGAAATTGCCGTGGGCGGCATCGACCAGAATTGTTGGTCCGTTACCCTGCGGAAATTTAGGTTCGGTTACTGTTGGAGTCCATTGACTATCTGCTGTCTGCTGAGAGAATGCGTATCCCGAGTAAGAAGCAGTGAAGATAGCGAAGGCGAAACAGAAAAAGAAACACTTGCCTCTCGAATGTAAGTAAGCCATTGGGGCGCTCTCGGACCTAGATGTATCAGTATCCCAAACGCTACCACATCTGCGACAGGTGACGTCTGCTTTGGGTCAGTAGCCGACCTTTCTGCTAATTCTAGCTCAATGTCGGCTATGGAGGGCAAAG
>CAZTQL010000160.1:0-3693 GCA_964615665.1 uncultured Woeseiaceae bacterium | reverse complement strand
ACTCTGGCTATTGGAAACCCGATGGCTTCCAGGAGAGCGGTTTCCTGCACATCGACAATCACTTTGAATTCCGGACCGGCACGGAATTCCACACCGGCGTTAACTTCACCAAGGACGGTGTCATCGAAGCTTTCGAGATCGTCGATGGAGTAACTGTACAGCCCGGGACGTACGACCATTCCGAAGTGCAGCTCGTTTACTTTACGAACCAGTCGAGGCCAGTGAGCTTTAGTTTTCGTACTACCGTCGGCGGCAGGTTCGGTGGCGACCGCGTGTCGCTGAGACCGACGATCAGGTACCGCATCGGCGAGACGTTTCGCTCCGAGCTGACGTTTGACTACAACGACTTTGAACTGCCCGTGCCCAACGGCGACTTCACCGCCAACCTCGCACGACTACGACTATCCTACTCGTTCACACCCAAGGTACAGCTGCAGGCACTCATCCAGTACAACGACAACGCCGACACGATCGGCACCAACTTTCGGTTCTCCTGGCTGCGAAATGCCAACTCCGGACTATTCCTGGTTTACAACGAGGTCGATGAACGCTTCGTCGGTGCGCCGCCGACAGGTCGCGAGTTCATCCTCAAGTACAGTCATATTTTCGATCTGTTGAACTGATTGGGTGGATTCTTCGAGGCGGGAATGATGACCGGGGGCGGACCGATTCGCGACAAGATGGCGTTCCTACGGCGATGCGGGCGGAGACCGGGGCTGCTAACATCGGCGTGCCGTCATAACGAGAATAATGAGAATAATGTGATTAAGAGATTGGTGCTGGTACTGCTTCTTCTTACTGTGCTGTTTGGCGCGATTTTCGGCTGGAAGTACTTGCAGATGCAGCAGCAAATGACGAGCAGAGGTGCCCCGCCGCCAGCCGTCGTGTCAACTCGGACCGTCATGCGCGAGAGCTGGCAGCCGGCGCTAAAGGCGGTGGGCAGTATTACGCCGGTACGCGGCGTAGCCATCTCGGCAGAAGTGCCAGGAGTGATTCGCAAGATTCACTTCGATTCCAGTGACCGGGTGCCCGACGGCGAGCTGCTGATTGAACTCGATATCGAAGTCGATCTGGCCGGGCTGGCCGCATTGCGGGCCGACCGCCGTCTTGCCGAGATTACCCGGGATCGTTTCGCAAGAATCTCGACGCAGAACCTGGGGTCGCGCTCCGACCTCGACGAGGCGCAGGCGTCGCTTGATCGCGTCGATGCCGAAATTGTTGCCAAGGAAGCAATGATTCAGAAGAAAGCCGTGCGCGCGCCGTTTGCCGGCGAGCTCGGCATCCGACGAATCAATCCAGGCCAATATCTTAAAGAGGGCGACACCATCACAGAACTCGTCGCGCTCAATCCGGTTTACGCCGAATACGCGCTTCCCGAGAGATTTCTTGCGGAGCTTGTGCGCGGCCAGTCCGTTATCGTGCGAGTGCAGTCCTATCCGGATCGTGTGTTCGAAGGCAAAATTCACGCCGTCAGCCCCTACGTGCAGGCGGCGTCGCGAAGCGTTGTAGTCCGTGCGCTGATCGCGAATCCGGATCGCCAGTTGCGTCCCGGTATGTTCGCCGAGGTCGAGACGTTGCAGCCGGTTCGGGAAAACGTACTGACGCTGCCCGAACGGGCGGTGACCTATAACACCTACGGTGAGTCGGTTTTCGTTGTGGAAGAAGCCGACGGCGGCCACACCGTCCGGCTCGTGCAGATCGAAACCGGTGACGTGCAAAAAGGCCGTGTCGAAATAAAGCGCGGCCTCGAGGCGGGGACCGAGGTTGTAAGTGACGGTCACAACAAGTTGCGCAACGGCCAGTCGATCAACATCGATAATTCTGTGGATCCGGATGCCGCGGACCCCCGCGCATGAAATTCACTGATCTGTTCATCCAGCGTCCGGTGCTGGCCAGTGTCATTAGCTTGCTGATCCTGGTTATCGGGCTGCGCTCCATTACTGCGCTCGAACTGCGCGAATTTCCGGAAATCAGCAACACCGTTGTTTCGGTCATAACTGTCTATCCCGGCGCCAGCAGTGAATTGATGCAGGGTTTCATCACCACGCCGCTGCAGCAGGCGATCGCCGAGGCCAGCGGCATTGACTTCCTCGTTTCGCGAAGCTCGCAGGGTGTCTCGGTCATCGAGGCGCACATGGAGCTGGACTACGACCCGAATGCCGCCGTTGCCGAGATCCAGGCCAAGGTGGCCAGCCAGCGCAGTGTCCTGCCGGCCGAATCGGAAGATCCGGTGATCGACTCCACGACTGGTGACCAGACGGCGTTGATGTATATCGCATTTTACAGCGAGCAGATGAGCCCTTCTCAGACGACGGACTACCTGCTACGAGTGGTGCAGCCGAAACTGCAGGCAATCCCGGGAGTCGCCAAAGCCCAGCTGTTCGGCAGCGGGTCTTTCGCGATGCGCATCTGGCTCGACCCCGATCGTATGACTGCCCTCAATGTGTCCGCGCTGGATGTTGCAGACGTACTCCGCGCGAATAACTTTCTCGCAGCCGTGGGCCAGACCAAGGGGACCTATGTACTGACTAACATGTCGGCGACGACGGATATTGCGACCGAGAGTGATTTTCGCCGTCTCATCGTCCGCAAGGATGAACAGACACTTGTCCGTCTTGAAGACGTTGCCCGTATCGAACTGGGGTCGGAGAGCTACGATTCGATCAGCTGGTTCAGCGGTATTCCGGGCACGGTTGTCGCTATCGAGCCCGCCCCGGGTTCGAATCCGCTGACGGTCGCGCGACGCGTTCGCGACGAGATGGAAGACGTCAAGGCACAGTTGCCCGCCGTGCTCACCGCGGACGTGGCCTACGATGCCAGTGTCTATATTGAGGATTCGATCAAAGAGGTGTTCAAGACCCTCTTCGAAGCCTTGTTTATCGTGCTCGTCGTAATTTACCTGTCGCTGGGGTCCGTTCGCGCCGCTATCGTGCCGGCGCTTGCCGTGCCCTTGTCCCTGGTCGGCGGTGTATTCCTGATGCTGTTGATGGGGTTTTCGATCAATCTGCTCACGCTACTTGCCCTGGTGCTCGCAATCGGCCTCGTGGTCGATGACGCCATAATTGTCGTTGAAAACGTCCATCGGCATGTGGAAATGGGCAAGTCCCGTTCCCAGGCGGCCATCGATGGCGCCCGCGAAATCGGCATGCCGATCATTGCCATGACAACGACATTGATTGCCGTCTATGCACCTATCGGATTTATGGAAGGGTTGGTCGGCACGTTGTTTACGGAGTTTGCATTTGCACTTGCCGGCGCCGTGCTGGTGTCCGGCATCGTCGCTTTGACGCTGTCGCCAATGCTGTCCGGCAAGGTGTTGCATCGCCAGGGCGAGCCAGGTCGGTTCGAGGCGGCCGTGGAGCGCTTCTTCCAGAGGCTTGCCGCCGCTTACCAGCGCAGGTTGAGCAACACCCTGGATTTTCTTCCGGTGACCATGGTTTTCGCGGGCGTCGTACTGGTCAGCATCTATTTCATGTTTGTCAGCACGCCCAACGAGCTGGCACCCGTCGAGGACCAGAGCATCCTGTTCATGTCGGGCCGCATGCCGCAGACCGCAACGATCGAATACAACGAGATCTATACCGGGGAGCTGATCAAGGCACTGGACACACTGCCCGAGGAGCATAGGACTTTCCTGTTTATGGGAGAGGGGGGGCCCAACACCGTATTCGGCGGGTTCAAGATGCTGCCGCC
>CAZTQL010000159.1:0-3747 GCA_964615665.1 uncultured Woeseiaceae bacterium | reverse complement strand
AGAAAATTTCCCAGCAGCACCAAGCGCCTCGTTTGATTCCGCAAGTACTGCCCGAATCGCCAGGTATTCTTCCCGATCATACGGCGTGCTTTTTATGCCCTGATCGATCAGAACGTCGCGCGCCGCGTGGTTGTCTTGCAGAGTCACCGCATCAAAATTCCGATAGGTTGCATCCATGACCTCACGAACCACGGCCTGGTCCGCAGCGCTGATCTTCTCGAAAGCACGCTTCTCGATAGCCATGAAACCCATCGTATAGACCAGCGGTAACTCCGTTATGTACTTGACCTTGGTATGCCACTGCAGGACCAGTGCACCGATCGGCGACATCGCGACGATGTCGATAAGACCGGTTTGTAAGCCCGTCAGGACATCCGTCAGCGGCAAGGTGACTGGCGACAACGACAATGCTTCCATTGACAAATAGCTGATGGTGTCGCCTTCGGGAACCCAGACTTTCTTGCCCTTCAGGTCCGCCAGTTCATCAACAGGCGAATTGGACATCAGGATCGCAAACCCGCCGCCGGCGAAGCCAAAATTGACAAACCCGGCGTCCTCCAGCCCTTGCTCCAGTTTGGCATCTAGCCGCTCGCGGACATAGGCGACTTCTTCTTCTGAATCGAAAATCAGGGGCAATCCGTACAGATTCAGGTCCGCGTACTGGCCGGCCAAAGCTGTCGGTGTAAATGCGCCGCCTTGCAACGACCCGATGCGAATGCGCCCCAGCACCTTGGTATCGTTACCCATCACGCCACCGCCGTAGTACTTGATCACGACCCGACCTTCAGTGCGCGTCTTGATTTCCGCGGCGCTCGCACGCATGTCTTTCATCCACTGCGAGTTCTCTGGCGTTACCGTGGCGATTTTCAGCGTGACCGCAGCATTAACCGGCAAACTCACGATCAGTGCTACCGCAACAAGCAAAATTTTCTTCATAACTAATTCCATTAAAAGTAATCGTCCGCAGCAGCCAGCAGTTCAACCGCGTCTTCCTGAGCCATAATATTGGTCAGTGTGTAGCCATCCTGGTATGGATCTGCAGCCATGACTTCGTTTAACAAACGATCGTGCAGCTCTCTCTCGTAGAGCAGCCGCGCATAGCCTCGCGCATACTCTACTTTGGCGCTGAGATCCTTGCCGTCAGTCGCCGCGATGGCCTTCTCGAAAAACTCGCGAGCTTTCTCAGGCTTTCCGCCCAGTGCCGGAGGCATGAGCGTCAACAATTGTCCCATAAACGTGTAAGCGCTGACGTTAACTTCATCACCACTTATGTCCAGATAATGGTTAAACAGCGCCTCGATCTTCGGCAGCTCGGCCAGCGAATTCATGTCCGAGCTATGTGCAACCAGGAATGCCAGTGACGCGAACCCGTAGGTATACAAATACTCAGCATTCTTGGGACGTAATCCAACCAGCGACGCTACAAATTCGTCATAGGTTGCGTCGCCCCAACCACATGCCGGTTCATAAACTTCACACATCGCCGTGCCCGCATAACGGCGAGCGCGCGTGGTCAGTCGCGATGCCCGCAGCTCGTCATCCGCAAACACGGCGCCGTAAGTGGCGTAAAGAGCTGCCCCGGCAGCCAATATTGCAGGATCGTCGGGGCTACCCTCGACAAAACTGTCCAGCAATAGCAGATAGGAAGGCGCTCCAGCGCGCACGAGCTCCGGATCGTCCTGGTTGAGGATGGCGCTGGAGAGGTTCGCTGACAGGTTAGTCGCTGCCGAAGAAATTATGGCAGCACAGCCGCTCAGAACAGCAGACAGAATCAACAGCCCCAGAGCGTTACAAAATCGCTTTGAAAAAACGCTTTTCATGTCACGAGGGACCCGGTTGCCGGAAAATGGTTCAAGCGTAGTCTCCGATAGCAGCGGAGTCCCGCCATCGCATCTGAGGGGAGCCGGCCGCGACCGCGGCCGGCAAAACCAGCGCTATGACTAGATTTTTTCCTTGATGCGAGCCGCTTTACCGGTAAGACCACGCAGGTAGTAGAGCTTCGCACGACGTACATCGCCACGACGCTTCACGGTGACCGAATCAACGACCGGGCTGTAGGTCTGGAATACGCGCTCAACGCCCTCGCCATGGGAGATCTTGCGAACCGTGAATGCCGAGTTCAGACCACGATTGCGCTTCGCAATGACAACGCCTTCGAACGCCTGCAGGCGCTCGCGAGCACCCTCTTTCACCTTGACCTGGACAACCACTGTGTCGCCCGGCGCAAACTTGGGAATCTCCTTGCCCATTTGCTCGTTTTCAATCGCTTCGATAATTTTGCTCATTGTTCCTGCTCTTTCAAAAATTCATCAAGCAGCCGATGCTGCTCGTCTGTTAAATCCAACTCTTCCAACAGGTCCGGTCGCCGCAAAAAACTTCGACCCAGCGCCTGTTGATGCCGCCACCTCGCGATTCTCGCGTGGTCTCCGGACAATAAAACCTCCGGCACTGTCTGACCCGCAACGACCTCCGGCCGCGTGTAATGCGGGCAGTCCAGCAATCCCTGCATGAACGAATCCTGCACCGCCGACTTGTCATCGCCCAATACACCGGGCAATAATCGCACCACGGCATCAATGACCGCCATCGCCGCTATCTCGCCACCCGACAGCACAAAATCTCCGAGAGAAAGCTCCTCGTCGACTTGCGTCGCGATCAGGCGTTCGTCGAAACCCTCGTAACGCCCTGCCAGCAAAATCATGCCTGGCAACGCTGCGAACCGTAACGCCGCAGCCTGATCAAACACCTTGCCCTGTGGCGAGAGGCAAACCACCGGACTGCCCTCGGGCAGTCTCTGGCGCAATGCCTCAAGTGCGTCAGCGACCGGCTGGTATTTCATCACCATTCCGGGACCGCCACCGTACGGCCGATCATCCACCGTCCCATGCACATCGTCGGTATGAACACGCGGATTTTCCAGTTCCAGCGTCAACAAACCGCGCTGCTGCGCGCGCCCGACCACACCATATTCGACAATGTTCGCGAGCATTTCTGGAAACAGGCTGACGACACCAAATTGCATGCGATCAGTCCCATTCCCAATCGACAGTAATCGTGCCCGCGGCAAGATCAACGTCGAGTACCACTTTATCTTTGACGAATGGAATCAAACGTTCCTGTTCACCCTTGATCACCATTACGTCATGCGCACCGGTTTCCAGCATGTAGTCAACAAGACCAATGTCAGAGCCGTCCTTATGCACGACGCGCAGTCCTTCGATATCCGACCAGTAATAATGACCGTCCGCGGTCTCTGGCAGCGCGTCTCTCGGCACGATAATTTCGCTGCCAATCAACGTTGCCGACTGGTCGCGATCATCAAATCCTTCGATTCTCGCAATAACTGTCTTGCTGTGTCGCTTACCCTCGGCGACCGTTACTGGTTGCCGCTCCTGATTCTTTAGCAACATCCAGCTTTTGTAATCCAGTACCGCTTCTCGCGGCTCGGTGTATGAATACACCTTGACCCATCCCCGGACTCCGAACAGGCCGGTTATACGGCCCAGAACTACCGGATCAGGCGCCAATTGATCAATTGCTCAGTGCCGCCTTGCGATGCTGCTTCAGCAACGATGACACTCGATCGGAGGGCTGTGCGCCCTTGGCGATCCAGTAATCTGCCCGCTCGACATCAATCCGCAGGTTCTCCTCATGCTCCTGACCAACAGGATTGAAGTAACCGATACGTTCGATGTAGCGGCCGTCCCGACGATTGCGAGAATCGGTGACAACCAGGTGATAAAAAGG
>CAZTQL010000158.1:0-3777 GCA_964615665.1 uncultured Woeseiaceae bacterium | reverse complement strand
GGCCTTTTCTTACACTACGCGGCATTATCGAAATCCTTTACTTACGCTTGCGACGACGAACAATCATGCTGTCCGTGCGCTTGTTAGAACGTGTCTTCGCGCCTTTCGTTGGCGTGCCCCACGGGCTGACCGGATGGCGGCCACCGGAGGTACGACCCTCACCACCACCATGCGGGTGATCGACCGGGTTCATGGCAACACCGCGAACGGTCGGGCGCACACCGCGCCAGCGACTGGCACCGGCCTTGCCAAGCTTTCTCAGGTTGTGTTCGCCGTGGCCAACCTCACCGATCGTTGCCCGGCATTCCACGTGGATCTTGCGAGTCTCGCCAGAGCGGAGCCGCACCGTCGCGTACGCGCCCTCGCGTGCAGCAAGCTGTGCTGCGCCACCGGCTGAGCGAATCAGCTGACCACCTTTGCCCGGCTTCATCTCAATATTGTGGATGGTCGTACCAACGGGAATTGACTTGATCGGCAGTGCGTTACCTGGCTTGATCGGCGCGTCTTCGCCACTGATGACCGGCGTGCCTGCGCGCACATTTTTCGGTGCGAGAATATAGCGACGCTCGCCATCCGCGTACTTCACCAGTGCCAGGTGAGCGCTGCGATTCGGATCGTATTCAAGCCGCTCAACGACGCCGGCAATACCATCCTTATCGCGCTTGAAGTCAACAATGCGGTAACGCTGCTTGTGCCCGCCGCCCTGGTGACGCATCGTAATGCGACCGTTGTTATTGCGACCGCCCTTCGATGTCTTCTTGTCAAGCAGCGGCGCATAGGGCTTGCCCTTGTGCAGCTCCGGCGTTTTGACCGCGACAACGAATCGACGACCTGCTGATGTCGGTTTGGCTTTATGCAGTGACATGATTGATAACCCTTATTCGCCGCCGAAGAACTCTTCGACAGAGCTCCCTTCAGCCAGTTTGACGTAGGCCTTCTTCCAGTCCGAACGACGACCCTGTCGCTGTTGGAAACGCTTGGTCTTGCCCTTGACGTTGACGACCTGCACGCCCTCGACCTTGACCTCGAACAGCAGCTCAACTGCCTGCTTAACTTCTTTCTTGGTGGCATCCGTGCGAACTTTCAGAACCACCTGGTTCTTCTCTGCCGCAAGGTGCGCTTTTTCTGACAGATGCGGCCCACGAATGACCGTCATCAATCTTTCCTGATGCAGTGCTTGGCTCATGACAGGCGCTCCTCGATGAGCTTCAGCGCCGGCAATGTCACCAGCACCTTTTCGAAGCGAATCAACACAACCGGGTCCATCGATGCCACATCGCAGATTCCGATGTTCCTCAGGTTGCGCGCTGCCAGGTACAGGTTCTCGTCAAACGCCTCATTCAGAATCAGCACGCTGTCGAGCTCCAACTGCTTCAGCTGCGCGGCCAGCAGCCTGGTCTTCGGTGCCTCGAGCGCCAACTCCTTGACGATGACGAGCCGATCCTGACGAATGAGCTCAGACATCACCGAGCGCAGTGCCGCGCGGTACATCTTCTTGTTGACCTTCTGGTCGTAGTTGCGCGGCTTGGCAGCGAAAGTACGGCCACCGCCCACCCAGATCGGACTGCGAATCGTGCCAGCGCGCGCACGACCGGTGCCTTTCTGTGCCCACGGCTTCGCGCCGCCGCCGCGAACGGCCGCTCTGTTCTTTTGCGCCTTCGTGCCGGCACGCGCCCCTGCCAGGTAAGCAGTGACGACCTGATGCACGAGCGGTTCGTTATAAGCAGCGCCGAATGCCGCTTCCGCAACGTCGACTGAGCCTTTGTCCTGTAATTTGAGTTTCATTTATCTCGCCCCTTACCGCTTGGTCTTCACGGCGGGACGTACGATGACGCGGCCGCCGGCATGACCCGGCACAGCGCCGCGGATCAACAGAAGGTTGCGCTCGTTATCCACGCGCACAACTTCGAGGTTCTGGATGGTGCGGCGGACGTTGCCCATATGCCCGGACATCTTCTTGCCCTTGAAGACACGGCCCGGCGTCTGGTTCTGGCCGATAGAACCAGGGGCTCTATGGGCCAAAGAATTACCATGCGTAGCATCTTGCATTGAGAAGTTGTGGCGTTTAACAGTGCCCGCAAAGCCCTTACCGATCGAGGTGCCGATGACGTCGACCTTCTGTCCTTCTTCGAACAAATCGACTTTCAGCTCGTTGCCAAGCTCGAAATTCTCGCCCTCGCCCTCGCCATCGGCGAGACGGAATTCAGTAGTCAGGTCGCCGGCTTCAACCTTCGCTGCGGCAAAGTGGCCAGCTGCAGGCTTGACGACCCGAGACGCTTTGCGGCTTCCGGCTGACACTCGCAGCGCGCGATAGCCATCCGTCTCGACGGTCTTCACCTGAGTGATTCGGTTTGGTTGCGCCTCAACAACGGTGACCGGAATCGAAATTCCGTCTTCCGTAAAGACGCGTGTCATACCGCATTTGCGGCCAACAAGACCCATTGCCATTTTCAAAACCTCGCACCGACTTCGATTGGCCAGTGACATTCTCAATTTCAAATTCTTCACCGTGGCCACTTCGTTTGGCGACCACTGGTACTGCAAGCATGTCGGAGCCATCCCTACTGGACGCATAAACTCCAGACATGCGAAAGGGCCAGCCATCGCGGAGAGAATTACTCTCTGTGCTCTGGGGCTGACCCTAAGCTCCGATCCGGTCAATCAGCCGGTCCGGCGGTTCCGGGATTTGCCGTGTCACCCTCGATTTCCTGGCGACAATGTTTGCTTATCCTGATTCTGGCCGACTCCCGGTCCGGCCAAATCCAGCGAGCCCGCTATTATACGACTCGAACCCCTTATTACAAGCGGATTTCAGCCTTTTTTGCGGGTTTTTTCTCGGTCTGACTACGCCTTATAAATCAAACACTTATTACTGTTGGAGCCCGCCTTGCGGGCGATGCCCCTGCGGCCTGACGGCCGCCGCGTTGCTTCGCCCGCAAGGCGGGCTCCCACAGGCAAGCAAGGCTCGCTCCCACAGGAGCTCAATTCAGGAGCCTAATTCAGCTTGATTTGAACGTCCACACCCGCCGGAAGCTCGAGCTTCATAAGGGCATCGACGGTCTTGTCGGTCGGGTCGACGATATCCATCAAGCGCTTGTGGGTACGAATCTCGTACTGGTCACGTGCGTCCTTATTGACGTGCGGCGAAATCAGGACGGTAAAGCGCTCTTTTCTCAGCGGCAGCGGAATCGGTCCCTTGACCGTCGCACCCGTGCGCTTGGCCGTTTCGACGATCTCGCGCGCTGAGTTATCGATCAGGCGATGATCGAATGCTTTCAGACGAATACGAATATTTTGATTTGTGGCCACTTTAATTTCCTTTGCTAAAAATTGACTCTGTGGGAGCACGTCTTACGCGCGATAACGGCCTGTGGGAGCCCGCCTTGCGGGCGATCGCGCGTAAGACGCGCTCCTACAGAACGTTATCGCCCGCAAGGCGGGCTCCTACGATCGTTTATTCAATTACCTTGGCGACGACGCCCGCACCAACGGTACGGCCACCCTCACGGATAGCGAATCTCAAACCGTCTTCCATGGCGATCGGCGCAATCAGCTCAACCACCATCTGCACGTTGTCTCCCGGCATCACCATCTCGGTGCCTTCCGGCAATTCGCACGCACCCGTTACATCCGTCGTACGGAAGTAAAACTGCGGACGATAACCCTTGAAGAACGGCGTATGACGACCACCCTCGTCCTTGGTCAGAATGTAAACCTCTGCCTCAAACTTGGTGTGCGGCGTAATCGATCCCGGCTTCGCCAGTACCTGACCACGCT
>CAZTQL010000157.1:0-3915 GCA_964615665.1 uncultured Woeseiaceae bacterium | reverse complement strand
TATCTGAAGACGAAAAGGCTGGATGTCGCACACCGTGAGCTGGGCGATGCGCATCTGAATGAGCACACCGTGACCGAGATTGCCATGAATCACGGCTTCAGTCATCTCGGTCGATTTTCCGTAGATTTCAGGGAACGCTTCGGTGAATCGCCGCGTATGACGCTCGCAACAAGAGAGGGTCAGAAGTCTGTGGCCAGGGAAATTCCGGCATCCGTTTTCCTGGCATCGGCGAATTTCATGACCAGTATCAAAGGCGACTGATTCCTTTCTGTCGGATCTCACGACGGAATTCCGCTAGTCGGGGCTGCCCCTTCGAAGCAGCCAGTCCGGCGTGTCCCGCTCCATTCTCTGCAGCTGGTCGACCAGCAGCCTAACAAATTCATCCGTGGTGTCGGGCGCTATTTGGGTGGCCCAGGCGGTCCCGTCAATCGCCTGCTGGTAGCCGAACTCGAAGAGTGCCATTTCATCCGCTGGATTGAAATCCAGTGCGCTCGAATCGAGCGGGTAGTCGGGAGGTATAAAGCTGACGTGAAAATCGGCGCCGTTTACCATCGAGAGCACCCAAAGTCTAAAAATACTCCCCTGAGATAACTTGGTCATCAACGTGTTAATGGTCGCTGCGATGACGGGCCCCATCTTTCCCGCGACCGGGCTGTATGCTTTGGAATCGGCGCTCACGAGTTGACCGTTGATCAGCAAGTATAACTCCATCTGAAAGTCGTCGTTCGTCAGGCCGGCGGCCTCGAATGCCTGCTCGAATTTCTGCAAAAAGTTGTATTCGAAGAAGAATGCTGTGTCACTAACACCGCCGTCCACGTGCATCTCGGTAAAGGTGCCACCTTCGCCCTCGACCTCGATGTATACCGGCGGAAACGCGATCGGAAATGCTGCAGATGCCATGATGGCGTCGATGTACCGTTCGATCCTGTCCGGCCGGTCGGAGCTGGCAATGACGCCCATCTCCCATATCGTGAAGGAATTCCCGTCCAGGTTTGTCGAACCGACAAACAGGCGACGCCCTTTGCGATGCTCCTCGGCAACGCGATCCAGCGTTTCTTCATCAATGATCGAGCGCAGTGTTGCCCGCAGAGGCTCCGTCTTGAAGCCGGCTGCCGATCGCACCGCGGACAGCACAGTCGCGAGACGTCCTTTCCGCTCAAAGACATCATCGTTGGTAATTGTCTTGTAGATGGCCAGGTCGTCATCGAACTCGGAACCCAGGAATATATGTGTGGACATCAGGGCACCGGTTGAGATTCCGGTCACGATGTCGAACTCCGGCCGGTCGCCACGTTCGGTCCACCCGGTCAGCACCCCTGCCCCGTAGGCGCCGCGCGATCCCCCGCCGGACAATGTCAGCGCCCGGTGAGGAATCTTTTGCCCCGAACCGGATTGTGCCAGCTGCTCGCGCTTTGCCTGCATTGATTCAATGATGCCGTCAGTGAAGATATCAGCGATATCTCCGTCGGCTGAATGCAAGGGAACCGTGCCCCACGGATCCTCGATCGGGGCTCCGGGCGTTGGCGGGGTCGGTCTCGGCGTGACCGCGCAGCCGGCGATGATAGTCAACGCCAGAAGCAGCAGGCTCGCCAAATATTGCATTCGTCCAGTCACGTGTGCTCCGGAGCCTTTGTCCATGAAAGTTACGCCTGCCGGCCCTACTCCCTGATCAGGAAATCGTTCAGGGCGATTCCGATGCCGAAGCGTTCGCTCTTGAAGTTATAGTCAAGAAGAGACTCACCATAGCCATTGTAGTAAAGCGCATAAACCCGGAAGACCCGACTGATCGGGTAGCTCCACGTCAGCTCGTAACTAAATTCCTCTGTGCCAGGCCGCGCTAGCGCAGTGAATGTACTGCGGTTGGGTGTCCAGATCGCACGTACGTCGCCATAGCCATAATATTTGTACATGTTTGGATTACCGTCGTCTTCTTCATCCTCAGGAATTCGGTACCAGGCTCGTGCAGCAAGTGTGAGATTTTTAGACACTTGCAGTCCGAGTCTGCCCATAATGCGATTCCAGCTGCGCGACAGCACCTCACCACGACCGTTGGACTCGTGGTTGAAACCTAAGTCCCAGGCGGCAACGCCGAAGCTCGAGTCGAGTTTATTGACCTTGCGTACGAAGAGCTCCGGCTGGTAATTGGTTTCCCTGAAAGGTGCGGAGAAATCGTCGTTGAACAACTGCCAATACGACTTCGTCGTATACCCGAAGTAGCCATCGATATCGCTGCCGAACATGTTGTGCCATATTGGCGCCTTGATGCTGAGCTGGAACACCATCTCGTTATCCTTCAGCTCCACGGTCGGGTCAATTGGCAGGATTGGACCGAGATTCGGATCAGACCACGTCGACGCGAGAAGGTAGTTCGGTTGATGCGCCGTAATGACGAAAGGCCGATCTTCGCCCGTTTCCTCATATGCCAGGCGTATATCGATCGCGCTTTGCTCGTAGACGGTTCCCTGCTTCGCGGCAGGCGCGGACGCCTGATCGGACGGTCGCTCTAGACACAATGCACGTAGCTCGCCGACCGTTGTTGAATCATCGGCATTCGCCAGTGCCCCGAGGAAACACGACTCGTCAATTGACTGGGCCGAGACCTCAACCGCAGACGTCAACCCAAATAGAACGATTATCGCTGTCACACTCAAGACTCGTCTGCGCATTATCATGATATCGACACTCCTGCGTTTACACTCTTATTTGTTGAGACCATTGTTCAAGCCTGGGGTAGCCGGGTCTATCCACATAGCGACATCAATCGAGGCGCTGATCATCGACGCAATTTGGATAGACGCTGCAGCCCGGCTCGCTCGACAATCATTGTAACCGAGATTGTTTCCGGGACAATACCTGGTCACCAGCAATCTACGCAGAATTGCTCACCTTGCGCTTTGTTCACTGGCCTTATTGTGCGGTCCGGCTTTCGCCCAGAACGACGCAGAAGCGCCGCGTGACGAAGGGCAGTATGCGGGCGCGATCTACTTGTGGGGCACAGACGTAGATGGTCAAATGATTCATCGTCGACGATCGGAATTAGGAGAATACTGTGATCAACAGTAGCGCGCGAGCAATACCATGATGAGTCGACGCCTCTTGTGCTTTTTTATGTTGCTCTGGTTGCTTCAGGTGACCTCCATGGATCGCGTGGAGGCTCAGTCGTCAACGGCGAATCAACCAGGGCTCACGGTCAGGGCGTCCGAAGTACTGACACGCAGCATGGAGTTTTTGTCGGCGGCACCGGCATTCGCTGTGTCTGGCGAAAGCGGCAATGAAGAATGGCAGGAGGACGGGCAACTATTAGAGTTCGGCGCTGACTTCGCCCTCCAAATTCAAAGGCCCGCTAAAGCGAACCTTCGCATACAGTCACGCGACGGTGCTGCAGTAACGCTGATTCTGAACGGTGAATCGATGTCCGTATCCACCGTCTTCAACCAGACCTTTTTCTATGACGTGACGGAGCAGCAAGGCGACGTCAACACGTCTCTCGACCACCTGGCCGCGGAACTGGGAGTTCCCCGCCAAATGAGACCTTTCCTTTCGACGGAGCTGACTGCTTCGCTGAAAAATGTGACGTCCGGCTATTACGTTGGCGAAGCCATAATCGACGATGTGAAGTGCGACCATCTGGCATTACGCGATGACACAAGGGACGTACAGGTGTGGATCGCACAAGGCGCAAAACCTGTCCTGCGAAGAATTGTCATTATTCATCGGCTGGCCGCCGGACGGCCTCGGGTCTGGGTAGAATTCAGCGAATGGGAGCTGCCACCGGAAGCGGAAGACGGCACGTTCACACTTTCCCTGCCGCCGCAGGCTGAGCGAGTCGACTTCTTTTCGGGCTCGCCCAAGCAACAGACACAATAAGTTAATGACACTGCGCAGTGTCCGCGGCTCTTCACGGAAGTATCGAAA
>CAZTQL010000156.1:0-4099 GCA_964615665.1 uncultured Woeseiaceae bacterium | reverse complement strand
AAGGATCAATGTTGCTGGCGCCCTCGTCGCCGGAGAGCATGTACGATATACCCAGTGTCTCGGCGGAATACTCGCCCTTGGTCTGCCACGCGTTGGCCCACTTCATCCACTCACTGTCCATGCACATGGGCGAGTTCCCGCTCAGCGCACCAACGGTTGCCTCTAAAAAGAAACCCCCGGTATTTGCGGGGGCTTCAGCTTGCGGAATCTGTATTCGGGCTTACTTCGGTTTCTTCCAGGAGCCCGCGAACTCGAGCGGAGCAGCCGCCGTGATACTCACGACCTTGTCACCGCGTTCCACACTCCCATTTAATGAGATCGGTCTCGCGATCGAGAACTTTTCCTGCACCTGGCTCACTTCGACTTCACCGATCGTCGTGGTGCTGCCGCCCAGTGAAATACCGGTTTCCGGGTCGATTAGCTCCTCACCCTTTTTCAACACCCGCAGGCGATCGCCGACGGCGACGGATTCCTGGCCGAGGTTCGTATAGATTTGCTCCGCGTCTGCCTTGACGACCGAACCCTCGGCGGGCTTCGAGCCCACTTGTTTGATCAACTCGAAAACCGCTTGGTTGACGCCTGCGATCATGGCCTGACCGATGGGCGTTTTCGAATACTGCGACATGAATCCGCCGAGACCTACATCGCCGATTAAACCCGCACCCCCAAATGCAAGATTGGTTTCCTTGATGACGGATTCGATCTGCTTGGTAAAGGTAATCTCGCTGGTCTCCGCATCAATCAGTCGCAGATTCAGGCCGACGCGCCCCTGACTGCTGCCTGCCTTGACACCGCCAAGCAATGGAACCTTGCCTCCCAGGAGACCGCCAATACCTTTGTCCGTACCCGATGTCTTGGTCTCATAGTCCGTGACCACGAGCTGCACCAGGAATTGCGCGCCGAGTACATTGCCGGTTTTCGCGCCGGACGGCTTTGCCACACGGCCCGATGATGCGAGATCCTGTTCGGCCAAAACATCGCCGAGCTCGGTTCTTTCCACGAGCCTGAATCGCCCAGTCTGCGATAAGGAATCGATCACAATTGCTTCAATCCCGTTCACGGGTACGCCCGACGTGGAATCCGAGTAATTGATGTCGCCCATCATAGTCGAGACGGTGTAAGAGTTGGTGGAACTGTTGTTGTCGACTTCCAGAACACCGAGCCTCGCCTTGCGACCCGCGTACTCGCCCCATTCAATGTTCAGCAGGTACTTTGTATCGACCTTGTCCACACGTTCGGGCAGTGGCGACCTGTCCTTCTCGCCTACGGAGTAGGCCACGTAGTCCGCAGACGCGTATTGCGTACCGACAAACGCCAAAACAAGAACAGGAAAAATCTGTAGTTTTGAAAATGTCATAGAATTATCCCCTTATTGTGTGGTGGGGCTTGGTTGTTGTTCGAGCGGTTGCAGGACATCCAAGCACCACTCAAATAGTACTCTCAATGCATCATTCTTCCAATTGCTCAACCCGGAACGGGTACACGCAACCTGCTCCGACTATCGCTGACGGTGCACACCATCAGACCACGGATGAGCCGGCGCTTAAGCAGCGTGACTATCGCCGGCGGTGAATACCGTCACGCGGACGGCATGGGTTCGACGGTTCCGCTTTGCAGCTGGTCTAAGGAAAAATGTACTCTGACCCCTTTACATGCATTGCTGCGCACGATGATACTCAATTGAAGCACGCAAATTTCACGCGTTGAGCCAGAAACTCGGCAGCTCATAGGGCTTGGCGCGTAGCTGAGTCGATGAAATTACCTATGCCGTGGTACGCTGATTCGTCTCCGCATTCCGGTAGAATTCAGGCATGGACAGAATCGATCTTCTGGACTCGGGGTTTCTGCATCTCGAAACCCGCGAAGCACCGATGCATGTTGCCGGTCTGAACTTGTTCAAGTTCCCCGCGCGCGTCCACGGGCGGAAGTTCATGGTTCAACTCGGCGAGACTTACCGTTCGACCAGCGAGCTTCGCAAACCGTTCGCGCACCGCGTGGCGCACGGTGCGCTGGGGCGCTTTGGCCCGCTCTACTGGGAGCACGACTCGGACCTGGACCTCGACTATCACGTTCATCACTCCGCATTGCCCCAGCCGGGACGATATCGCGAGCTGTTCTCACTGGTGTCGCGGCTGCACTCCACACCGCTCGATCGTAGCCGCCCGCTATGGGAAGCGCACTTGATCGAGGGCCTGCAGGATCGCGAGTTTGCCGTTTACACAAAAATACATCATGCGGCGATCGATGGTGTTGCGGGTGCTCGGCTTACCGAGGGAGGTTGTTCGCCGGACCCCAAGGCTAAAACTGATCTATCGCCGCTGTCGCTCGAAGCACATGAGAGATATAAGGCGCATCACGGATACGTCCGGGATACTGATCTCACGCCGAGCGAGTTTGAACTCAAGGCGATGGCCGAGTTCTTCAAGGCACAGTTTGATACCTCTGCGCATTTCCTGGGAGTCATCAAAAGCTATGCGGCCACTTGGCTGGGTCTCGGCGGCGGTCTGGCTGTACCCTGGCGGCACGTTCCGCACACCATCATAAACACCCAGGTCTCAAGCTCGCGGCGATTTGTTGCCCAGTCATGGAGCATCGAGCGTGTACGGGCCGTCAGCAAGGCGGCTGGCGTGACGATTAACGACGTCGTTCTGGCAATGTGTTCGGGAGCGTTGCGACGCTACCTTGAGGATCAGGGCGAGCTTCCTGAACATTCGTTGCGAGCATTGGTACCTGTATCGGTCCGGGAGAAAAATGACTTCGATTCGCCTCTCGCGATCAGCTACATCATCGCCGACCTGGGGACGCGTCACGACGACCCGGCCGACCGGCTTGCAGCGATCGTGGAGTCGACTCGGGCCGGCAAGGAAATGCTGGGCGAACTCACATCTCGGGAAGCCAGCCTGTACGCGACGCTGATGCAGACACCGCTGTTTGTTGCCAGCATGATGGGGGTCGCGGACTGGTTTCCGCCGGTCAGTACGGTTATCTCAAATGTTCCGGGCCCGAAAGAGCAGCTCTATTGGAATGGTGCCCCCTTGCTCGGTTCTTATCCTGTTTCTGCAGTCTTCCATGGCTTTGCACTGAACATCACGTTTGTCAGTTACCACGGCAGCCTCGACTTCGGCATCATCGCATGCCGGCGCACGGTGCCCCGCGTCCAGCGTCTTATCGACTACCTGGAGCAGTCACTGACCGAACTTGAGGAAATGGTGTAGGCCGCACAACACGTATCGGAGAAACCGATGTCAAAATCTGACCGAATACCCCGCGACCGGGACAATGATTATTCGCGCGACATGGCCTCGCAACGGGCCGCATTCGTGGCAGCGATGACTGGTACCAAGCTGGATGCGGTATCGAGCTACACGATTGATCCGGAGTCAGCGCGTGGCAATATCGAGAACTTCACTGGCACCGTGCAGGTGCCGCTCGGAATCGCCGGGCCGCTGACAATAGTTGGTGAACACGCGAAGGGCGATTTCTATATTCCGCTTGCAACCAGCGAGGGAACCCTGGTTGCAAGCTACAGCCGCGGCATGCGCGTCATCAGCGAATGCGGCGGAGTCAGGACGACGGTCGTCAAGGATTCGATGCAAAGGGCGCCCGTATTTATGTTCGACAACGCGCTGGAGGCGCGTGAATTTGGCAAGTGGCTGGATGACAACCTCGACTCGATACGCGGCGTCGTAAAGAACTCCACACGCACGGGCAGACTGACGGAAATCGAGCAGTACGGCGTTGCCAACTTGCTGTACACACGGTTCTGCTATACGACCGGCGATGCAGCGGGCCAGAATATGACCGGCAAGGCAACGCTCTTTGCCTGCGAGTGGATACGCGCGAACCACCCAATGAAGCCGCGCTTTGTCCTGTCCGGCAACATCGATACCGACAAGAAGCATTCGATGATGAACATGATCCAGACGCGCGGTAAACGCGTCATCGCGGAATTTGTTCTGAATCGGGATGTCGCAAGAGACCTTCTCCGTGTCGAAACGGAGTGGTTGTATCGTTATCGCCAGATTGCGAGCGTCGGCACGATGCAGGCCGGTTCGGCATACAGCGGCGCCCATTCCGCGAACGGTATTGCGGCGATGTT
>CAZTQL010000155.1:0-4106 GCA_964615665.1 uncultured Woeseiaceae bacterium | reverse complement strand
GCTGCCGCTGGAGATGGCGACCCAAGCCCAACCTGCACGTCCCACGATCACCAGGGTTGCTACAACGATGATGTCTACTGGTTTGATTCCTGTGGCGTGCGGGAGGACTGCGGCGACGACGGTTTCTATCTATTGGGCCTCCGACTGGTCCCGATCTTCCCGTTCTTCGTTATCAACCTCGTTGCCGCGCTGACACCGCTACGTACGTGGACGTTCTACTGGGTGAGCCAGCTCGGCATGCTGCCAGCCACGATCGTTTATGTGAACGCGGGCACCCAGCTGGGTCAGATTTCATCCCCCGGCGATATATTGTCACCGTCATTACTCGGCGCCTTTGCTTTGCTGGCGGCGTTGCCGTTGCTGATGCGCTGGGGGCTTAACTGGCTACAGTCGCGCCGCATACGCGCGCGCTTTGATCGGCCCAAACGTTTTGACTACAACCTGGTCGTGATTGGAGGCGGATCCGCCGGCCTGGTGACCTCCTACATCGCGGCAGCCATCAAAGCGAAGGTCGCGTTGATCGAACGCGATGAGATGGGCGGCGAATGTCTGAACACGGGCTGCGTGCCAAGCAAAGCACTGCTGCGCTCGGCGCACTTGCTGGCCGAGGCGCGCGAGAGTGACAAGCTCGGTATTCGCAAGATGGAGGCCGATTTCGATTTTGCGGACATCATGCGACGTGTGCACGAGGTAATCGCGGCGATCGCGCCGCACGATTCAGTGGAGCGTTACACCGAGCTGGGTGTCGACTGCATCAAGGGCACAGCCAGGCTGGTCTCGCCGTGGGAGGTCGAGGTCAACGGTCGGCGCCTGTCGGCCCGATCCATTGTCGTTGCGACCGGCTCTCAGCCGGTCGTGCCAGGCATCCCCGGTCTCGACGGAATCAGCTACCGGACCAGTGACAATCTCTGGTCTCTTGAGACGTTGCCGAAAAAACTCGTCGTGCTCGGTGGCGGACCAATCGGCTGCGAGCTGACGCAGGCGTTCAGTCGCTTCGGCAGCGAAGTCACCGTCGTGGAAATGGCGCCGCAGTTGCTCGGTCGTGAAGACGAAGATGCGTCCCTTGCGTTACTGCAGTCACTTCGCGAACGCGATGGTGTCAATGTACAGCTATCAACCAAAGCCGTCCGTTTCGAGGGCAATAGCGCGGCGGGCACGCTGATCGGTGAACAGGACGGTAAGGAAGTCCGCTACGACTTCGACTGCCTGCTGCTCGCGCTGGGGCGCCGGGCCAACGTCGGTACGGCCGGTCTCGAGGAACTTGGCGTAAAGCTCAACAAGAACGGTACGGTCGCCACCGATCCCTTCCTGCGCACGAATTACCCGAGTATCTCGGTGTGCGGCGATGTCGCGGGACCGTATCAGTTTACGCACGTAGCCGCGCACCAGGCATGGTTTGCCGCGGTGAACTCGCTGTTGAGCCCGTTCTGGTCGTTTCGCGCTGAATACAGTGTGATTCCGTGGTGCACGTTCACCGACCCGGAAGTCGCGCGAGTTGGCCTGTCGGAGCGCGAAGCGCAGGAACAGGACATCGATGTGGAAGTCACACGTTATGGTATCGATGATCTCGACCGTGCGATCACTGACAGCGAGGCGCACGGTTTCGTCAAGGTGCTGACACGTCCAGGCAGTGACAAGATTCTCGGGGCCACTATTGTCGGGGCCCACGCCGGTGAACTGATTGCGGAGTTTGTACTCGCGATGAAGCACGGTTTAGGCCTCAACAAGCTTCTCGGAACCATTCACATCTATCCAACGATGATGGAGGCCAACAAGTACGCGGCCGGTCAGTGGAAACGCGCAAACGCGCCGGAGAAGCTGTTGCGATGGGTCGGCCGCTTCTTCGCCTGGCGTCGTGGCAAGGCTGTTGAGGAGGAGCACGCCTGACGATGTCGATATGGTTACTTGAACATGAAGCGCAGGTACGGCTCGCCGTATTCCTGACGCTGTTCGGTTTATTTCTGGTGCTGCAACGCGTTCGGCCGCTGCGCAGGCTACCTGGCGGCTGGCGTCGGGAAGCAACCAACCTGGCGCTCGTTGTTATCGATACTGCGATTTTGCGCGTGGCGTTTCCTCTGCTGGCTTTCGATCTTGCCACCCGGCTCGATGCGGCCGGCGGCGGACTGCTGCAGGCGCTGCCGCCAGCCGCCGCTGTCGTTGTCGGCGTCCTGTTGCTGGACGTCGCAATCTACTGGCAGCACCGCATCCTGCACGTCGTGCCATTTCTCTGGCGCCTGCATCGCGTGCATCATGCCGATGTCGACTTCGATGTCACGACGGGAGTCCGTTTTCACCCGCTGGAAATTGTGCTCTCAATGGCGATCAAGCTTGGATTGATCGCGGTGCTCGGCGTCCCCGCCCTTGCCGTGCTCATTTTCGAGTTGGCGCTGAGCGCAGGCTCGCTGTTCACGCATGCGAACGTCACTTTGCCGCCAAGATTTGACCACGTGTTGCGCTGGGTCTTCGTCACTCCTGATATGCATCGTATTCATCATTCGGTACACAGAGACGAAACCAACAGCAACTTCTGTTTTCACCTGTCGTTTTGGGACCGGATATTTGGCAGCTATCGCGATCAGCCGCGAGACGGGCAAACGAACATGACGATCGGCCTGCACGAGTTTCGTGACGATCGCGATCAGACCCTCTGGTCGCTGTTACTGAACCCGTTTCGCTAGATTTTTGACAAGCTGCCCGGCGCCTGCCGAGGTAGAATGTGTGCTCAGCGCGGAATGCGCCTGCAGGTGGACAGAACACGATGTTTAATACAGCAGAACTGGGTCAGAAAGTCAGTAAAACCGAGTTCAAGGAACGCGAAGACGCTCTGCGCGAACAACTCTTGACGTTGCAGTACCGCACGCTGGAACTCGGAGCGTTTCCGGTGATCATCGACTTCGCGGGCGTTGACGGCGCTGGCAAGGGCTCGACTGTCAACATCCTGAACAAATGGATGGACCCGCGCTGGATACGCACCATCGGCTACCAGACCCCCACCCAGGCAGAGCAGGCCCGGCCCGTATTCTGGCGGTACTGGCGGGATTTGCCGCCCAAGGGCCGCACCGGCCTCTACCTGAGCGGTCGCTACTCGCGCCCCTTGCTCGATCGCGTCTATGGCGGTATCGATGAGCTCGAGTTCGATCGCCGGCTCGCCGAGATTATTCGTTTTGAAAGCGCGCTCGCTGATGACGGCGCACTGATTCTCAAGTTCTGGATGCACCTGAGTGCAACACAGCAGCAGCAGCGGCTTGACGAACTGTCCGCTGATCCACTGCAGAGTTACAAAGTGACCGACAGTGACTGGAACAACCACAAACACTACGACGATTTTGTTGCGGCTGCCGAACAGATCATTACGCGCACCAACCGCGGCGACGCCTCCTGGAACATCATCGAAGGTGTCGATCCCCGCTATCGGCACATGCGTGTCGGCGAAATTATTGCCGCGGAGTTGTCGCGGCACCTGGAGCTGCATGAACGAAAAGCTGCGGCAAGTGCACCGGAGCCACGCCCGGCGGAGCTTCTTTCGCCGCCAACAACCACCGTTTTCGATGGCCTCGATCAGTCGATTAGCATGGCGAAACGAACCTACAAGAAAACATTGAAAGAACAGCAGGCGCGCCTCGGTGAGCTGGGACGAAAGGCCTACAATCACGGCCAGTCAACGGTGCTCGTTTTCGAAGGTCCTGACGCCAGCGGTAAAGGCGGCGCGATCCGCCGCACGGTTTGGAGCCTCGACGCGCGCTGCACACGCGTGCATCAATTCGCGGCGCCGACCGAAGAGGAACACGCGCATCATTATCTATGGCGTTTCTGGCGCAAGCTGCCGCGTGCCGGCTTCGTCAACGTGTTCGATCGCAGCTGGTACGGTCGCGTGCTGGTCGAGCGGGCGGAAGGGTTTGCGACCGCAGACGAATGGCGGCGCGCCTATAACGAAATCAACGATTTCGAAAACCAGATCGTTGACCACGGAATCCTGCTCCTGAAGTTCTGGCTGCATGTCAGCAAGGATGAACAACTGAAACGTTTCGAGGAGCGCGAGAAATCACCCTACAAGCACTGGAAGCTGACTGACGAGGACTGGCGTAACCGCGAGCAGTGGGAAGCAT
>CAZTQL010000154.1:0-4163 GCA_964615665.1 uncultured Woeseiaceae bacterium | reverse complement strand
AGCTGTGCGTCTTGCCCTTGTCGTGATCGAAGAAGACACCGGGAGACCGATGCAGCTGTGAGACGATAACGCGCTCCGTGCCGTTGATCACGAACGTACCGTGATCAGTCATCAAAGGCATTTCACCGAGATACACTTCCTGTTCGCGAATGTCCTTGACGGGTTTCGGCGTACCACTGGCTTCCTTGTCGTAAATGACCAGTCGCACCAGCACACGAATCGGAGCGGCGTAGGTCAGCCCGCGCATTTGACATTCTTTGACGTCAAATACGGGCTGGCCCAGTCGATAGCTCACGTATTCCAGCGCTGCGTTGCCAGAGTAGCTGACAATTGGGAACACCGACTTGAAGGCCGCATGCAGACCGATGTCCCCGCGCTCTTCAATCGTTTTCGCCGTTTGCAGGAACTTATTGTACGAGTCGACCTGGATCGACAGCAGGTACGGTACGTCCAGACTGGTCGCACGTTTGCCAAAGTTCTTGCGAATTCGCTTTTTCTCAGTGAATGAGTATGCCATTCGAGAAATCCTCGTTAGCTAATTTCTAAATTACGGACGCGAACAAACAGCCAGCCGCATTGCGACTGGCTGCTTATCCGACTTGTGACCCGTTGCAATCAACCGCGGGCCTTGCATCCTGGTGATGCAACAGCTCATAAGAGCTGGTTACTTCAGCTCAACCGTTGCGCCGGCTTCTTCGAGCTGTTTCTTCACGTCTTCCGCCTCATCCTTGTTGACAGCTTCCTTGATGGTCGAAGGCACGCCTTCTACCGTATCCTTGGCTTCCTTGAGGCCGAGACCCGTCATCGCACGAACCGCTTTAATGACGGAAACCTTGTTGCCGCCGAAGCTGGTCATAACAACATCGAATTCGACTTGCTCTGCAGCAGCTTCCCCTGCATCGGCAGCGGGGCCGGCAGCAACAGCGACAGGAGCGGCGGCGGAAACGCCCCACTCTTCTTCGAGCATCTTGACGAGTTCAACAACTTCCATGATGGGCTTTGCGCTCAGTTCTTTGAGCAGATCTTCGTTTGACAGTGCCATTTCTATTAATCCTCTAAATATTGTCTACCCTGAGTCAGGGATTCATTAATCGTTACGCCGCTTCCTGCTCACCGCGCGCGGCCAAAGTCCGCGCGAGCATGGCAGAAGGTTCGGCAAGCGTGCGTACCAGCTGGCTCAAAGGAGCCACCATCACACCGAGCAACATTGCGCGTGCCTGATCCAGCGTTGGCAAATCAGCCAACTTGCCGAGATCAGACCCGGGCAGCAATTGCCCACCGGCTGACAGTGACACCGCCTGCAGAGCTTTGTGCTCCTTGGCGAAATCCTTGATAACCCTGGCAGCGGCACCTGGATCTTCTTTTGCGAACGCGAGCAGAATCGGCCCCTTGAGTGTTTCTTGCATACACTCAAATTCGGTGCCCTCGACGGCGCGGCGTGCCAACGTGTTTTTGACCACACGCAGGTATACACCGGCGTTACGCGCTTCTTTGCGTAAGTCCGTCATCTCTGCAACAGAAAGGCCCCTGTATTCAGCCGCAACGGCTGTCACAGAGTCCCCTGCAACCGCGTTCACCTCTTTGACAAGAGCTTTCTTGTCTTCGAGTCTTAGTGCCATTTACTTCTCCTGGCTTACGGTTACACCAAATGGGCAAAGAAAACTTTGCCCCCCATGCCGGGAATTCCATTCCCGTGTCGAATGGGCAACCGTCGCCAGTGCAAACTGACTCAGGTAACACCATCTACGTAGGCGAATATTAAGATCAGTGGTCAAACTGATCGCCTGCGGTCTTCGACGATTGCCACTTCCATGTGGCTGTTTGCCGTGGCGCACCCTGATAGCGAGGGCACCGCGGCAGATTTTGTTAGTACAGCAGTCGCCTCAAGCGTTGACTGTGCCTCTGTCGACCGATACACCCGGCCCCATCGTGCTGGAGACGGTCAACTTTGTGACATACGAACCTTTCGCTGACGCCGGCTTCCCCTTCTTCAGGTCAGCCAGAAGCGCGTCAAGATTTTCCTTCAGCGCATCAACCTCAAAGTCCGAACGACCGATCGGGCAGTGAATAATGCCCGCCTTGTCCGTGCGATAACGCACCTGGCCGGCCTTGGCATTCTTGACTGCCGTCTCGACATCAGCCGTCACCGTACCCACCTTCGGGTTTGGCATCAGGCCGCGCGGACCCAGGATCTGGCCAAGCTGGCCGACGACGCGCATCGCGTCGGGCGTAGCAATGACGACATCGAAATTCAGGTCGCCACCCTTGATTGATTCAGCAAGATCTTCGAAGCCCACAATATCGGCGCCAGCCGACGTTGCTTTTTCGGCATTGTCGCCTTGCGCAAATACGGCAACGCGCACGGTCTTGCCGGTGCCGTTTGGCAGCACGGTAGAACCACGAACGACCTGGTCCGACTTGCGCGGGTCAACACCGAGATTTACCGAAACGTCGATGCTCTCAGGGAACTTTGCCGTTGCCAGCTCTTTGACGAGCGTCAATGCAACATCGATCTCGTAGACCTTCTGCGAATCGACCTTCTCGCGCGCCACCTTCTTTCTTTTGCTCATGGCAGCCATCAGATCACTCCCTCGGTCTCGATACCCATGCTCCGCGCCGTGCCAGCAACGGTACGAACTGCCGCATCCATATCGGCGGCGGTCAGGTCGGGCATCTTGGTTGTGGCGATCTCCTCGAGCTGTGCACGATTCACCTTGCCAACCTTCGTCGTGTTCGGCGTACCGGACCCTTTGGGTATGCCGGCGGCCTTTCGCAACAGGACTGCAGCCGGCGGCGTCTTCGAAATGAACGTAAAGCTGCGATCGCTGTAAACCGTGATTACAACCGGAATAGGCAAACCGGGCTCTGTACCCTGAGTCTGCGCATTGAACGCCTTGCAAAATTCCATGATGTTCACGCCGTGCTGACCGAGAGCCGGGCCAACGGGCGGAGACGGATTCGCCTGCCCCGCAGGGACCTGCAACTTGATGTAACTGGCAACCTTCTTAGCCATCTTGATTTCCTCTCGAGTTCAAACGCCGGGTTACGGCTCCTCGTCTATTTTTGCAATCACGCGTCGCGTGCGACACATGATCACCCTGAAAAATATCTACCCTTTCTCTACCTGACTGAAGTCAAGCTCAACCGGTGTGGAACGACCCAGAATCTGGACCGCGACCTGCAGCCGGTTCTTATCGTAATTCACCTGCTCCACCACGCCCGAGAAATCGTTGAACGGGCCATCGGTCACCCGGACCACCTCGCCGGGCTCGAAGAGCACCTTTGGCCGTGGCTTGTCAACGCCTTCCTGGACCCGGTTAAGGATCTGATCCGCTTCCTTCTCACTGATCGGCGCAGGCCGATCGCTCGTCCCACCGATAAAACCGAGCACCTTGGGCACTTCTTTTACGAGGTGCCAGGTCTCATCATCCATCTCCATTTCAACGAGCACGTAGCCGGGAAAGAACTTACGCTCACTGCGGCGTTTCTGGCCCTCACGCATCTCGACAACTTCTTCGGTCGGAACCAGTATTTCTCCGAACTTGTCCTGAAGTCCGAGGCGCTCTATACGCTCTTCGAGCGCCGCTTTAACGCGATGCTCGAAGTTCGAATAGGCATGGACGATGTACCAGCGTAAAGCCACTTTGATAATTTCCCCTTGAACCCTTGCGCTCTGAACTGGCCTAGCTGACCAGCGTACGAGTCAACCAAAGCAGACCCGAGTCCAGCACCCAGAAAAACAGCATCATGATGAGAGTGAAGACAAACACGGCAATTGCCGTCTGTGTCGTCTCTTGCTTCGTCGGCCAGACGACCTTGCGTATCTCGACGCGCGAGCCCTGGATGAAGTGCCACAAGCGTTGCCCCTGCGTACTGGTCATCGCAATACCGATACCCGCGGCCGCGCCTGCCAGCACCATGAGCACGCGCACCGCCTGCGCAATGTCATCCTGGTAGTAGTAGTACGCGTAAAGCCCGCCGATCAATGCGACTGCCGAAATCAGCAGCTTGACGATGTCGAGCGCTCCGCTCTCGCTAGTTTCTATGTTTGTTGTCATGTCGTTTCTGCCTGTCGCCGCACTCGCACGCGATACGCGCTCCTACAACGTGGCAGGCCAGGAGGGAATCGAACCCCCAACCTGCGGTTTTGGAGACCGCCGCTC
>CAZTQL010000153.1:0-4261 GCA_964615665.1 uncultured Woeseiaceae bacterium | reverse complement strand
GGCCATTGACGCCATTACTTCGCCGGGATCCTCACCCGTGCCTGCCATTGCCTTTTGACGGCTGGGTATACGCGGGTTGTGCTCGACCAGCATCCGAATGTGGTCCTGGTCGGTGCGGGCCGGCGTTAGATTGATTACTTTTGCCATGAAATCAATGGTGGCATCGGGACCCATCCCACCAATAACGCCAACCAGTTTGTCGGTTGCTGCCATCACCACATCGTACCGCGCTTCGTAAACTAGCGCGACGCGCCTGTCTCTTCTGGTGGCCTTTGCCCTTCCAATTGGCCGGCACTCTGTTATAGTCCGCCGCATCCTGGCGCACCTCGGTCTGCGCCAACTACTTCGAGAGCAGCCATTCCGCTGCCCGAAGCATCTTAATTATCCAGCCTGGACCGGACCCTACGCGACCTCTCAGTCGCGGGCGGATCAGGCGACCTGGAGCAACACCACAATGTTATTCAATCAGCTCGGCCTGTCGGCCGAACTGCTGCGTGCGGTCGATGAAAAGGGCTACAAAGAAGCCACACCGATCCAGCAGCAAGCCATACCCCATATTCTCAAAGGCCACGATTTGCTGGCCGGCGCCCAGACCGGCACCGGCAAGACCGCGGGCTTTGCTTTGCCACTGCTGCAGCGTTTGCAGCACGGCACCGCTAACCGCCGCCGCATTCGGGCGCTCGTGCTTACCCCGACACGAGAGCTTGCTGCTCAGGTTGGCCAAAGCGTGCGCGATTACGGCGCTTACCTGCCATTCCGAACCGCAGTCATCTTTGGCGGCGTCAGCATCAACACCCAGAAAGACAAGCTGCGCAAAGGCGTCGATGTCGTGGTCGCTACACCGGGCCGCCTGCTGGATCATATGCAGCAGGGCACGATCGACCTGTCCGCCGTCGAAGTCTTCGTGCTCGACGAAGCCGATCGCATGCTCGACATGGGCTTCATCCGCGATATCAAGAAAGTCATCAAGGTGCTGCCGAAAGAACGTCAGAACCTGCTGTTTTCAGCGACCTTCTCGGATGACATCCGGAATCTGGCGGCAAGAACGCTAAACTCGCCGGCCGAGATTCAGGTAGCACAAAAGAATTCGACTGCCGACAACGTCATTCAGCTGGTGTACCCGGTCGACAAGAACCGCAAGCGCGAACTGCTGTCACACCGCATCGGCAAAGAGAACTGGCAACAAGTGCTGGTATTCACTCGCACCAAGCACGGCGCCAACCGTCTGGCAACGCAGCTGGATGCCGACGGAATTTCAGCAACAGCAATCCATGGCAACAAGTCTCAAGGTGCACGTACACGTGCCCTGGCTGACTTCAAGAGCGGCAAAGTCCGCGTACTGGTTGCGACGGATATCGCCGCGCGGGGCCTGGACATCGAGCGCTTGCCGCATGTCGTCAATTACGAGCTGCCGCACGTTGCCGAAGATTACGTGCACCGCATCGGTCGTACAGCAAGGGCCGGCAACAATGGCCATGCCATCTCATTGGTTTGTATCGACGAGAATCGTCTTTTGCAGGACATTGAGAATCTACTTGGCGCCAAGATCGAGAAAAAGGTCTTGCCGGGCTACGAGCCCGATCCGCGCATCAAGGCTGAGCCGATTCAGAACGGCCGCGGCAGACGCGCAAGCGGCGGCGGCAATAATGGTTCGAATCAGCGCCGGTCCCGACCGGCCGGCAATCGATCGAACAGTCGTGGCGGACCACCAAAGCGTCGTTCAAAGCGAGCTTGATGCTCGCCGCTTAGTTCGCTCGGCTATGTCCTGTATTCTGGCCGAATGAAGAACTGCAACTCGTGCGGCAAGTGTTGTGAGACGGCGGGCAATGGTGGGTTGTCCGCTTCAGCGGCAGAAATCGACTGGTGGGAAACCTACCGGCCGGATATTGCTCGTTATGTACAGGGCAACAAGATCTGGGTGGACCCGGCAAGCGGCGAATATTTCGCCCGATGTCCGTGGCTGCAAAAGTCGCCGGACGGCAAGAAATTCACCTGCGACATCTATGAAGACCGTCCCGAAGACTGCAGGCACTATCCTGTCGACATCGCACAGATGGTTCGCCACGACTGTGAAATGCTTGAGCGGCACGACCTTGTGAATCCAAAACGCGCTCAGAAAAAACTGGACGAAATAATGATCGACAGCCGGCCACCAGCTGGCAGATGGCCCTAAGCATTTCTTCAGAAAGCGGGACTCACTGATCGCGGAACGATGCTGTGCTACGGCAACAAAGGTCTGAACTTTCGTATTGCCCGCGACGAATGGTCAAAGCTGCAATCAACCTAGTTACTGTTAGCGTTGAAACAGAACAACTTCCAAGCGTAACCCCTGTTTTGTCCTCTTGGCTGTTGTCCCAGTAAGTGCCGTTCTCGTCCAGCAGATGACCCTTAGCAATCAAACAGTCGTTGAGATTAGTGAATACAGGTTGGTTCGCCACGGGCGCCCATGCGTTGTCACATGAAGTCCAGGAATAGAAGAGACCATTCCACCGATAGTAGATCGGACACGAATGTAAAACGTGGTCCTCGAAGTCTTCCGGTTCGCACAGAGGACAATTAGCGTCATACTCTGGTCCGCTATCGCCGCCGCACTCGAGGCCAGATCGCATCAATGGCGCAGTCCTAAGCCATACTGCTCCCACCAATAATGCGAAAACATCGGATCGAAATCAGGAATGCATTGGGTCCCCATCAGGTCTTTTCGTGCCCGATCTCTCAGGATTTGAATGGTGAATTACATATCAACTGGGAGAACAACAATGGATCGTTTGATTGCTTTGCTCGTAGTAGCTGCGCTGACCAGCGCCTGTGCCAGCCAACCGAAGCAGGTTGAACTGAAGAAGATACCGGATGACACAAGAATCCTACTGGACGTGCTACAGGCAGATTCAAGATTGCCTGACGCATCTTCTGACGGCGGCACGTATGCTAAAAACGTTGGCGCTGGTGCGCTTGGCGGCGCCGGCATGGGTGCTGTGGCCGGATTCACTATGGGCTTCGCTTGCGGGCCCTTAGTCATAATTTGTGGACCAATCGGTGCGATTGGCGGCGCCATGGGTGGCACAGTGTTTGGTATCGGGCTCCAGAAACATAAGAAAGATCAGGTTACGATATCAATGGCAACATCGCTGGTCTTACAGACCGGAACCGGTGTCGATGCAAACGTCGAGAAGCGCGAATTCAAAACGACAAGCTCATCGCATCATGTCGACTATTGGATCGGCAAAGACGGCGATAATTTCCGCGAGGAATTACGGTTCCAGCTATCACGCCACGCACAAGAAATGGTCGCCGAACTCAGTCCGCGAACCTAGCGTCCGATGGGGCGTCTGCGGTCGTGCTCGAGTAGGTTTTTCGACGAACCGAGAGTGAACTTCTGCTCTCATCAGGAGCGGTCGTTCACACAGTCAATCGGACCTTTGGTACGTTTGCTGCTCTTTCCAGTCGAGCCATTTTCGACTTGGAGTGCGCCGCCTGTCAAAGAAGCTGTTCTGATTGAAGCTACTCCAGACCAAGTTGAATGTCGCGTGTCCGATTGGATCGGTTTTCGCGTCTGGCATTCTCTTTCGAATTCCGGAAATTGCACCCAGGACACCGTCATGTGCTCTTTCCTGGGCAACGCGAGCTTCGTCCTCTGGCAATCCGAACTTGGAGACTAACGTCGATTGAATCCGCTCATATGGCGAGTGGCTCTCGATGGCTGCGAGCAACCATTTCGCAAGGTCGTTCTCCAAATAATCACGTTCAACAGACTTTGCCATGTCTCTCGTCTATTAATCCGGCTGGCTGCTATGGGTTCACTAGCAACCCATTTTAATCATACTAGCTCAACGGCAGCTACTGCGCGGGAAACGGCCACAAGCGGCCGTTCAATACTGGCGAATTCTCAATTCACCGCCGCAATATCCCGCTCAACAATTGCGTGTAACTCCCGGACAAGACTCAAGTAACCGCCCCAACCCTTAACGTTCGTTAGCACCGCAATTGAGATATCCTGTTCAGGCACCAGAACAACAATTGATGAAGCGCCTGCCTGTCGACCGGTGTGCCCGATCCACAGCTGCGTCTCATTTGGAAAGGACATGATGCCGTACGCGTATTTGTCACGCGAAGGAATTGCGTAGCGCCAAGACGTGTAGTTCTCCGTTTCCACTCCTTCACCTGAGAGTCCCTGCGTCATTAGTGAGACTGATTCTGGCGACACCAAATGTCCTGCTTGAAATGCTTGTGCAAACCTGATCAAGTCCGACGCAGTAGTCAG
>CAZTQL010000152.1:1267-4343 GCA_964615665.1 uncultured Woeseiaceae bacterium | reverse complement strand
TGGCGGACAAATCGCTTGATGGCGATTTCGTTCGTCCCGATGCCGAGGCATTCAAACTATGCCGCAGTGACTCCATTGACTATGCAGTCATGGAAAAGTCGGATAACTCGTCGATGGTGCCGTTGGATGCGGGATGGTCCGATGTCGGTTCGTGGTCGGCATTGCAGGACGTTTGTGAGTCTGACGAGAAAGGAAATTCATTGGTTGGGGATGCGTTGATACACAATTGCTCCAATACGTTCGTGCAAGCTGAGAGTCGCTTGGTAGCGGCGGTTGGGTTGGACAACGTCATCGTTGTCGAGACGAAGGACTCTGTTCTGGTTGCAGACAAAGACCAGTCCCAAGACGTGAAGGTGCTTGTTGAACGGTTGAAAGCGGATGGTCGGGAAGAAACGAAGCTGCATCGACAGGTATTTCGCCCCTGGGGAAGCTACGATGGTCTGGAGAGCGCTGAGAACTTCCAGGTCAAGAGACTTATCGTGAAACCAGGAGCGATTCTGTCATTACAAAAACATGCCCATCGATCTGAACATTGGGTTGTGGTTCACGGCAAGGCCAGAATCACGAAAAACGATGATGAGTTCGATCTAAACGTCAACGAGTCCACCTATATCTCAATAGGCGATGTTCACCGTATTGCAAACCCGTACGACGAGCCTGTACATATCATCGAGGTTCAATGCGGCGATTACCTGGGTGAAGATGATATCGTTCGCCTTGAAGACAACTACGGCCGTGAAGGCACCAATACGTAGGAGGCCGTCTTACGGCCGACATTGGTTGGTCGCGCGTGGGACGCGCTCCTACAAGGGGACACCATATGCCAATAAAAATAGATTGCTTTAAAGCCTACGACATCCGTGGGCAAATTCCGAACCAACTGAACCCCGACGTTGCTTACCGAATAGGTAACGCGACCGCCGAGTACTTGCAGGCAAAGCGAGTTGTCGTCGGGCGCGATATTCGCCTTTCGAGTGCTGAACTGACTGACGCTGTTTGCAAGGGCTTGATTGAGGCTGGGGCCGAGGTACTCGATATCGGATTATGCGGAACAGAGATGGTGTATTTCGCGACGGACCACCTGAATGCCGATGGCGGCATCATGGTTACAGCAAGTCACAACCCTGCCGATTACAACGGGCTGAAAATTGTACGTGAAGAAGCGCGACCTATTAGTGGCGATACGGGTTTGCAGGATATCCGCAAGCTTGCCGAAAGTGACGATCGCCTGGTTGGTCCGGAGCCCGGCTTTCGATTGTCCGTCGACATATTTGATGCCTATATCGCCCATCTGCTGACCTACATTGATGTCTCGGCTCTAAGGGCGTTGAAGCTGGTGGTGAATCCCGGCAACGGCGGCGCCGGTATCGCGATGGATGGGCTCAAAAGTCATCTGCCGTTCGAATTTGTTGACGTAAATTACGCGCCCGACGGGACGTTTCCCAATGGCATACCCAATCCAATGTTGCTTGAGAACCAGGACGTAACCTCGGCGGCGGTTTTGGAACAAAAAGCCGACCTGGGTATCGCCTGGGATGGTGATTTTGATCGCTGTTTCCTGTTTGATGAAAACGGCACGTTTATAGATGGTTATTACATAGTCGGACTGCTGGCGGAGAGCATTCTGCAGAAAAATCCTGGCTCGAAGGTGATTCATGATCCGCGAGTGGTCTGGAACACCTTGGATATCGTCAAGGCGGCAGGCGGCGTGGCTGTGCAGAGCAAGTCGGGGCACTCCTTCATTAAGGAGAAGATGCGCGAAGTCGACGCGGTGTATGGCGGCGAGATGAGTGCGCATCACTATTTCCGTGATTTCTCTTATGCCGATAGCGGGATGATTCCCTGGCTCTTAGTTGCGGAACTTATTTCTGTTTCAGGAAAGTCGCTTTCCGAACTTGTCGGCGAGCGCATGGCGATGTACCCGGCAAGTGGTGAGATTAATCGGGAGGTTGCTGATGCGCGAGCAACGCTGCAGGCCTTACATGATCGATACGCCGGAAAAGCCCTGTTTGTTGATACGCTGGACGGCTATAGTTTCGAGTTCGAAGACTGGCGCTTCAATATTCGTATGTCGAATACGGAGCCGGTGATTCGCCTGAACGTCGAGAGTCGGGCGGACAAGACGCTGATGCAGGCGAAGGTCAGTGAGATTTTGTCTCTTCTTGAGGCGCTTGCCTGATCGATTTTGATGCCGTTTCAGGGCTTTGAATTCAGTCGATCCTGCTCGATATTACTTGACATAATCCCAATCGGGCGGACCTTGTCGGCCCGTTATACGCGCCAGACACGGCGGGCTATTGAGCCAAATATGAGCGTCCTGTACGCTGGTTCCGAAAGTGTGATGCAGTTCACATTTTGGAACAGGATCGCAGGCTCAGACTTGAAGCGCAGTTTTTAGTATTCTCAAGGGCTTAAATAAGACCGGTTCTGGAATAGAGAATTCCAGTACAAAGACCGGCCCCGTCCAAGCTCAGGGACAAATCGGAAAGGTCTCGATGAAGCACAAATTCAAATCAGTAGATGCGCTGCGGCGCGTCCGGCGTATTGTAATCTTTTTCGTTTTCGCATTGTTGTCGACTCCGGCAATGGCAGCGGTGCCGACGGCGATCGACGTATCGATTGGTGGTATTCCAGCCTTGGGTCAGTTACTGACCGGTGAGTATACCTACGGAGATACGGACGGCGACATCGAAGGCGCGTCGAATTTCCTTTGGCTGCGTGACGGAAGGCGCATTGCGACGACACAAAACTACACGGTGGTGCTGGCAGATCAGGGCAGGACATTGTTCTTTGTGGTCAGGCCGATCGCTGCAACGGGCGAGAACCCGGGGCTGACGGTTGTGAGCGGTGGTGTGGTCGTTGCTCCCAACGTGGTACCGACAGCAACCGCCGTATCGATTAGTGGTGTTCCGGCCCTGGGTGAGTTGCTCACGGGTCTTTATACCTTCGACGATGTGGACGGCGACGGACCAGGTGTGTCGACTTTCCGCTGGCTGCGAGATGGAGCGCCCATCGCAACGTCGCAAGCTTACACGGTGGTGCTGGCAGACCAGGGTGCGACATTGGTCTTTGAGGT
>CAZTQL010000152.1:0-1167 GCA_964615665.1 uncultured Woeseiaceae bacterium | reverse complement strand
GAGTCTCGGCGTGGCCATCACACCCAATGCAGCGCCAACGGCGACGAATGTCATCATTAGTGGCATTCCTCAGGCGGGTGAGGACTTGCTCGGATCTTATACGTACGCTGATGTTGACGGTGATCTGGAGGGGAATTCGACTTTCCGCTGGCTACGTGATGGCTCGCCAATTGGTGGAGCAAGATCGACGACCTATTCGGTAAAAGGAGCAGATAAGAAGGCATCACTTCAGTTTGAAGTCACGCCCGTAGCGGCTACGGGTGAGCCGATTGGCAGTCCTGTCTTAAGCGTGGGAATTGACATCGGCAACGTTGCGCCGACGATTACAGGCCAGCTACCCGTTTCGACAGCTGAGGATACGGCGCTGCTGATGACGCTGGACATGCTGACAGTTACGGATATCGACGACGACACGTACCCGATTGGTTTCACTCTGGAAGTTCAGGATGGTCTCAATGACAATTACACACGGGTCGACAACACTATCACGCCGATACTGGATTTCGTTGGTGATCTTAGCGTGCCGGTCACGGTCAATGACGGCGAGAACGAAAGTGCTGTTTTCAATGTCGTTGTTAGCGTAACGGCAGTCAACGATCAGCCCGTGATTACGGGCCAGGAACCACTGAGTACAGCCGAGGATGCTTCGCTGACAATTCTTGTCACCGACCTGACCGTGTTCGATCCGGACAATATTTTTCCTGATGATTTTGTACTGCTGCTGCAGGATGGTGCGAATTACACATTGGCCGGAAATACGCTAACACCGGATGCGAACTTCAACGGCGATTTAACGGTACTCGCGACAGTGACTGATAGCAGCGGCGAGCTTAATGCGACCAGCGCGCCATTTCCGTTGACGGTCAATGTCGGTCCGGTAAACGACGAACCCGTTGTCGATACTCTGATTGCAAGTCAGGTCGCTATCGAGGGGTCCGAATTCGACCTGAACATTTCTGACAACTTCACAGATGCGGATAACGACGTGCTTACCTTCACGGCGAGTGGCTTGCCCGCGAGCGGCAACCTGAGCTTTGATTCACAAACAGGCGTTTTTTCCGGGACGTCTCGTATTGAAGACGCGCGCGACAATGAACCTTACACCATTGTTGTCACTGCTTCAGACGGTCAGCCGGGATCGAATCCGGCACAGACCGAATTCGAGCT
>CAZTQL010000151.1:0-4402 GCA_964615665.1 uncultured Woeseiaceae bacterium | reverse complement strand
GAAACCAACTTCCGGATAGCTCTCATGAAAGTTGTCCATCATCGACAGGAAAGCCGCATCGAAACGCTTCGGATGAAAAGACATCTCCTTGGTGCCGAGTCGAATCGACTCCACGCCTGCCTCGGCTAGTGCCGCGATCCACGCTCCAATCTTGCGATTGGGCAGCACCATCGGGTCGCCACCGGACAACAGCACTTCCCTGAGTTTTTCGCGACCCGTCTCCGGATGCAGCCCTCCATTCGCAGCAACGATTTCGTTGTGCGCACGCACGTAATCGGTAACGTCCTTAATTTTCGCCAGGCCTTTTTTGGCGACCGTGCCGTCCTGGCGTTCGACCTCTTTCTGGCTGATCAACTCTTCGCGGTAGCAGAAGCGGCAGTGTGCCGAGCAGGTGGAGACAGCGTACAACAAGCCCATCTCGTATTTGTGCAGCAGTCCCTCAACGGGCGCAAAGTCCATCTGGTGACCCGGATCCTCGGATCCCGCCAGGTTCAGTGTTTCATCCGGGTTGGCCTTGACGAGGTTTTGCAGCGGTATGCTGTTTTGCGCCATCTCGTAAAAGTGGCGGGTCATCTTCACCGGCATGCGCTCTTCTACATCGCGCTCCGTACCCTTAAGTTCCAGTAATGCCGAGAGTTCATCCCTGGAGTAGAACCCCTTGATGGCATCAGGCGCTTTGTCGTCGAAGAACGGCTTCAGGCCGATGATGTTGTCCCGCTCGTATTTCGGATTCTCGATAGTGCTCTGGAAAGCCTTTTCCCTGTCGGTTGGACCATATCTGCCTGCTGTCGCCACGTCACACCTCAATCTTATGCTGCCAATGTCGAATAATGTAACACATTGACCGATTAGTTTGTGATAATGTAACAATATGAACAAGCGTGGCTCAACAACGTCTACTCTGGACCTGGTCGCCGCGGTCAGCAGCCAGCTGACCCCCACGGAGCGTCGTGTCGCGGAGGCAGTGCTTGCCGAGCCCACTCTGCTCGCGTTTGGCACGGTTTCCGACCTGGCTGATCGTGTGGGCACGAGCCGCCCGTCCATTGTGCGCTTCGCCACGAAGCTCGGATTCGGCGGCTATACGGAACTGCAACAACACGTCCGCCGCGACTTGTCCCACCGCCTGTCGCGCCCGAGCGAACGGATCAGAAGCGCCGGCGAAACGGAGGTGCCGGCACGCGTTGCGATCAACGACGCCATTTCAACCGTGTTTGATGCACTGGACGGTGAGCGATTGGCGGAACTTGCCCAACCTGTTGCACAAGCAGAGAAGGTATGGATTCTGTCGGGAGAAACCTCGCAGGCCGGTGCTCACGCGTTACATAGTGGCCTGTCCATGGTGCGGCCAGGCGTACGCGCACTCGAGGAACACTCGTATGCCACAGACCTGAGCGATGTGGGACCGCGAGATGCTGCCGTGGTGTTCGACTTCTTCCGGTACAGGAAACAAGTCGCAACCGCCGCACGCGTCTTCGTCGACGCCGGAGTTACCGTCGTGGCGATCACTGATAGTCCGTTATCACCTCTGGTCGAGTTGGCCGATACCTGGGTTCAGATCGAAGTGCCCGCTATCGGTCCGTTTGATAGTTCGGTGCCCGTTGTAGCGATGTGCGAGTTGCTCGTTGCGCGGGTTGCAAGAGACCTTCAGGACGTTGCGACGAATCGTATCGACCGCATCGAGGCACTTTGGGAGGAAACAGAGGTGTTCCTGTAGGCCTTCGTTATACGGCAGGAGTAGTAACACGTGATTGACAAGAAATACCCATCGGTTGCAGCTGCAGTAGCCGATATACCGGACGGGGCTACTGTAATGATAGGTGGATTCGGCGCCTCGGGCAGCCCGGTCGAACTGATTCACGCATTGATCGATCATGGCGCGACCGGACTTACCGTGATTAACAACAATACGGGCAACGGCGAGGTGGGTCTGGCTGCTCTCATTGGCAACGGCCAGGTCAGCAAAATGATCTGCTCCTTTCCGAGATCCAGCCAATCCAAAGTGTTCCCGGCGCTTTACAGGGAGGGCAAAATTGAGCTCGAGATCGTGCCGCAGGGCACACTCGCAGAGCGCATCCGTGCTGCAGGCGCGGGAATACCGGCTTTCTACACGCCGACAACCGTTGGCACCATTCTGGCTGAAGGCAAAGAGCAACGGGATTTCAATGGTCGTGCCTACGTTCTGGAACCATGGCTCAAGGCCGATATTGCGTTGATAAAAAGCGAGGTCGCCGATCCGCTGGGCAACCTTACTTTCAACAAGACCGGCCGCAATTTTTGCCCGCTAATGTGCATGGCGGCGACAACGACTATTGTCCAAGCGAAAAAACTCGTAGCACGGGGCGGTATCGATCCCGAGCATGTCATTACGCCTGGTATTTTTGTTAATCGCATTGTCGAAGTTCCCGATCCTGTGCATGAGGACACCCTCATTGCCGCGGGAAGGAGTTATCCATGAGCGCTGGTTGGACGCGAGAACAAATGGCGGCAAGAGCCGCCCAGGACATACCCGACGGCTCTTACGTCAACTTAGGAATAGGCATTCCGGAACTGGTCACGCGGTTCGTGCCCGAAGGCCGGGAGTTTATTTATCACACCGAGAACGGGATGCTTGGCATGGGGCCACCTCCCGAAGAAGCCGAACGTGACCTCGACCTGATGAATGCCGGTAAGAAATACGTTACGGCGTTGCCCGGTGCCGCCTATTTCCACCACGCCGACAGCTTCAGCATGATTCGTGGCGGACATATCGATGTCTGCGTGCTTGGCACCATGCAGGTCGCGGCAAACGGCGATATTGCGAACTGGTCAACGGGTGCGCCGGGCGCCATTCCGGCGGTCGGCGGCGCGATGGACCTGGTGCAGGGTGTGAAACGTATTTACGTGATTACCCAGCATACAACCAAGACAGGCGAACCAAAGCTGGTCGAGACGTGCAGCTACCCACTGACCGGGCCGGGAGTCGTATCTCGTATCTTCACCGACCTCGCGGTAGTTGACGTCACGCCGGACGGGTTCCGGGTGGCCGAGTTAGCACCCGGCGTGACATTCGAAGACGTGCAACAGAAAACCGGTGCGCCAATACTGCCGCCGAACTAGCCGCTCGCAGTGAAGGACCTCACAGTAAAGGAAAAGTAGCAATGACCGACGCATTCTTGATCGATGGCATCCGGACGCCCGTTGGGCGTTACGGCGGAAGCCTATCCTCTGTTCGAACCGATGACCTCGGTGCGATACCGATTGCTGCACTGATCGAACGCAATCCGGGTGTCGACTGGGCTGCCGTGGATGACGTGATGCTTGGTTGCGCGAACCAGGCCGGTGAAGACAATCGCAACGTTGCACGGATGAGCAGCCTGTTGGCGGGCCTGCCGCAGGACGTGGCGGCCTGCACTATCAACCGCTTGTGTGGCTCGGGGCTAAACGCCGTAGGCAGTTGCGCCAATGCGATAAGGTTGGGAGAGGGCGATTTGATGATTGCCGGCGGGGTCGAGAGTATGTCGCGCTCGCCATTCGTCATCGGCAAAGCCGAAACTGCTTTCGGGCGCACACCGAGAATGTACGACACCACCATGGGGTGGCGATTCGTCAACAAACGAATGGAAGCGCAGTACGGCACGGATGTCATGCCGCAGACGGCGGAGAACCTCGCCAATGAGCTATCGATCAGCCGCGAGGAACAGGACCAATTCGCGCTGTGGAGCCAGGAGAAAGCGGCGGCCGCTCAGCAGGATGGTCGCCTTGCCGGGGAGATAACCCCGGTCAGTGTTCCGCAGCGCAAGAAGGACCCTTTGCTGGTCGATACGGATGAGCATCCGCGCGAGACTTCACTATCGAAACTCGCACAGCTGAAACCACTGTTTCCCAAGGGCACTATCACCGCAGGTAACGCCTCCGGTATCAACGACGGTGCGGCGGCCTTGCTGCTGGCATCGGAAGCCGGCGTCAAACGCTACAACCTCGAACCCCGGGCACGTGTTCTGGGCATGGCTGTTGCCGGTGTGCCGCCACGGACCATGGGCATCGGCCCGGTTCCGGCAACCAACAAATTACTGGATCGTTTGGGCATGAGCCTGGATAACTTTGATGTACTCGAAATCAACGAAGCCTTTTCCGCCCAGGCACTCGCTTGCACCAGGCAACTGGGGCTGGCCGATGACGATCCGAGAATCAATACGCGCGGTGGCGCGATCGCGTTGGGCCATCCGCTGGGAATGAGTGGCGCGCGGCTCGCGATAACGGCTCTGGATCAACTTCAGCAAGGTGGCGGCAAGCTGGCACTTTGTACGATGTGCATCGGTGTTGGCCAGGGTATTGCATTGGTCCTTGAGTCACTGGCATAGGCAAGAAAAATGGAACAACTCAATCACGCAATTGAAGATGCTCGCTCGCGCTACGCGTCTGC
>CAZTQL010000150.1:0-4420 GCA_964615665.1 uncultured Woeseiaceae bacterium | reverse complement strand
CCTTTAGGCGGCGCGGCTCTTCTCAACCAGTCCCTGCGAGCGCAGGTACTCATCGTAGGTGCCCGAATAGTCGATGATCTTTTCCGGCGTCATCTCGATGATGTGCGTGGCAAGCGACGCTACGAAGTCCCTGTCATGACTGACAAAAATCAGCGTGCCAGCGTAATTCTCGAGAGCCAGATTGAGGGCCTCAATCGATTCCATGTCGAGGTGATTCGTCGGCTCATCCATAACGATCACATTCGGTTGCTGCAAAGTCAGCTTGCCGAACATCAGGCGACGTTGTTCGCCACCTGAAACGACCTTGACGGATTTTTCGCTGTCATCTTTGGAAAACAACATCCGGCCGAGCGTCGCACGCAGTAATTGCTCGGGCGCTCCGACGGGTTGCCACTGTCCGATCCATTCAAACAGGCTCATGTCATGTTCAAACTCGTGCGCGTTGTCCTGAGCGAAATAGCCGAGCTTCGCATTCTCCGACCACTTGACGTCACCGCCGTCGACCGCGAGGTCTTGCAGCAGACACCGAACCAGCGTCGTCTTGCCGATGCCGTTCGGCCCGAGGATTGCGACGCGCGAGCCCGCCTCGATGGTCAGGTCCAGGTTCTCGAACAGCGGGTCTTCATCAAAACGCTTGCTCAAACCCGTCGCTTCGACAGCGAGACGACGCAGCGGCTTTTCCTCATCAAAACGAATGTACGGACTGACGCGACTTGATGGCTTGATGTCTTCGAGCTTAATCTTTTCCAGTTGCCTGGCGCGCGACGTGGCCTGTTTCGCTTTCGACGCATTCGCAGAAAAGCGGCTGACGAACGCCTGCAACTCGGCCATCTTGACCTTCTTCTTGGCATTCTCCGAGTACATACGCTCGCGAGCCTGCGTTGCCGCCGTCATGTACTCATCGTAATTGCCGGGGAAAATCTGCAGCTTGCCGTAGTCCAGGTCGGCCATGTGCGTGCACACCCTGTTCAGAAAGTGACGATCATGCGAGATGATGACCATCGTTGATTTTCGAGTATCCAGAAATTCTTCGAGCCACCGGATGGTATTGATATCGAGATTGTTGGTGGGCTCGTCGAGCAGCAATACGTCCGGGTCAGAGAACAGCGCCTGTGCGAGGAGCACCCGGAGCTTCCAGCCCGGCGCCACAGCGCTCATGGGCCCATGGTGCTGGCTGACCGGGATACCGATGCCCTCCAGCAGCTCGCCGGCCCGCGATTCTGCGGAATACCCGTCCATTTCCGCGAACTCGACCTCAAGATGTGCGACTTCAATGCCCTCTTCGTCGGTCATCTCGGGTAGCGAATAGAGCCGATCACGTTCCTGCATGACGGTCCAGAACTTGTCGTAACCCATCATCACCACATCCAGCACGCGGTAGTCCTCGTAAGCGAACTGATCCTGCGATAGCTGCCCAACGCGGGCATTGGGTTCTACGGAAACGTTGCCAGCCGTTGGTTCCAGCTCTCTGGCCAGGATCTTCATCAGGGTCGACTTACCGCTGCCATTCGCGCCGATCAGGCCATAGCGATTGCCGTTACCGAAGGTTGCGGAAACGTTTTCGAACAGGGGTTTGGCGCCGAACTGAATCGACAAATTAGCGGCAGAAATCAAGAGTTTGGACCAGGTGAGGGGTGACTGAGCGGCCGGATGCTATCATGCTCCGCCTGCCGGTGGGGTCTCCACCGGCTTTTTTCTACCCAGAGCAAAATGATGACTCAGTCCGATGCCAGGCCAGGCACGACCAGTTTCCGCGATCTCGGCCTGTCCGACCCTCTTATAAGAGTATTGGACGAAATCGGCTATGAGACGCCAACGCCAATACAAAGCCAGGCGATACCGCTATTGATGAAAGGCCGGGATATCCTGGGGCATGCGCCCACGGGCACCGGTAAAACGGCCGCCTTTGCTCTGCCGTTACTGTCCGGCATCGACGTGCAGAACAAGAACATTCAGGTTCTAACCCTGACGCCGACTCGCGAGCTGGCCATCCAGGTGGCCGAAGCGTTTCAACATTACGCGGCCCATATCAAAGGCTTTCATGTTCTACCCGTCTATGGCGGTCAGGAATATGGTGGTCAGATTCGGCAACTCAAACGAGGCGTGCAGGTCGTCGTTGGTACCCCCGGTCGCCTGATGGACCACATGCGCAAGGGCACTTTGAAGCTCGGCGGTTTGCGGGCCGTAGTGCTGGACGAAGCTGATGAAATGCTGCGCATGGGCTTCATTGACGAAGTGGAGTGGATACTCCAACAGACGCCCGATAAACGTCAGATGGCTTTGTTTTCCGCAACGATGCCCCGGCAGGTTGAACGAATTGCGCGGCGCTACCTGCATGACCCGCAGGAAATCTCGATCAAGGCACGCACTGCAACCGCGGAGACCATTCGCCAACGTTATTGGCAGGTCAGTGGCCTGCACAAACTCGACGCATTGACGCGGATACTCGAAGTTGAAACCTTCGACGCAATTTTGATGTTTGTTCGCACCAAGACGGCGACAACCGAACTTGCCGAGAAACTGGAGGCACGCGGCTATGCCGCCGCCGCAATGAACGGCGACATGGCGCAGAATCATCGTGAACAAACCATTGAGCGTCTGAAGAGAGGGTCACTGGATATCCTGGTTGCGACCGATGTCGCAGCGCGCGGTCTGGACGTAGACAGAATCAGCCATGTCATCAATTACGACGTTCCCTATGACACCGAGGCATACATCCATCGCATCGGTCGCACGGGACGGGCAGGGCGACAAGGGGATGCAATCCTGTTTATAGCGCCGCGCGAACGACGCATGCTGGCAGCGATCGAAAAGGCGACGCGGCAGAAGATCGAACAGATGACGTTGCCTACCACTGAAACCGTTAACAACAAACGCATTGCCGATTTCAAACAGAAAATCACGGATACGCTGGCTGTCGGCGAGCTGGGGTTCATGCAGGGCCTGGTCGAGCAATACCGTCAGGAGCACGACGTGCCTGCCGTCGAAATCGCCGCCGCGCTTGCGCAATTATCCATTGGTGACAAGTCGATGTTGCTCAGTCCCGACAAGGACAAGGGCAAATCCGGGATGAAGCCTCTTCGCGATGCGGGGGCTGGCGCCGAACGGTACCGGATCGAGGTCGGTCATGCGCATGGCGTCAAGCCGGGCAATATCGTTGGTGCTATCGCCAACGAATCGGGTCTGGACGGCGAGCATATCGGCCACATCGAAATCGAGGCGGAACACAGCCTGGTTGATCTGCCCGCTGGCATGCCGAAAGACGTATTTATGGACCTGAAAAAAGTCCACATTTGCGGTCAGCCAATGAACATTTCATTACAGGGCGAGGCGAAGACGCCCCGGAAACGCAAAGGCAAACCAAATCTCAAAGGAAAGCCCAAAGGAAAGCCCAAGGGGAAACCCAAGTCTCGAAGTCAGTCAAAGCCAGCGCCGCGGAAAACAAAACCAAAAAGACCGAAAAAGTAAAAGAACGGTTTGAGGTTACCGTCGCAGACGGTCCTTCTCCGGATTTTCGAAATCCGGATTCAATTACTAATCTGGAAGCTGCACCAATGAAAAAAATACTCATAGTCCTGACCTCGCACGACAAACTTGGCAACACGGGTGAGAAGACCGGGTTCTGGCTGGAAGAGCTTGCGGCACCTTATTACGTGCTGAAAGATGCTGGCGTGCAGCTGACGTTGGCTTCGCCACTTGGCGGACAACCGCCGCTCGATCCGAAAAGCGACGATCCGGACGCCCAGACTGATGCAACGCGTCGATTCGCGGCGGACACTGAGGCTCAGGCAGAGCTGGCGAACACCCGAGTATTGAGCACCCTCGATGCCGGCGACTACGACGCGGTGTTTTATCCCGGTGGCCATGGCCCGTTGTGGGACCTGGCCGAAGATGCATCATCAATCGCATTGATCGAGTCAATGCTGAATACCGGCAAACCGGTTGCCGCGGTCTGTCATGCGCCGGCCGTACTGCGCCATGCCAAGGATGCCGACGGCAAGCCCGTCGTGGCCGGCAAGGCAGTTACGTGTTTTTCGAATTCGGAGGAAGCGGCGGTCGGCCTGACGGACGTGGTCCCGTTCCTCGTGGAAGACATGCTGGCCGACAACGGTGGAGAGTTTTCCAAGGGCGCCGATTGGGAGGCCCATGTGTTGACCGACGGTCTGCTAATAACCGGACAAAACCCCGCATCGTCGGCACCGGCTGCCGACGCGCTGCTACGCGCTCTCTGACAGCCGCTCCTCGAGATGATCGATTACGGTCTTCGTCACACGCAGGCGCGTGTGGTACTTGTTATTTCCCTCAACGAGTATCCACGGCGCTTTTTTCGTACTCGTGTATTGCACCAGGTCGTGGGCGTACTGCTCGTATGCTTCCCACTGTTCGCGGTTACGCCAGTCCTCGTCAGTCAGTTTCCAGT
>CAZTQL010000149.1:2147-4466 GCA_964615665.1 uncultured Woeseiaceae bacterium | reverse complement strand
GGGAGATACGCATGGGTCTTACAATACCCATCTGGCGGACCAGCACTATGGGCGCTACCTGCAGGGAACAACGCCCGACCACGTTCGTGAGCTTACCTACGCCGATCAGAAAGCACTGCACAACTTCAAGTACTTCACCTGGGTCGAGCAACAAGGCCGCTCCTCCGAGGAGTTGCGGCAACTCTGGGACGAAGACTTCTGGCATGAGATTTTTTCTCAGGGCATCGTGGACGAGTGGGATCGCCTGATCGATGCCTTTAACAACGACAACGGAGAGGTTGGATGAGCAGTACCTATTACGAAGACGCGATGGAAGTGAAATCCGACCTCGTGAAGTTTATGCAGGACATTATTCGCATCCCGTCGCTGAGCTCCGAGGAAGGCGCGGTCGTGAATCGAATCCGGGATGAGATGCTGCGCATTGGCTACGACGAAGTCACTATTGACCCGATGGGTAACGTCCTTGGCCGCATCGGCTCCGGACCGCGCGTGATCGCATTTGACGGCCATGTGGATACGGTCGATGTCGGCGACCCGGCACTCTGGGATCGCGATCCACATTCCGGTGATGTTGAGAACGGTATTCTTTACGGGCGCGGCACGAGTGACATGAAAGGCGGCGTTGCCTCCAGTGTCTATGCCGGTGCCTTGTTGAAGAAACGAGGCATCCCCGACGACGTCACATTCTATGCGACCGGAACGGTGCAGGAAGAAGACTGTGACGGTTTGTGCTGGCAATACATTATTAACGAAGGCGGGCTTCGCCCGGACCTCGTCGTAATTACTGAGCCAACCAGTCTGCGAATCTACCGTGGACATCGCGGCCGGATGGAAATGGAGATTCACACGTCCGGCATTTCCTGTCACGGCTCGGCGCCCGAGCGCGGCGACAACGCCGTTTACAAGATGGCCGGCATCATTGCAGACATCGAGAAACTTAACGAACGACTGGAGCCGCGCGACCCACTGGGCAAGGGTACGGTCACCATCAGCGAAATTCGCTCCACGTCACCCAGCCTCTGTGCCGTGGCCGATGGCTGCACGATACACCTTGACCGGCGCCTGACCATCGACGAAACCGAAGAGACCTCGGTGGCAGAGATTCTCGCCTTGCCGTCGGTCAAGAGCGCGGACGCGACGGTCACTGTACTGGACTACGCGGTGCCCAGTTATACCGGGTTGACGTACCCCACACGCAAGTACTACCCCACGTGGGAGACGGCCGAAAGTGAAGCACCGGTGCAAGCTGCCATGACTGCCTACAGGGAAGCGTTCGATAAAGAACCCGAAGTCGGACACTGGACGTTCAGCACCAATGGAGTCGCCACGGCTGGAATGCATCATATTCCGACCGTCGGCTTCGGACCCGGACATGAGCACTTTGCCCATGCTCCCAACGAGCAGACCGAGGTCGAACACCTGGTTTGCTGCGTTGCTTTTTACTCTGCCCTCGTCGATCAATTCGCGAAGGGATAAACAAGGGAGAATACCCACCGTGACTCGCACAGCAAAACCGATCCCCGACCATATGAAAGGCCGAGACTGGCTGATGACTCAGGACTGGTCGGATGAAGAAATTGAGCTCGCGCTGGAAACGGCGGCGCAATTGAAAGACGAGTTCAAGAATGGCGTGCCGACACTGCACCTCGCCCACAAAACGGCATTCCTGATCTTCTTCGACAAATCCACGCGCACGCGCAATTCGTTCGAAGCAGGAATGACACAGCTCGGCGGGCATGCTCATTTTATTGATTCGGAAACGTCGCAGATCGCGCACGGCGAAAGCCCCAAGGACATGGGGATTATTCTTTCGGGCTACGGACATGGTATTGCCATTCGCCATGACCTGGTGCCCGGTGAAGGACAGTCGTATATGCGTGACGTCGCGAAATGGGCTTCGGTCCCGGTCATTAACATGCAGTGTGACGTTGATCACCCGTGTCAGAATCTGGCGGACTTGATGACGATTCGGGAAGAGTTCGGCAAAGAACTCAAGGATCTTAAAATCGCCGTATCCTGGGCCTACGCACCAAGCTATGTGAAACCGATGTCCGTGCCACAGGGACTGGTCATGTTAATGACTCGATTCGGCATGAACGTGACGTTGGCTCATCCACCTGAATACACGTTGATGGACGAAACCATGAATCTGGCCCATGACAATGCCGCGCGTTCGGGTGGTTCGTTCGAGGTTGTGGACAACATGGAAGATGCATTCGCCGATGCCGACATCGTGTATCCCAAGAGCTGGGGCATTGAGTCGTTGTTCAGCCAGCCTGAGGAAGCGATGAAGGTCGCGCAGCAATACCGGCACTGGAT
>CAZTQL010000149.1:0-2047 GCA_964615665.1 uncultured Woeseiaceae bacterium | reverse complement strand
TGCTCCGCTGATCGTCATTGCCATCGGTGGCAATTCCCTGATCAAGGACCGCGAGCACATGGGCGTCCTCGATCAGTACCGCGTTGCCGGCGAGACGAGCCGTTACATCGTGCCGCTCGTCAAGCAAGGCTATCGCGTGCTGATTACGCACGGCAACGGACCGCAGGTTGGCTTTATCCTGTTGCGCTCTGACTTGGCGAGAGATGTCATCCACCAGGTGCCGCTGGCCAATTGCGTGGCCGACACACAGGGCTCGATCGGCATGCAGATTGCCCAAAGCCTGCATAACGAATTTTTGCAGCAAGGCATGGAGCAGCAGGTCGTCGCGCTGGTCACGCAGGTTGTGGTCGATGAACAGGACCCGAGTTTTGGCAATCCGAGCAAGCCGATTGGCCCATTCATGAGCGAAGAAGAAGCGCGGCAGCGTGAGGATGAGGAGGGCTGGGTTGTTGGCGAAGATGGCGGCCGCGGCTGGCGCCGCCTGGTGCCGTCGCCTACACCGCTCAAGATTATCGAGTTGCCGGCGATTCGCGCCTTACTCGACAACGGCATGCTGGTCGTTGCCGCCGGCGGTGGCGGCATCCCGGTAATTTACAAGCCGGACGGCACGCTAAGACCCCGTCCTGCGGTTATCGACAAAGATACCGCGTCCTGTCTGCTCGCCTGTGAGCTTGGTGCGTCGTTCTTCATCATTTCCACGGACGTGGACAAGGTGTCATTGAATTTTGGCACACCGGAGCAGGTTGAGATCGACCGTATGAATGTCGAGGAATGTCGGCGACACCTGGCTGCCGGACACTTCCTGAGCGGCAGCATGCAGCCGAAGATCGAAAGCGCTCTCACGTTTCTCGAGCAAGGCGGCAAGGAAGTGATCATTACGCAACCACACAATCTGCAGGCAAATCTGCACGAGATTCGTGGCACACACATCGTGCCATGACGAGCTGAAGCGCATGAACGGCTATCAATGTATTGCCTGTGCTGAAACACAAGCCGCGGATTTCGCGGGCTTCGTGTGCCCGAGTTGCGGCGGCAACCTTGACATCACCTATGACTATGCGGCGATTGCGGACAAGGTTGCAGAGGGTTTTGGCGATGGCCCGACTGACCTGTTTCGTTATGCGCCACTGTTGCCGGTAAGAGAAACCGATACTCCGTTCCCGCTACGGGTCGGCGGGACACCCTTGTATGCGGCGCCGCGTCTCGGTGAATCGCTCGGGCTTCGTAATCTGTATCTCAAGGATGACACTGTGAATCCGAGCGCGTCGACCAAAGACCGCGCCGGCGCAGTGACGCTTCGACGGGCAATCGATATCGGTGCGAAAGTCGTATCCGTCGCGAGTACCGGGAACGCCGGTTCCTCTCTTGCCTGTCTCGCCGCCGCTCTCGGCCTGCGTGCGGTCGTATTCGTTCCCGAAGACGCGCCGGTCGCGAAGCTCACGCAGTCTTTATCGTTTGGAGCCACCGTATTCGCAGTGCGGGGTACCTACGACGATGCCTTCGACCTTTGCCTGGCGGCCTCTGATGAGTTCGGCTGGTTCAATCGGAGTACCGGCTATAACCCGTTCACGCGCGAAGGCAAAAAGACGTGTGCCTATGAGATCTGGGAATCCCTGGGTGGTCGAGTCCCGGATCGGATAATCGTACCAACGGGCGACGGCAATTTGCTGAGTGGCATCTGGAAAGGCTGGTGCGATCTGCGCGATGTCGGACTCGTCGACCGGGTACCCAAAATCGACTGCGTACAGTCTGACGCCAGCGCTGCAATTTGCCTTGCCGTCCGCCGCATTCGCGACAGCGGCCAGTTAGAAGTGAACGGGGCAGAAGTGGACTGGTCGAATGTGGTGGTCGATGCGGTCAGGGCCGCCACCGTTGCCGACTCCATTTCCGTCGACCAGCCGCGCGACGGCCTGGCAGCAGTGCGAGGCATTCTACAATCCGGTGGCGAAACAGTAATGGTTCCGGATGAGGAGATTCTTGCGGCGATTCCGGAGATGGCCCGGACCACCGGCATCTTTGCTGAACCGGCTGCGGCGGCGCCCTGGGC
>CAZTQL010000148.1:0-4469 GCA_964615665.1 uncultured Woeseiaceae bacterium | reverse complement strand
CAGGAAAGTCGAGCCTACGACCCACCAGCTGGTCTTTACGGACTCAATACCGAACGGCAAGGTTGCCTTGAAAAGGTCCCTGTCTGTCTGCACGTCGGATCTTGTTTCGCGGGTTTCTTCGCCCATTTGCCTGGCCTCTAATGTCACTTCTTGCTCGTGCGTATTATGTATGGGCAGGTTTGTAAATCTTATTCATATTGCGCCAATTGCTACTCCGGGTGGGGTGAAGAATATGGGGGACAGACCCCATTCAGCGGCGCTCAGATCCGGCGCGCCACGATAATGACCGTCTCGCCCATGCATACTGGCCATGACAACATCTGCCGATAGATATCATTGTTGAGTTCGGGAAACGTCAGCAAATTGATATGATGACGCGGCGCCGGGCTTTCCTCTTCCATTGGCTTACGGCCTTTGTTGTGAAAGCCGCTGAACAGGTAGCGCTGCCGCGAACGGAATGCACTGATATTGGGCGTGCTGATAATCCAAAGGCCACCTTTTTTCAATACGCGCGCAAACTCGCGCATGCAGCCGTACGGACTTTCCAGATGCTCGATTCCGTCCACACATACGGCGTTATCAAACCATGCATCAGCGAACGGCAACGGCTCATTCAGATCGGCTCCAATAAGCGTTGCGTCTTTGGCCGCAAAATTCTCTGTATCGCAATCAATGGCGGTAACGCTGTGGCCCCTGGCTGCCAGTGCCTGGCTGATTGGCCCGCCGGTGCATCAAGTACAAGAATAGGGGTCGAACCGCAGTTACCTGAAAAACCTCGGTTCGACCCCCAATTACTTTAAAAAGGGGACAGACCCCATTTGGGGTCTGTCCCCTTTTTTGCTGCCTGTCTGCCGTTAAACGACGTGAGGCATCCACGGTATAGCCGACCACTCTCTGCTCCTTGATCGTTCAGCCTCATCGCTGGCAATAAAGTAACATATACGTTACTATTTATGACTGTAGATATTGTCGAATGGAAGGAGTGCAAGGCTCGGCTTCGGAAGGGAAAGAAACTATGGCATTGACGAAAAGCTTCAAAGATTCGGTTCGCGCTCGAGCACAACGCGATCCTGAATTTCGCATTGCCCTGATTCGAGAAGCTATCGAGAAGCTCGTCGATGGCGATGTTGAAACCGGCCTGAGCGTTCTCGGCGACTATGTCAACGCAACCGTCGGGTACAAAGCCCTGGCCGAGCGAACGGGAAAGAACCCAAAAAGTCTTATGCGTATGCTCGGCCCTTCAGGCAACCCGACGGTGACAAACCTGTTCTCCGTTATCTCCCAGTTGAAGGAGCAAGAGGGCCTGGAATTTGATATTCGAGCACGCCACGCATAGATACTGGCGGTGGAGGCGGTGGTCAGATAATCGATTATTGAGCTATAGTCTTTCGTATGGCTCCTGACTTCGTTACGGACCTCCAATCAAAGCCGTTGTCCGGCCTGCACCTGTTGCTAACCTATGAGTGCAACTACGAATGCGACCATTGTTTCGTGTGGGGCGGGCCGTCGCAAAGTGGCACGATGTCAGTCGAAACAATCGAGCACATCCTCGGTGAGGCCATGGCGTTGAGCAGCATCGAATGGATCTACTTCGAGGGCGGCGAAGCGTTTCTCCATTACTCGATTCTGCGTAACGGCATTCGGTTGGCCAAAGAATTCGGCTTTAAGGTCGGAATCGTTACCAATGCATATTGGGCTACCGATGATGCCAACGCCTTAAAATGGCTACAGCCACTCGCAGGGTCGATCGACGATCTATCCATTAGCAGCGATGCCTATCACGGTAGCGACGAAGGCATGAATTGTGCCGACATCGGTCGCCGGGCTGCACGGAAGCTGGGCATCCCGGTTGATTTTATTAGCGTTGCAGAACCCGAAGCTGCCGATGCACAGGCTGTAGCTGGCCAATTGCCGGCGGGCGAATCTGCCGTGTTGTACAGGGGTCGTGCTGCCGAATTACTCGCATCACGTGTTGCAACGAAAGCCTGGGAGCAATGCACCGAATGCCCGTGGGAAGATCTGCGGCACCCCGAGCGCGTACACGTCGATCCTTTTGGAAATCTGCACATTTGCCAGGGCATCTCTATCGGAAACCTCCTCGAGCGCCCGCTGGCAAAAACCATGGCCGACTACGATCCGGATGACCACCCGATCGTCGGCCCGTTACTTGATGGTGGTCCGGCAGAACTCGTCCGCCGATACGACCTCCCCCACCGCGACGGCTACGCCGATCATTGCCACCTTTGCTACACGATGCGGTGTGCGCTGAGAGAGCGCTTTCCGGAAGTGCTGGCGCCAGATCAGATGTACGGGGTGGCCTGACCGGGCTCGACCGCGGCGCGCGAAGCACGACAATAGGCCGCAAGCCCATATCGGACAAAACAACATGATCTTGTGCTTAGATCCGTCTCGATAGCCATATATTGTATCCCGGTGAAATAATATGTAAAATCTATCGAGAACGAGACTTTTTTGGCGTGCCATTTCGAGACCCTAGGGAGCTCCAGGCGGAACAGTGATAAATATCAATGGATTAGACAATCTGCATAAGATTGTCGTCATGAATCCCAAAGGTGGCTGCGGCAAGACGACGCTGGCAACCAACTTGGCCAGCCTCTACGCGGAACGCGGCCCAACGCCGACCTTGGTCGACTGCGACCCACAGGGCTTTTCCATGCGCTGGCTGGAAAAACGGCCCGCCACCCGGCCTACGGTCCATGGCATCGAGGCATACACGTCAGGCGAGCCGCTTGCCGCCCGGGTCAAACCCGAGTCGCGCGCTTTGATCTTCGACCTGCCGGCAGCGATCCCCAATGAGCAGCTCCAGAACTACACCTACGCTGCCGACAGCATACTGATTCCGATCATGCCTTCCGCGGTCGACGTCTACTCGGCAACCCGTTTTATCGCGGACATGTTAGTCGATCAACAGTTGGATAGACGCGAGCAAAAACTGGTCATCGTTGCGAATCGAGTCAGGAGTAATACCAAGAGCTATCAGATGCTGAGAAGTTTTCTGGCCAGTCTCGATATCCCGATGATCGCTGTGCTTCGTGATAGTCAGAATTATGTGCACGCCATTGCGCAAGGGATCGGACTCTGCGAGTTGCCCTCCTACAGAACCAAAGACGATATCCAACAGATTGACGCGATATATACCTGGCTGGGCAGGCAGCGTGCCAAAGTGCGAATATTTCCGTCCACAGAGCAACGGCAAGGGATGATCGCAGACATCGCCTTCCGGCGCGCCCAGGATCGCGATTTCCAGGGCGGCGATCCGCTGACGGACTGGGCCGAAGCGGAACGTGAACTGAATGAAACCCTATTCAGTAGCGCGGACGGATGATGACCGAATCGATCCCTGCACCCGCTGCGTTCACGTCGAGTAGAAAAGGGGACAGACCCCATTTGGGGTCTGTCCCCTTGTTTTTCAGATACCAGATAGGAGTTTTGTCATGAGCGCAACCGCAAAAACCGTCAAGAAACGAAGCAAGGCTCAAGCACGGCCGATTAGCGTGTCGCCAGAAGAACGCCGTCAAATGATTGAGGAATCCGCCTACATTCGTGCCGAACAACGGGACTTTACCGGCGGTGATCCCGTGACCGACTGGCTGCTGAGTGAGCAGGATATCGATGAGATTCTTTCGCTGCGCGCGAACTAAGCTCCTGATTCAATAGCGGCAGGCGAAACTGCCTCTATTCCGCACGGCTACCCTGCGTATTGGTGACATTGAAATTGCTGACGCAGTCGACTTGGGCGTCTGCGGCGTCCAAAACGCTATCGCGCTTTGTCGAAATCATGTGAGCTATGCTGGGGAACGACAAAAAAAGCCACCTTGCGGTGGCTTTCTTAAATTTGAGGACGCAAAGGTAGGTCTGCTGGTCTCATTTTTGGCCTTTCTCCAGATACGCAACCTTTCGACTACCTATCTGTATCCAAGCTCGTATCTGTTCTTGTATCGGGCTACCTGGCATAGCACTCCTGATTTTTCCGAGTTCCTCAAGAATGTTCCTGTTACTCCACCGATCGGCTTTCGCTTCTCGCTGTCGCTTCAGGTTCTGCCTCCTGCGTCCACCGCCCCCAACACTGGCGAAGGCTCGGACCTCCATTCGCAGGGCGGTTGTCAACAAGCGAACTTGTTGGCGCTGAGGCTTTCGCCTCAAGATGTAACGTATTCCTGTCCAGCAGGAAGACCAAATGTTTTTGGTGAAACGATTTGTTGTCGAAAGGACGATCCTAATTTAACTAGATACATTGCGACTTTTCTTCAAGTAAGTTCGTAACTCCGAACAGCGAGAGTTTACCCGGCGGTGCGCAAATGCTACGGCGGAGAGAGTGGGATGGAACTCCACGAATCTTGCACGATTGCCATATTCCGCCGGTCTCTCTGAGATACCTACTGCGCGGTGAATGCGCCGTCTACTGCCAAACTTGTACCCGTCACAAAAGATGCCTTGTCGGAGCAAAG
>CAZTQL010000147.1:0-4531 GCA_964615665.1 uncultured Woeseiaceae bacterium | reverse complement strand
CGTCTGACTGTTAATCAGAATGTCCGTGGTTCGAGTCCGCGTCGGGGAGCCAAATGCAAAAAGGCCTTCGTCAGAAGGCCTTTTTTTTGCTGCGGCCAAATAGCCGAACCCGCTAATCCAGGACTACTTCTTGCAGGTGCTCTCTGAACCTCGGTCCAGTCTCTGGATGAGCCAGCCCGAACGCAACCGTTGCCTGCAGGTAACCCAGTTTGCTGCCGCAATCATAACGTGTTCCTTTAAACGGATAGGCGTAAACCCACTGCTCGCTCAGCAATTGGGCAATGCCATCGGTCAGTTGGATCTCCCCGCCCGCACCCTGGCCAATGCGCTCCAGTTTGTCGAAGATCTCGGGAGCAAGCAGGTAGCGACCGACAACCGCCGACGTTGACGGCGCTTCCTCCGGTGCAGGCTTCTCAACAATCTGCGTAATTCTTCCGCTGCCGCCTTCGTCGATCGCAACGATGCCATAGCTGGACGTGTTTTCACGCGGCACCGTCTCAACGGCGACAATACTCCCGCCATGCTGTGCGAATTCGCCCGCCATCTGGGCGAGGCAACCTGGGTGGCCGGCGATCAAGTCGTCAGCGAGATGAACAAAGAACGGTTCATCGCCAACGGCAGGACGGGCACACAACACTGCGTGGCCCAGCCCCAGCGGTTCTCCTTGCCTGATGTAAATACAGGAAACACCGGCCGGAACAATATCGTGGATCGAGTGCATCAGCTCGTCTTTGCCCGCGTCCATAAGTGCGCGTTCGAGCTCTGCGTCCTTGTCGAAGTGATCCTCTATCGCGCGCTTTGAACTGCCGGTGACAAACACCAGTTTAGTGGCACCCGCCTCGATGGCTTCCTCCACCGCATACTGAATCAGCGGCTTGTCCACGATAGGTAGCATCTCTTTGGGACTTGCTTTCGTAGCAGGCAGGAATCTTGTTCCCCTGCCGGCAACCGGGAATACGGCCGCTCTGACTTTTCTGGCCAACTGCGCTCTCCAAACGAATTATGTAAACCCGAATGATAGCCCAAATGCACTGTTGTCCGTCATGACAGAGTTCACAATGCGTTCATTCGCCGCACGCATGGCCTTCGAGTGCAGCGAATGAACGCGGGCTCAACGCCCTGCTACTTCTTCTCGGCAGCGACCTTGATATCGGCCTTGTTGAGATCGAGCGTACGCTCGCCGATACCTTTAACCAGCGTCAGGTCCTCGGCCGAACGAAATGGCCCGTGCTTTTTGCGGTACTCGACGATCGCTTTCGCCTTAGAGAGGCCCACACCCTTTAGTTCGGCAGCGATGGATTCGGCATCCGCAGAATTGACATTGACCGGACCGGCCAGCGCACACAAGGGCAACAGCGCAGAGACCAGCGCCACCAGGTTAATCGAGGTTTTCATCATAAGCTCCTTTTCGTGATGATCAGCCCGCGAAGATGCGGTACCGGGGAGTTTATGAAAAACGGGCGCGCGCGCCGCGGCGAGTTTCTATGCAGTTATTCTGGAAATAGTCTTCGTCTGAAATGCGTTGGTGCTGCGCATACGCGATATCAGTTCGTAATACTGTGCTGCAGCAAAGTATCAAACTGCACGCGAGAGGCCGGCCGCTGTGTTTCCCAGTCGCGGCAACTGGGACACTGCCATAACAAGCGCTGACTGGAGAACCCGCACTCCTGGCACTGGTAGCGCGGTGTCGACTTGGCAAGCTTTGACAATGCCCCTCGAACTTTTGCGAGCGCTGATTCGTGTGACCCGTCGCTACCTCCGGCGGACAATTGCTGCAGTTCCACAAACTCTCCCAGCGTCGGCTCGTTAAGCATGTATTGCTCAACGCATTCATCGATGACACCGATGCCACCCAGGTCATTGATGATTGCCGTATAGGCGACGAGTGAGCGGCGCTCCGGGTGCTTTGCCAACAACGAACGTAGCCCCTTTTCAAGCGCCGCCGTTGCATTGGCGCGCTGATAAATTGTGACCATCTCCGGCAGCGCTTCGGCGATCAGGTAAGTGTTCTCTTCGATAATGCGGTGATAAAGCTTGAGCGCGGTTTTATCATCGTCCGTGTCGCGCGCAATGTGCGCCCGCGTCAGCGCGCCGCGCATGGTCCGTGGTCGCCCGGACTGTGCCTTTTTCACAAATTTCCTGGCCGCCGAAAACTCCTTGGCGACTGCGGCCTCTTCGGCAAGTTCGCAGTAATAGTGCGCAATCTGGAGACCCAGAGACCGTCCGCTCAAGGCCTCCAGGCGCTGCCCGGCATCAACTGCTTTCTCCCAGTCTCGTTCCTGCTCGTAAATATGCACCAGGTTATCGAGCGCTTGCACCTGGTAACGCGACCCCGCTGCCAGCCTCACACAGAGGTCTTCAGCGCGATCCAGAAGGCCCGCGCCCAGGTAGTCCTTCGCCAGTGAGTGCAAAGCCTGATCGCGCTGTTCGGAGGCCAGATCGGGTCTGGCGATAATGTTCTGATGAATGCGAATCGCACGATCGACTTCGCCACGGCGCCGGAACAGATTACCGAGCGCGAAATGCGTCTCTATGGTCTTGTCATCGACGCGGACCATGTGGAGGAAATGTTCGAGCGCCTGGTCGGTCTGCTCGTTAAGCAGGAAGTTCAATCCCTTGAGGTAATCGATATTGAGGGGCGGCGCTTGCTCGTCTTCCTCGCGCTCGCCGAAGCGGCCCATCGCCCAACCCGCCGCCGCGAGCAGTAAGAACAGACCTGCAAGTAGAAATGTGGATTCAGTCGGCATCGCTGAGAGGCAGGCCTCGTAAGCTCGTTACCTCACTTTCCGACAACCGCAGCGAGCGCCGCAAAACTCGCCGCTCATTGACGAGCTTCAGCGCAAATACGCCCATGCACAAAATGCCAAATAACCAGCCCAGCGCGAAGGTCACGGTCAGCACGAGCGACAAGGGTTTTGTGAACTCGGCGAACGCCAAATCAATTCGAATATCGCCGGTATTGATAGCCGTGAAGGTCGCCATAAGAATGGCAATGGCGATGATGAGAATAAGCAAGCCAATGCGTTTCAGCATGCGATAACTCCGAAGCTAACGTACAGGGAGATAAGTTTATTGCAGCTACCGGGTGATTGGTAACCTGCGTTGCTCACGGGGCAGTGCCGTAACCGTTCAGTTCTTGATCGGGTAATGGCGGCTTTCGTTAACGCGTTCGCGCAAATCTTTGCCGGGCTTGAAATGTGGTACGTACTTGCCCGAAAGGGCAACGGCCTCGCCCGTCTTTGGATTACGGCCGATCCGCGGCGGTCGATAATGCAAGGAGAAGCTGCCAAACCCGCGAATCTCGATACGCTGGCCCTGCGCCAACGCGTCGCTCATAAGATCGAGCAGATGCTTGACCGCGAGCTCTACGTCTTTTGCCGGCAAGTGCTTTTGCTTGCGAGAAATGGCTTCTATCAGTTCAGATTTTGTCATTTTACTTGTCGCCGTACTGAGTGATCAGCGTAACCCACGGATAGTAAAGACAATAATAGCCCGGACTGAGTGTCCGGGCTACCTTTTTTGCTGATTATTTTTTTCCACCGCCCATCTTTTCTTTCAGAAGCTCTCCGAGAGTGGTGCCAACAGGCGCCGCAGCGGAGTCAGTCTTGTAGCTACTGACGGCTTCCTGCTCCTCGTGAACCTCTTTCGCTTTGATCGACAGTGCAATCGTACGATTCTTGCGATCGACGTTAGTAAACTTGGCTTCCACCTCATCACCAATCTTGATCATCATACGTGCGTCCTCGACTCGACCCCGAGCAAGCTCGGATGCGCGCAAGGACCCAAAAACTCCATCGCCCAGATCGACGGTCGCGCCACGTGCATCAACTTCAGTAACGGTTCCGGTGACGATTGTGTTCTTCGGATGCGCCGCAAGCCAGCCAGAGAACGGATCTCTCTCGAGTTGCTTGATGCCGAGTGAAATGCGTTCGCGCTCTGCATCGATCGCGAGAACTGCCGCTTCGATTTCCTGGCCTTTCGAATAGTTGCGTACCGCTTCTTCGCCCGGCATCTCCCAGGAAATATCCGAGAGGTGCACGAGACCATCGATACCACCATCCAGACCGATGAAGATGCCGAAGTCGGTAATCGACTTGATCTGGCCCGACACCTTGTCATTACGATTGAAGGTGGAAGCGAACTCTCCCCAGGGATTCGACTGGCACTGCTTGATGCCCAGTGAAATACGGCGACGCTCTTCGTCGATTTCGATCACCATGACTTCAACTTCTTCGCCGATAGCCACGACGCGGGCCGGATTAACGTTCTTGTTGGTCCAGTCCATTTCCGAGACGTGCACAAGGCCCTCGACGCCATCTTCGATCTCAACAAAGCAACCGTAGTCAGCGATATTCGTGACCTTACCGAAGAGTCGCGTGTGCTGCGGATAGCGGCGTGCGAGATCCCGCCATGGATCATCACCGAGTTGCTTCATGCCAAGCGATACACGCTGACGCTCGCGGTCGAACTTCAGAATCTTGACATCGATTTCCTGGCCGACTTCAACAACCTCGGACGGGTGTTTGACACG
>CAZTQL010000146.1:0-4587 GCA_964615665.1 uncultured Woeseiaceae bacterium | reverse complement strand
GGGTTACCCCACTGGCACCTAAAGCCAGCGCGTCTACCAATTCCGCCACTTTCGCCTGCCCGGTGCGACATCGACATCCGCACTACCTGTCCAGCCGCGCATTATAGACGCACTGCATTTGCCAATGCACGTAATGTTGGAGGCCGATTACAGCGCTTTACTAGGCCAGGAAACGAAACCGGTCTGCCAGACGCTCATCGATGCTATGGGCCCTGCCCGCATGCACGGCGGCCAGCACGACGAAAATCACGAACCAGACCGCATCGTGATTCTGCCCATCGAGAAACCCCTGCCCCTTGGCAAACCAGAAGCTGGCAACCATGACAGCACCTGCCAGCGACGCCCAGCGCGTCGCCAGGCCGACGATCAGCGCAACACCGATCGCAAGCTCACCCCAGGACACCAGGAACGCAAACAGGCTTTTATTGGGCAGGACAACCGCTTCCAGAAACGGCCGGAAAAAGCCAAAGGAATTTTCAAGCCGCCCACTGACGAAGCCTTCCAGTCCGGCGGCGAAATTGCCACCACTGACTTTGCCAAATCCGTAATACAGGAAAAACACGCCGGTGTAGACACGTAGCAGCGTTATCGGCCAAAGATGAGGTTTCTTGTGGGTACGAAATTCATCAAGGCTTGACATTATTCTTCTCCGCTCGCTGCCGTGGCGTCAACTGATTCGAGAATAATAATACATCGATTATTGGCTATTGCACGGTAGATGCTTATATTTAGGCTATGCCTGACAAAGACGATAACGATTTAGCACATCACGGTATGAACGTGTCCGGTCTGCGGCGCTCGGCGACCGGCTTTGCGCTCGACCGCGATGACCTGCACGACGATCCCGTCCTGCAGTTCGAGGACTGGTTTCGCTATGCCTGCGAAACCGTACCAATGGACCCGAATGCCGTATCCATGGCCACGGTCGACGAACACCAACGGCCGACAACCCGCACCGTATTGCTCAAGTACTTCGACGAGCGGGGTTTCGTCATCTTCACGAACTTCGAAAGCACGAAGGCACGACACATCGAGGCAAACCCCAACGTGGCGCTGCTGTTCTTCTGGTCAGATGCGGCGCGGCAGGTGCGAATACAAGGCACCGCCGAGAAGATCCCGGCCAGCGAAACGTTGAAGTACTTTGTCTCGCGCCCGCGCGGCAGTCAGATCGGCGCGTGGGTATCGGCACAGAGCAGCGTGATTTCCTCGCGTTCGCTGCTGGAAACCGAATTTCAAAAGCTGAAGAACAAATTCAAGAACAAGGAAGTGCCGTTACCCTCGTTCTGGGGCGGCTATCGCGTTGTGCCCGTGGAAATCGAATTCTGGCAAGGCCGACGCAATCGTCTGCACGACCGTTTTCGGTACACGCGCGAAAACGACGGCGACTGGACAATCGCGCGCCTGGCACCGTAAGGGTTAAATAAAAAAAGGCCCCCGGCGAACCGGGGGCCTTTGCTTACGAACTACCTGTGGTTCAGGTTCCGTTTTAGGTGTTGTCGTGGAAGATGTAAGTGTCGATGAATGCGTCCGGGACCGAGAAGATCACACCCGTATCTGACGAGTTGTGACAAGTCCTGCAAGCATAGTCTTCATCAACCGCCGGGTATGCGAAATTGCCGGCCGCGTTGAGCTGCGGTTTGGTCGAATCCAACGAAATCTTGAAGATATGCGACCTGACATCGCCAACCGTCGGACGGTCTTCTGCGCCAGCTGTTGCCACTGCAGACTTGGCAATATCCGGCATATGACAATCGGAGCAAAGAAGATCCTGCATGCCTAAGCCAGCGCGCAAATCCGTAGCATAGTCGCCGTGGCAATTGACGCATCCGGCATTGGTGGGATCGACGCCAGGCACACCGGTGTAAGCCGGGTTATTGACATTCACCGACGAGCCATGCGGACTGTGGCAGTTGCCGCAATTGCCGTGCGTGGCCATGAATGCGGGCGAGCGCACGCTTTCCAACGTATCGGGATCGATGCCGAGGATTTCGTCATATTGCTCATGGTGCTTGATCAAGCCACCACTGGCGGCAATACGGCCACCCATCTCGTTGGGTCGGGGGTCGGGAGCGTTGTCGTCGGCCGTGCCGGCAAGTCCGTCAGGCCCGAGGGCCAGCGCTTTGTCGTAGCCACTTAAGTACGTGCTGTAATCACGTTCACCATCACGCGTGTGACATTCACCGCAATCAATTGCCAGCCCGAAACCAGCGCCATCTGCCGTCAATTCGATGAGTGTGCGTGGCACTGCGTCACGTACGATTCCGCCACGGAATTTGGCGTGTTTCGAACCTGCAGCATGACAGGCTTCACAATGGACGCCGCCCTCGCTGAACGTGCCTTGCATGTGCGCGAGGCCATCCTGTCCGACCGGATTAGTGACTGCGTCTGTGTGGACCCAGCCGGTCGTGTGGCAGTTGCCACAATTGTACGGTTTGTCCACCTCGTCATCGTGGTAACCCACCATCCCGTCAGTAGCGAAGTTGTACTGCACTTCTGAGCCAGTGACGACCGCGCCTGCCTGATCGACAAAGCGAGCCTTCCAGAAGTAGCCGCCAATCACATAGGACACATCCGCCCAGGTGGCAGGCGTACCGAGCGTGTTATCGGTAATTCCGTCCTCGTCAGTGACCCGCGCGAGCACGCCGTTCAAATTCGTGAACGGATAAATCGGTTGCTCGTCATTGACCACCTTGTTCAGCTTGTACGGGTGGCCGGTCTGTATGAACGAGGCATATTCGACCGTATGGCAAACACCGCACTGTTCACTGGTGATGTACTGGCCATCGGGTATTTCGGGCAGTGAGAAGTCGAGCGTGTTCGGGCCAGCTTGCGTAACACTGAGCGTGTCCACGACGTCTTCATAACCGGGCCTGCTGGCGAAAGCGTCATAGTCGCCTTCGTCCAGTTCGGCCATGTAGCTGCCATCGATAGCGACGTCGGCTGCAATGCCGTCTCCGCCGCCCGCGGGTACAAACCAGACCGCCGTGAAGCGATCGAGCGGGCCGGCAGGCGTCGACGCCTTGCCGCTGGCTTCAATCGCCGTTCCAGGTAACGGTTCGCGACAATCGAGAACGTCAATATTGCCATCGCCATTCAGGTCCTCAGCAGCGTCTGCTACGCCGTCCTCGTTCAAATCCCAGCATGCCAGACCGCTTGCGCCATCGGCGCCATCGCCGCCTGTAGAACCCGCGGCCCCGGCAGCACCGGTCGTACCATTCGAGCCATCGTCGCCTTCGCAACCAACAACCAAGAAAGCGCTTACAGCTATCGCCAGTAAGCGTCGAGTTAATGCATTCATGAGCCCCTCCCAAGGTGTCCAGAAGTCGACGTTGATTCACAGAATGGCGGCACAACGGTCGAACACCGGTACCTTAGAGTAGAGACGTACTTCCGACACTGACATTCGTCAGTTTCGCATCGTTAATAAGCTGCGGATTACACCTACGAGGGCTTTTTCGCCACACAATTCGAGCCCCGAAAAAACATTGACATTTATCAGCTTTGGCTACGTAAATACCGAGATTATCTCGGGAAATCCGCTATCGACTGGGCCATGACGTCGTGCTTATATGGCGCAGAAGCAACAAGACCCGGAAACCATGCCCTGCGAAAATCACCACTGCCCGTTTCACGAATTGCACATCGCCAATGGCGTGTCGTCGCATACGGAAATGCAGTGCCTGATCACCGACGCTGTCAAACAGGTGTCGTTTCCTGATCAGGCCGTGTTATTCAACAAGGGTGAGTCGAGCGCCAACCTGTTTGCGCTCGAAAGTGGCGCCGTCAAGATCTGCTGCACAACGTCCGACGGCCGCGAGCAGATCGTCGGCATCGCCAGTCCGGGCAGCCTGCTGGTGGGGCTGCAGTCCATTAACGACGATTGCTATGAGTATTCCGCCGTCGCGGCGACACCGCTCACGGCCTGTAAGATCTCGCACCGCGCGCTATTGAAGAAAGCGGCGAACGACGGGCATGTTTCCATGCGGCTTATCGCTGCACTGAATGCCCAGCTGGCACACAGTCGTGCTCTGATGCGAGTCATGGGGCAAAAAAATGCAGCCGCCAAGATCGCATCGTTCATCCTGCTTATGGTGCCACGCTCGAAGCGCCGGTCCGCCCGCGCTGCCTTGCCCTTGTCGCGTATGGAAATCTCGAATCTGATTGGCCTCAGTGAGGAGACTGTTTGCCGTCAGATGGCGCGCATGAAACGTCACGAGATCATTCGTGCGCCACGCGGCAGAATCGAGGTGCTGGACTGGAAGCAGCTGCGCGCTTTGGCCGATGGTAGCGCGGTTCACTAGAAATTGGTGGGCCCCCGGGGACTCGAACCCCGGACCAAGAGATTAAGAGTCTCCTGCTCTACCAACTGAGCTAGAGGCCCACCGTGTTTGAATGGGGTGGACGATGGGACTCGAACCCCAGTTCGGAAGTTCGCCTAACCCTGTTCGCCTACCCGGCTTGCTACTTGTGGCCGACCGGGATCACGAATAATCGATGCCGGTCGTCGTGACAACCTGTGCCTCAGCACGGGTCACCACCAAAAAGTGGGGTGGACGATGGGACTCGAACCCACGACGACCGGCATCA
>CAZTQL010000145.1:0-4807 GCA_964615665.1 uncultured Woeseiaceae bacterium | reverse complement strand
CGTAAGCGCGCGGAATAATGCACATATTTGCAGCGTCGGTGCAAGACGGGCAGTTCATGTCAAATCGGTCGCGAGCCAAGCGCGCAGGAACGTGTTAGTTTCTCCGGTCGGCCTGAGAGGCTAAACATAGAATAATTTATGCTGCCACACCAATCTTCATTGTTGCTCGTCCTCGTCTTACTGACGCTGGCCGGCTGTGGCAGCGAGCAGGAAGGGGCATTCGAATCTGGCAATGAAATTGTGCCCGACCTCAAAGTGTTCAAGTCCTCTTTGGACGGCTCACCCTCGACAATCGATCCGGTACAGGCATCCAATATCTATGCCAACGCGGTTGTCCTGAACGCCTACGATACGCTGTACCGCTTCAAGTACCTGGCGCGGCCCTACGCGGTCGCGCCCAACCTTGCCACAGGCATGCCCGAAATCTCGGCGGATGGCCTTGTCTACCGCATGCGGTTAAAAGAAGGCGTGCACTTCATCGACGATCCGGCATTCGATGAAGGCGTGGGTCGCGAGGTTGTGGCGGAGGACTTTGTCTACAGTCTGAAACGACAATTCGACGCCAAGCAGAGGCCGCGTGGCGCATGGGTGTGGCAAGGCCGCATCGTTGGTATCGATGCATGGAAGGATGCCGGGTCGGACTATGATCAGGTCGTGGAAGGGCTGCGCGCGGTGGATCGTTACACCATCGAAATACGGCTCGTCAATCCGTACCCGCAGCTTATCTATACGTTGACGATGGGTTATACGGCAATCGTGCCGCGCGAGGCCGTAGAGACCTATGGCCGCGAATTTGGTTCGCACCCGGTCGGCTCCGGCCCCTTCAAGGTCACTTCCTATGACTCGGCCAGGATTGTCTACGAGAAAAATACGAAGTTCCGGCAGGAGCCGGTCGACATCTGGGCGGAAGGCTATGACCCGGACACGCAGTCCGATACCGGCGTCGAGGCTATTCACGGCCGATCGCCGCCGTTCATCGATCGCCTCGAGATCCACTTTATCTCGGAGAATGCAGCCCGCTGGAATTCGTTCACGAAAGGCAATGAAATTCAGTACCTGACGGTGCCGAACGAACAGTACGACAACATCCTGGCTTCGAAGGACCCCATTGTCGCCAAACCCGAGATCGATGAGAAATACCATATGCGCCATGGCGTCGAGTCGGGCTTTGTTTTCATGGGCTTCAACATGGACTTCCCGGACTTTGGCTACAACGACGACCCCGAGCGGGCGCGCCGCAACAAGGCGCTGCGCTGTGCCGTTATCAAGGGATTTGACTGGGCGCGTCGTAACGAGAGTTTCTATTTCGGCCTTGGACAAGTATTTCCCGGCATCATTACGCCGGCCGTACCCGAATTCGATGCGGAGCTTTCCAGGCAGAGTGTCACGCTCGATATCGACGGCGCGCGCAAGCTGCTCGCGGACAACGGCTGGAACGACGACAACCTCCCCGAGATGGTCTATGGCACCACGGCGGGCGTTAGCCAGCGCATGTTCTACGAGCAGTTCCGCGGCTTCATGAAAAAGATAGGCTACCCGCCCGACAAAGTCGTGCTGAAGCAATACGCGACCTTCGGTGACTTCGTGAAAGATACCTCTAACAGTCGTCTGCCCATAATTTCAAAAGGCTGGACTCTGGATTATCCCGATGCCGAAAACACGCTGCAGTTATTCTACGGGCCGAATGGATCACCGGGCTCTAATGACGCCAATTACAACAACCCGGAGTTCGACCGACTTTACGAGCAGTCGGCCGTCATGCTGCCGTCGCCCGAGCGTACGGAAATCTATCGGCGCATGAACCAGCTCGTGATCGATGATTGCGTGACAATCACGGGCCTCTCACGTACCCGAATCTACCTGTGGCACAAAAATGTTATTGCTCTACCCGACCGCGAAATCGTCGGCGGTTTCTTTCTGCGCTTCGTTGACATCGCAGCAGGGGAAATCTGAGCATGGAAGTTCTCAAGTACGCGATCAGGAAGCTCGTCGGCGGCATTCCGCTGATTCTCGGCGTGACGTTTGTCAGCTTCGTACTGATGGTTTATTTCGGGCCCGACCTTACCTTCGAGATGCTCGGCAAGAACCCGACGCCGGAGCAAATCGCTGAGGTCCGCACCGAGCTCGGCTACGACCGGTCGTTCCTCGTCCGGTACGCTGAATACCTGAAAGAACTGACGACCCTCGACTTCGGACTCTCCGATTCGAGTGGCGAACCGGTGAGCGCGATGCTGCAACGTTCGATCCCGATTTCGCTCGCGCTGGTCACGCCGGGCTTTATCCTTGGCAACCTGCTTGGCGTTTTGCTGGCGCTGGTCGCCGCGTATCACCGTAGCGGCTGGATCGACAAGGCCATCATGGGCTTCTCGGTCGTCGGCATGAGCATCAGCTTCCTGATCGTCATCATCGCGTTCCAGATCCTGCTGTCGTCGAGCTACGGTCTGAACCTGTTCCCGGTGCGCGGCTGGAATGTGCACAGTTTCTACGACTACGTAATGTATGTGACGGTGCCGACGCTGGCGTCCGTATTTGTCGCACTGGGTTATAACACGCGTTTCTACCGCGCCGTGATCGTCGAAGAGATGACACGCGATCATGTACGAACGGCGCGCGCGTTCGGCATTCGCCCCGGCAAGCTGCTGTACAAACACATCCTTAAGAATTCGGCGATACCTATTATCACGCGCATCATGTTCTCGATCCCGCTCGTCATCGTCAGCGGCAGCTTGTTGATCGAGAGCTACTTTGGCATTCCCGGCGTCGGCAAGGTCACGTTCGATGCCATCACGAGCGGTGACCAGCCGGTGCTCAAAGCTGTCGTCGGACTGACAGCCGTGCTGTTTGTTATCACGCTTCTTATTACCGACATTCTTTACCGGGCGGTCGATCCCAGGGTGTCTCTGAAATGAGCGCCGCTATCGAAATGGCTGACGAAGTACAGGCTGTGGAGGAACACCCGGAATCCATCTGGGGCAAGGCGCTGTACAAGTTTCGGCGCGACCGCGCCGGCATGCTTGGCCTCGGTATCGTGGTGGCCTATTTTATTGCCGCCCTCGGTGTCTGGTTCGGAGTCTGGGGTACCGAGTGGAGTGATGTCGAGGGGCCGAAGTGGGGTCCGATGAGCGCGGAGCACTGGTTCGGTACGAACATCATCGGTCAGGACATCTTCCAGCGCAGCCTCTACAGCACGAAAACGGCATTCGAGATCGGTCTGATTGTCGCCGTGCTGTCGACCATTTTGGGCGCGCTATTTGGCGCCGTGGCCGGATTTTTCAGCGGTACCTGGATCGATGCGATTGTACTGTGGGTGATGGGCGTACTGGATTCGATTCCTTTCTACCTGTTCGTTGCCGCGGTCGCGTTTGCGCTGCAAGGTAATCCCTGGGCCATGCACGTCGCGATGGTCTCGACATTCTGGACGACTACGGGGCGCCTCGTGCGCGGCGAGGTCATCAAGCTCAAGAATTTCGAGTTCGTTGAAGCGTCGCGAGCCATCGGCGTGCCGCAAATCACCATTATCTTTCGGCACATCGTCCCCAACACATTCCATATCCTGCTCGTGCAGGCGACGATCGTGTTCGTCGCGGCGATCAAGTCGGAGGTCATCCTTAGCTTCCTGGGTCTCGGCGTGCAGGACGGTGTCAGTTGGGGCCTGATGATTTCCGAGTCGACGATGGAAGTTCTTGCCGGATTCTTCAACAATTTCGCATGGGCATCCGTGTTCCTGTTTGTGCTGGTGATGGCGTTCAACATGTTTTCCGATGCGCTACAGGATGCGCTGGATCCCAAGAAAGTGGCCGAGTCATGAGCGAGCGCGACGATCAGCCGTTACTCAGTGTCCGCAATCTCATCATCGAGTTCACGACGCGCTATGGGCCCGTGCGCGCCGTGGACGGCATTAGTTTCGATGTCTATCCGAATGAGACGCTCGGCATCGTTGGTGAATCCGGTTGCGGCAAAACCGTCACGGGGCTGTCGTTATTGAGGCTCATACCGTCGCCGCCCGGGCGAATCGTTGCGGGCGAAATTCTGCTGCAGGGTCGTGATCTGACGAAACTCTCGGAAAACGAGATGCAGTCGTTGCGTGGCGATGAGATTTCGATGATTTTCCAGGAACCGATGACAGCGCTGAACCCGGTGCTGACGGTGGGAACGCAAATGGTCGATGTACTCACGCGGCATCGGCCACTTACGCGCAAGCAGGCAAAAGTCGAAGCGATCGGGATGCTCTCGAAGGTCGGCATTCCGGCACCGAACAAACGCATCAATGAGTATCCGCATGAGATGTCGGGTGGCATGCGCCAGCGCGTGATGATCGCGATGGCACTCTCTTGTAGTCCAAAGCTGTTGATTGCCGACGAACCGACGACCGCGCTGGATGTGACGACGCAGGCCCAGGTCCTCGAGCAAATCGTCGAACTGCAGGACGAGTTCCAGATGGCGGTCATCCTGATTACCCATGACCTTGGTGTCGTCGCAGAGACCTGTCAGCGTGCGCTGGTCATGTACTGCGGCGAAATCATCGAAAGAGCCGAGATCGAATTGCTGTTCGAGAAGCCGCAACATCCATACTCGCGTGGCTTGCTCGATTCCATCCCCAGGCTCCGCGAAGAAAAACTTGATGAATTGCCAATTATTCCAGGCATGGTGCCGGACCTCTTGCACTTGCCAGTCGGCTGCCGTTTCGCTGATCGCTGTTCGCGTGTAACCGATGAATGTCGTCTGCAGCGACCGCAACTTGACGCGCAAGCGTCCGGACCATCAGCTGTGGCTTGTTTCCACCCGTTGGACTGAGGACGAAACCGTG
>CAZTQL010000144.1:0-4811 GCA_964615665.1 uncultured Woeseiaceae bacterium | reverse complement strand
AGTGTCGACAGGCTGACTTCGAGTTTGGCGCGCTCGTTGCGCTGCGTCAGCGTCATGCCGGGTTTCGCACGCAGCCAGTCCTGCTCCGGAACATTCACAACCGCTTCGAGCTGCGTCAGATCCTGAAGGAGCAATATTGGCTGTTTGGCCTGGACATTGTTGAAATTGTCGACGTAGGTTCGACCGATGCGGCCGGCAAACGGCGCACGCAATTCTGTATCGCTCAGGGCTTTTTGGGCCGAGGCGAGTTGCGCCTGTTCCACTTCGAACTGGCGCCGCCGGTTATCGAGATCTTGCCTTGATATTGCGCCGCGCTCGAACACCTCGGCAAAACGTTCATAGGTCTCCTTGGCGGAGTTGTACTGTGCCTGAGCGGCATCGAGTGACGACTGGTAGTCAGCCGGATCGAGTTTGGCGAGTACCTGATTCTCGGCAACGGCGATGCCTTCCTCGGCCGGCAGCTCTACCAGCCGACCCGCCACCTCAAATGCGAGTTCCGCAGTTTGCGTGCCCTGGATCTCTCCCGGGTAACTCAGCGTCTCGCCGCCCTGCAAAGTGGAGATCGTCAGAATGCGGACTGGCCGCACGACTTCCGGCGCTTCGACAACCTCTTTTTCACAGGCTGCTAGCAGTGTGAGACTCAGCCCGGTCAGGGCTAAGGAAATCAGTTTGGGTATGCTCATCGAATATCCTGTGTACTTTCTGGTTGATATCGTACCGACTGCGATGTGCTGTCGATATCCGAAAATCGCCAAGTTTGCTTGGAGTACTTATGACCACTAGCGTAGAGTGGTTTGTCCTCGCACGCAAAGCCCGTTCGACTGGTCCAATCTTTGACTCGGCCCATCCCGCTCATCATTTGTTCTTCCGGGAAGCTGCAGATGTCGGATCGGCCGTCTTACTTTGCCGATCGGTTATATAGGCACTGACGAGGCCGGCGACGAGAATCGCGATGTAGAGCTGGCCGAAAACCGCCTGCATGTAGGCCAGCAGCCTGGCGATAGTGCTAATCGGTAAAAGGTCGCCGTAGCCGAGGGTGGTCATCGTAACGAAGCTGAAGTACAGCCAATTGCTATTCCAGGGCCCGCCGTGTTCTGCCGTCAGTCCGTTAAACGAACCCGGCGCGGCGAGCTCGGTGACCGTGTAGGCGGTTGCCCACAGCACTCCAAGCATCAGGTAAAGGCTGATAGCTCCGAGAAGTCGATTGGCACTAACCTCCTTGTCGAAGATGACCTGTCGCAAGGTGCAGTATATGGCCACGAGCAGGAACCCGATCAGCGCTGCGTAAGAGCCAAAGCCGAGAATGGATGCACCGGATCTGACGGCTAGCGCGTTGAGAACAACACCGGCAATGGCCAGGCCGATCCCCAGCTTGAAATACCGGCCAAATCCCCTGAGACTCCATACTCCGACCAGGAGCAACCAGGATACGATCAGCGCACGCGCCAGGCGCGGGGGAAACAGCTCGGTCGCATCGAGAACCGGTACGCCGATCAGGAATACGAGCAGCGCGACGAGTAGCCATGAGAAATTCTTTTCTTGCACGATCCGTTTCGGTTTTGTTGTTGTTGTATTCGAGGCTACAACATAGCAAAAATTTCACTGCTATTGGCGCTGTTTTTGGTGGGGCACGTGGCCTTGATCGATAGGCATGGATTCGAACTCGCGAGACTCGGCTTTCTCGTTCGCGCTGATGTCGCGGTAGCAACCGTGAGCCTGTTGCTGGCATCGAATTCGGCGATTGGCGATTCGTGGCTCGACTTCATACGCGACTACGATCTCAACGACTATGCATTCGGCGTTGCGGTGTCGACCGAGCAGAATCCGTACATCGGGGTCAAGAACGCCACCATTGCCTTTCCTTACCTGACGTCATTTCAAGACTCCGCGTTTAACGATGATTGGTTCCTGATCCGGGATGGCGGTCTCGGCGCGCGCTGGGTCAGCAAAGGCGGCTGGGAGCTTGGCGCATTGGCGAGGATTCAGACACTCGGTCTGGGTAGCGTCGAAGTGGATGATCTTCTTGGTGTTGCGGATCGCAAGTGGACGATCGAAATGGGCCCAACGATCGGCTGGCGCGGCTGGCCCGTGCACATCAACTGGACGACGTATTTCGAGCCGACCGATCGTCATACCGGCAGCATCAGCCAGTTGGTCTTTTCCTGGCCGATTGAATGGTCACGAGGCTACGTCGTGCCATCGGTCGAGGTAACTCATCAAAGTAGTGATTATGCCGACTACTATTTCTCAGTGACGCCATCGGAGGCGACGGCGGTACGTCCTGCCTACGAGTCCGGCGCTGCCGCGAACACGGCGTTCAGGATTCGCTGGGGTTATGCCTTGAGCGAAAAATGGATCTTGTCGGGCAGGGTGGGCGTCGAGGTGCTTGACTCCGAGATTACCGACAGCCCGATCGTCGAGCGTGATCGAATCTGGTCCACAACGGTTGGGCTTGCCTACAACGCCGACATCTTTCAGCCCAGGGAATACGATGGATCCGCGCCGCTTATGCCCCAATTTGACTTCAAAGTCGGCGCTTTTCGGGATCGTGTCGATAGTCAGGTAACACGTGACACATCGGACGGTGTCCCTGGATTCGCAGTGGATGTCGAGGAGATTCTCGGTGCGCCCGGCGAAAAGACCGTAGTACAACTTGATGGCACATTACGCATCGGTCACTACCACCGGTTCGAAGTTGGGTTTTTCGAGCTGTCTCGCAATTCTGAAGTGACCCTGGCGAACGATTTCAATTTCGGCGACGAGGTTTTTGTCGCAGGGACTGTGGTTGATAGTCGCGTCAATGCGAAAACCCTGTCGCTTAGCTACGGTTATTCTCTGATTAGAGATGAGCAAAAAGAAATAGGGGTCATGGGCGGTGTGCATTACACCGACTTTGACACGTACATTGCGTCGGGTACTTCTGGCCAGGCTGAGCGTTCAAACGCGGCTACACCACTACCGATCATCGGTGCATTCGCGTCCGTGTTTTTGAGAGAGAAGCTGACCGTAAATGCGAAGTTGCAATTGTTTCGCACTGAGATCGACCAATACGAAGGCTCTATGAATTACGCCACGCTCGACATTCAACGTCGCTTCGGTGAGCATGCGAGCGTCGGATTGGGCTACACGATCTATGACATGAAATTGAGATCAAGTGACTCCGATGTGAATGGTTACGTCAAGATACGACATCATGGACCAATGCTTTTTATGACGGCAGGATTCTGAATAGTGAACGAAGTCGGGAAAAAAAATCCAGGCGGTATCGCAGCGGACGCATCAAGAGTTGTTTTCTGCATACTTCTATCGCTGTTCGTTGCGTGCTCGGATCCCCAGGAAACGGCGCAACCTGAGCAGCCTGTTGATCTGCAGCAAGAAGCCAAGGCTGTGGCTGTTGTGGACCCCGAGGTCGAGCTACTAGACGAGCAGCCGGACGAGTCTTTGACGTCGCTGGACGACATGTTGCCGGAGCAGCTTGGCGTTCTGGTAGCGCCCTGGTCCGGCGATCTGGACGGCATGACGGAACGGCGCATCATCAGGGCCATGGTGGTTTCGGGTGGTCCGCAATTCTTTTATCACGATGGCAAACCCCGTGGAGTGAATGCCGAACTTCTCGGGCTTTTGCAGCAAGAGTTAAATGTCGCGCTGAATCGCGGGCTGGACCAGGTCGAGATCGTGCCGATGCCGGTCAGCCGGGACCGGCTTATCCCGGCGCTGATCAGCGGTCAGGCAGACCTCGTTGTTGCCGATCTCACGGTCACCAAAGTCCGCTCCGACCTGGTCGATTTTTCTGTTCCTTTTGCACGAGATATCGACGAAGTCGTCGTCTTTGCGCCGGGCAGAGGCGAGGGCGTCAAGTCGCTGGACGATTTGGCTGGTCGCAGCGTTTATGTCCGTGAGTCGTCAAGCTATTTCGAGCATCTGACTGCGCTTAATGACGATCTAATTAGCCGCGGACTGCCGCCTGTTCAGATTGACGCGGCAAACGAGCTCCTGAGAAGTCAGGACATCCTCGAGATGGTCAATGCGAGCCTGGTTTCAGCGACCGTCATCGACAGCTACAAAGCGAGTTACTGGTCCGAGATATTTCCTGACATGGAAATTCGGGATGACGTCATTGTCCACGCCGGTGGAGCGATCGCCTGGGCGTTCCGCAAAGACAGCCCGGAGCTGGCTGCAGTCGTCAACGATTTTGTGCGCGGTCACCGGCAAGGTACGTTGATCGGCAACGTTTTAATCAAACGGTATTTGGAGAATCTCGATTGGGTTCGGAATTCAACCTCGGCAGGCGGTGTCAAACGCCTGCGGCCATTACTCGATCACTTTCGCGACAGCGGTGAGGCGAACAACCTGGATCCGCTCATGCTCGCAGCGCAGGCTTACCAGGAGTCTGAACTTGATCATGACCGGGAGAGCCCGGCGGGTGCTGTGGGTATCATGCAGATAAAACCGTCAACGGCGGCCGACCGCAATGTCGGCATTAACGACATCTCGAAACCGTCTGACAACATCGAGGCGGGCGCCAGGTACATGCGCTTCCTGATGGACAGGTATTTCTCTGATCCCGAAATGGGGGATTCACAACGATGGTTGTTTGCATTGGCGGCTTACAATGCCGGACCCGCAAAGATTCGACGCTTGCGCAAACAGGCGGCCGCCGAGGGTTATGATCCAAATTTGTGGCTGGACAACGTAGAGTTGATCGCGGCGCGCAAGATCGGGCGTGAGACAGTCCGTTACGTCAGAAATATTTTCAAATATTACGTTGCTTATCGCCTCGCATTTGAAGATCACGAACTTCGGAAGTCACT
>CAZTQL010000143.1:0-4811 GCA_964615665.1 uncultured Woeseiaceae bacterium | reverse complement strand
TCGATGTGCAGGAAACCGCTCTCCTGGAAGCCATCGGGTTTCCAATAGCCAGAGTAAGAGATATGGGGTCGTAGCTCGAGCAAGCCCCAGACATCGTCGGGGCGAACGCGTCGAAGCAAGCGGCCACTTACCTTGCGATAGTTGGTTCGGGACAGGAAGCCGACCTCGGGATTGAAGTCTTCGCCGACGTCCGTGACGCTCAGGGCCGACGACCAGGTCGACGTATCGTAATCGGCGCTCACGGAGTAGGCATTGTCGTCGCCATTGAGTCCGGGCGTATCCGACTGTGCCACCCAGGCCTTCACCAACACGTTATCACCTATACCCCAGGCGCCATCCACGGCATAGCTGCGGTTGTAGTCATCGTCCTTCGATGTCAGGAACGAACCGTCTCCGTCGCGCCCCACGTAGATGGCACCGATCGACGAGCGGTTCGGCAGTTCCTGGCTAAACCGGGCAACGGCAAAGTTGTTGCCCGGTGCGATGTCCGCGACGGCCTCGGTGCTCATAAACAGCAGACCGAGGTTGGTTCGTTCGCCGACTTTTCCTGACAGCCGCGCGCCACCTTCGACCGGTATTACCGAACCCCCGTCGCTGATGCCGATGCGGCGACTGAAAAAGAGTTCAACTTCGCTCGCATTGCCCACGCCGAACTGTCCGGCATTCTCCAAGAAGAACGGTCGCTTTTCCGGAAAGAAAAGGGCGAAGCGGTCGAGGTTTAGCCGCAGCTCGTCAGCCTCGACCTGTGCAAAGTCGGTGTTGTAGGTCAGGTCCAGTGTCAGGCTGGGAGTAATCGAGTATTTGACGTCCAAGCCGAAGTCGGAGTCTGTCTCGGTGCCGCTTAGCGAACCGCCGCGTCGCGCGCTACTCAGCACGTAAGGCGTGAGCTGCAGGTTGCGTTGCGCCGGTGGCTCGACGCCTTTGAGCGTTCCGGCCTCAGATACGCGTTGCAGATTTCGATTCCGGTCCAGCGGGGCCCAGTAGGCGATCTCGTTGTTACGGCGGATATTGCGCTGGAAGTTGATCCCCCAGTCCTGCACGTCTCCCGAACCGTAACGCAGCGTGCGGAACGGGATCTCAAACTCGGCGCTCCAGCCGTCTTCGCCGATACGCGAGCTGACCGTCCAGGAGCTGTCCCAGTTCAGGTTGAAGGCGCCGCCGCCGGAACCGAAATCGCCGCCGCTGCCTTCCTTGGTGATCTGCGCATCGTACTCGATACCGGCCGCATTCGTGCCGAAAATGAAGCCGTTTTGCCGGTCGAGCAGGCCGTCAATGATGACTAGAAATGCATCTGTGTCGTCGAGGCTCGAGTCGCGCCGGCTGTCGGTGACGATAATGCCCGCAGGATCGTCGTCATGTGCGATAACACCTATATACAAAGAGGTTTCCGAGTAGCCGATGAACACCTCCGTCTTCTGCGACGATGGCCGCCCGTCATTCGGCTGCACCTGCCGGAAGCCGGTCGCAGGTACTGCACTTACCCACGCTTCATCGCCAAGAATGACGCCGTCGATAACCGGGCTGATCGCGAGCTTGTGAGCGTCCATGTTCGGCGGTGCAGCGAATGACGCGTTCGCCTGGCATAACAAGCATGTCAGGATCGGCAGGCTAGAAATTGTTATTCGCGTCACGGGATTTTTTCTTGTCGTATGATGAATGCACGCTGGAGAGAGATTTTGCATCTTTTTCGGTCAAATATCGACCAGCCGTGCGAACAGTGGATGAGCCGCCCCTGGCATCGGCCATGGACGTGTCGCTATCGGTACCAGAGGTGAGAACGAGTAGTGAGCGACGCCACGGATCCCATCGAAGCGCACGTGCTGATTGAATCGACGGAGGACAGCTCGGTCGATCTGTTGCAACGGTCGACCGGACTTTCAAAACAGCGCATTAAATTCGCGATGACTCAAGGGGCAGTCTGGATAACCCGGGGGCGCAACACCCAGCGCTTACGTCGCGTAAAGCGGGCGTTGCGTGTGGGTGATGAAATCCACCTGTATTACGACGCGAAAATTCTGGCAGAAATTCCGCCGGAGCCGACGCTGATCGCAGACGTGGGTGGTTATTCGGTGTGGTGCAAACCCTGTGGCTTGCGATCACAGGGTTCGAAGTGGGGCGATCACTGCACGCTGGTGCGTTGGGCCGAGCGACATCTGCAACCGGAGCGTTCGGCGTTTACCGTTCATCGTCTCGACCGGGCTGCCAATGGACTGATGCTGGTCGCTCATTCAAAGAGCATAGCGGCTGCATTATCGGTGCTGTTTCAGAAGCGTGAGGTTGAGAAGCGCTACCATGCGCTGGTCGCGGGCGATTTCTCCGAGCAGCCTGATCCAGTTCGCCTGGAGCGACAAATCGACGATAGGGAGGCGGTGAGTGAGTGCTCACTGCTGCAAGTCATTGATGACGGCAGCCGTTCACTGGTCGATGTGCGGATCGAGACCGGGCGCAAACACCAGGTTCGCCGCCACCTGGCCGAGCTGGGTTACCCGATTATTGGCGACCGCTTGTATGGCATGGGTGAGGAAGACGGCGTGGACCTGCATTTGACAGCGTATCTTTTGGCCTTTCATTGCCCGGTCAATGACGAGCAGGTGCAGTACCGTTTGCAGGCTGGGGTTCGATAATAAATAAAAGCGGGGTCGAACCGAGGTTTCGTTGTCTGTTCACTGAAAATTGGTTTTTCGGTAGAGTGAGTCCATCAAACTCTGATGTTGTAGTGTGCTAATCAAGCCAGACACTCATGAGGTGGTCATCGCTATTGGCGAGACAAACACCACGGCGAGTACACTATGAATTCGCTACGAAACGTGAGGCTGAGGGATTGAAGCAGGATTACTTACAGATACGGGTGCTTGAGCTGGCACCCCAGGTTTATGCTTCCGGGCAATTGTTCGAACATGACTTGAGGCTGGCGGTCAAACAGGGTGTTCGCAGCATTATGAACAACCGGCCTGATGGTGAGTCGGTTGGACAGCCATCATCCGCGGATATTGCAAAGGTCGCGGAGGAACTCGGGATGACTTTCGTGCATTTCCCTGTCGATCCCAAGTCAATCACCAGGCAAGACGCCGAGGCGTTTGCGAAGATCTGCGACGAGCTCGAGCGACCGCTTCTTATTTTCTGTCGCTCAGGTGCTCGCTCGACGAAAATATGGGAGATGGCTGAGTCGATGTAGGTTCGGTGTATCCAGCATCGCCGCCCGGGCAAGAATCAGCCAATACTGAACTGTATCCCTGCGCCCCAGTCCGCACTGCTGTCACTGAACCCGGTGAACGCGTAGAGCTGAATCGACCAGTTGTCTGCGATCTGCCGCGAAATAAATCCCGAAAGCTCGGAGATCGCATCGCCGTCGATGAACGCAGACTCGCGGTAATCGTAGACGAGCCCGAGGCTCATAGTCTCATTCGGTAGGTACACGGCACCGATCGAGCCCAGCATAACGTTCTCCAGGTCAACGTCAGTCGGGTCGCCGCGGAACTTGTAGCCTGCGGATCCAAGCAACGTGAATCGCTCGAAGAGCTTGTATAAATCCGCTCGCACAGTGTAGTCCTGTTCACCTGTGCCCAATCCTTTGGCTTCATCCGCTGTACCGAACTTGATCTTTCCCGTCAGGTCGAGGGCAACGCCAAGATCACGGCTGTAAACAACGTCATACAAAGTCACGCCGGCAATGATGTCGCCGAGACCACTTTCCGTGATCGTTTCTCCGCTACCGGGCACTGGTTCCCCGTTGACATCAGTTACGGTAGTACCTTCTGGTCCGCGAACGCTCAGGTACGGCACCGTTAGATTGAAAGAGATTCGGTCGAAGTCGATGCGCCCTTGTAACGGTATGTAAAGATCCTCGATGTCGTCAGCACCGCCGTAGGTGCCAGTCGAATACTCGAGACCCGTTGACCACGTAAGATTTGCTTCGCCGTCGTCTGCCATTGCACTGGAAATCGTCAGTACAAGTGAAGCTGCCGCCAGTGCGGCGGCAGCGTAAGTGCTATTAGCCATCAGTTATCAGTCCCGTCCGCAGGCGGATCTTTCAGTTCTACGCCTTTCGTCCTGGCACGCTGTTGCATCTGCTCCTTATGCTCAGCCATTAATTTCGTTTGTGCCTGTGGGTCGTTCTCAGTCAGCCTGAGCTGTTCGCGGTACTGGTTGTGTTCTTCAACGCTCATCAGCTCGCCGCCGTAGATGCCTTTCTTGCCAAGCTGTGCGTTGTCCGGTGCGTGCGTCCGATCCTGGTCACGGTCACGGTCACGATCGTGCGACGGATTTGTGGTCCGATCCCGGTCACGCAAGCGATCCCGATCAAAGTCTTTCTGACCACGTTCGACTTGCGCGCGATCCTGCGGCTGCGCGCCGCCTTGCCCGTGGTGCCCCTGCGCAATGGCTGACATGGATGTCAGCGCCAAAGTTGCCGCAGTAAGCAGGCTGATTGTCGTCTGGGTTCTCATGGTTTCCTCCTTTGGAAGCTTTCATAAGAACAAACGAATGTACTAATGAATGGTTGACACTCTCGTATCAGTAGATCTACGTATTTGCTGGATAGGCGACACGATCGAACCGTGAGGCTGACGTCGACGGGCGATCGTTTAGAAGGACTTATGCGGGAGTTTTGCGTTATTTAGCGGTGCAGCGTTGCCCCGGTAACCCATTGAAATTCGAATCTCAGGCTCCGACAGCCACATCAACGGATCCTTCGATCTCGACCGTCTTCTTGTCTACTCGCGTGTAGTCGAACAGGCCGGCTTCGTCGTAGATGACTCGGTCTTCGTAATCATCGAACCAGATAGCATCCGGATTACGTCCGACGATACAAA
>CAZTQL010000142.1:0-4848 GCA_964615665.1 uncultured Woeseiaceae bacterium | reverse complement strand
CGTTTTCTGATCCAGGAGACCCGTGTTGACCAAGACACCAAACAGACCGCCCAGCAGTGACTCAGTGTCTTCGGAGATATTGTCTTCGGAGTTATTGTCTTCGGAGATATTGTCTTCGGAGTAATTGGCTTCGAGCGGAATCCGGAAGACTTTCGCGTCTTTGAGGACGGTTATTTCGGCGCGCTCCACGTCGATCATGACGTCCGCCGCGAGCGCATCGCCTGGGTCTTGCAGTGATTCGTCGCCAAGGGTGAGCCAGTCGACGCGAGTATCCGCCCAGCGATCCCACGATACCGCTGGCCGGCTGCGGACCCGGCCTTCTTCCAGCTTATGCAGCAAAGCACCGGCTGCGCCGAGCAGACCTTCGCCACCTCGACCGTTGACCCGGCGTATCGCAATGGTCAACGTATTATTCTGCGCCGATGCGGAGGTACCGTCGGGAGCTTTGATACCGAGTTCAGCGGCGTTCGGGTAGGCGCGCCGCAGCGCGTCGAGCAGCACTTCGCGTTTGGGTTGGTCGCCGGATGGGTCATCGAATGCCACCCCGAGGAAAAGGGGTGTTTTCGAATCCCGATCGGTGCGGGTACCCAGCTCGATCAGGTCGGTGACGAGCAACGGCAATCCGCCGACACCATAGACCACCGGGGAACACGTCGGCTGTCGCTTGCTGTCAGTTCGGCTCAGGGACGCAAGAACTTCGCGAGTAAGCGCGGGCTCGCGGGACATTGGCGCATCGCTGCGTTCGAGGACGAATACGTGGTCCCGTCCTTCGAGCGCATCAGCGATCTCCGCAGCAGGGAAGGGCCGTAATGCATGTACACCCAACACGCCGACCTTGATCTTGTGCTGCTTGCGAAGCTGATCGGCAGCAACCCGGGCGGTCTCGACGGCGGAGCCCTGTGCGATAAACACGGTCTTCGCATCGTCCAGCCGGTAGCGTGAGATGGCTTCATATTGCCGCCCGGTTTTGCGGGCAAACGTCGTAAAAGAATTCGCCAGTGATTCCGCTACGAATGCATCGAAAAATGGCCTGCGGGCGAAGGCGCCGAGTGCGAAACTCTCCTTGTCGAACAATGCGCCGATAAGTGCCGGCTCATCGAGGTTGTGCCAGGCCGGCACGCGCCGCCGGGTCTCCCCGAACAGCAATTTTTGCGCCGCCGTTGGTGCTTCGATCTGCTCGCGAGCAGAGCCGAGAAATCCATTGACCTGTGCCGGCGACAGCAGCCGGACGTCTTGCACGGCGAGCGCTGTCTGCTCACCATCCATGATGACCATGCCCGGGACGAGGGATTCTTCAGTTACCCGCCTGGCAATATAAGTAAAATCAACAGCTTCCTGAACATTCATGGCAAATAACATGAAGAAACCAGAGTCTGCACTCAGGTGGACGGTCTCATGGCTGCTGCCGAGAGTGGCACCATGTGCGGCGGCCGCGCGCGTGCCCAGGTGCAACACTAACGGCGCGTGCTTACCTGCCGCCGAGATCAGGAGATCCTGTGCCGCGGCTATATCCGTGCCGGAGAGGAAAGCTGTCGCACGCCGTCCGGCCAGTGCCAGGCCCGTCACCGCCGCAACAATGCCCCGGGGACCTTCTGCAGTCTGCGCTGCCAGCGCTTCGCCAAACAAGTTGGTGCCGTGCTCGACCTCGCCCAGCCAGACCGAATCTGCTGCGGCAGATGGCATTGAACCACCCAGTACCGCGTGACTGGCGATGCCGGCTTCGGAGAGCGCAACGGCGCTGTTGCCGTCGAGCACGGTATCCAGGCCTTCCTCCCTGATATCCGAACCCGCCGGCGCACCAAACACCTTGCGGTACCAGCGAATCGCGATATTGCGCGGACCGGGCATCAGGCGGTCCCCGCTTTTCTGGATTCCTGATCCTGAAACTGCTCGCGCTCGAGCCAGACGATCGATCGTGTGGCACATCGAAATACGGCTTCAGGTGCCGCTGGGCCGCCTGCTGTGTAATCGATGACCGGGAGATTGTCTTCCATACGGATCAGGCCGGGTGCCGCATCGGCTACGCACTTGCCGCAGGCATCACAGGCCACAGCACACAGTTGTGTCGCGGCCTCACCGGCGAGAGGGATATTGCATTGCACGTACAGGTTCTGGGTCAGCGGCATCAGTTCGAACAGGTCCCTCGGACAGGCCGCCGTGCAATCCGGGCAGGCAGTGCATTTCTCGGTATCCACCTGCGGGAGTCCGTTCGCGTTCATGTGAATGGCGTCGAACGTGCACGCACGCTCGCAGTCGGCGAGTCCGAGGCACCCCCAGGCACAGCCCTTGCCGCCGCCCGAAACCACGGCTGCTGCTCGACAGCCTTCGAATCCCTGGTATTCCGCGATCTGGTTGGCCTGCAGTTGACCGCCGTTGCATTTCAGTCGCGCAACCAGCTTTTCAGACCCACCGGCATCGACCTGGAGGTATTCAGCGATTTGTTCGATCGCGTCACCGGTGCTGACCGTGCAGTCGCCCGGGGCGACTTCACCCGTTACCAGTTTTTCTGCGAACGGCAGGCAGCCTGGTTGCCCGCAGGCGCCGCAATTGGTGCCGGGAAGCAGATCGTTGGTTGCCTCGACTCGAGGGTCTTCATCGACCTTCAGGAAACGCTGCGCGATAGCGAGTATCGTCCCGAAGAACAAACCGATTCCAACCATGATGGCCGGCGCTACGAGCAGACTGTTCATAGTGCTAACAGGTCCTAGTTGAACGGTGCGGCGCGGGCGATCAGTTCATCCAGACCCTGCTCGTTGGGATCCAGTGGCTTGCCCGGGTGGATGCATTTCGCCGGGCAAATCTCGGCAGCCGCTACCAGATCGGCAAACGGACCGGCTTTGACATCCTTGATGATCGCCTGCTTGTCCTCGTTGTACACAAACATCATCTTGTTGACGCCCATGCAGTCGTCGCAGGTCGTGCACATCGCGGTGTCGAGCCAGGGTTCGTCGAAACTGAGCTCTTCCTCGGCTTCTTCCTCCGCCACCGGCTCCGCTGCAACTTCCTCGGTCGGGACTTCAGTCTCCGCCGGCGCTGATGCCGGCATCGTGGCAAGCTGGCTGCCGCCACCGACCATGCCAGACAGGTCGGCGCCCATGAGCACGTCGACAAGTTGGCCCATGGCTTCACCGGCGGCCTCCGAACGGACACTTTCCAGTTGTTCTTCGTGCTCTTTCAAGAGTTGCTCGCGTTCAGCTTCGATGGCCGCGCGTTGCTCTTCGATAATCCGGTCGATCGCCTCTTCGACGTAGAAGTTCTGAATTCCAGCCAGTTCCTGCAGCGTGCGCCAGTAGTTCAGCCGGTCACGACACGCGAATACCAGAGCCCGGGATACCACGAGCCGTACGAGCACGTCCTGATCGTCGATACCCCAGACAAAGGGCACCATGCGATCGACGAGCTCTTCTTCGCTATCCAGGTATTGATCGACCGCTACGAGGTCGGCGGACTCGAAGCCGGTGGGTACCATGCGAAAATGCTCGTGCAGCGCCGGCATTAGCAGCGCGTAATCGGCGAAAGTGAACGCCAGTTCCATCTCGGTAACTTCGCCGTCGGCATTGCGGTACTCGAGCTTTTCGACCGGCCAGTCGCCTTCAGCCTGCGGGTTGCCACCGAAGCTGACCCGTTGCGCGGCGTGGTCGCCGGCATCCGGATTGACGAGTATGAATGGGTGGGCGCGACTCTCAAGTGCCGCACTCGCGACAAACCAGGCGTCGAGCAATGGTTTTTTCGTCTTGGTCTGGGTCCCGCGATTAATAAGGTGCAGACTCGCGCGATTACTGTCGAGCGCGCAGAGGAAACCCGATAACAGGTCGTCGTGGCGCGCTGCCGATGTCTGCGCGACCACGGCCTGGCGGTGCCCCACGCCAAAATAGGCGAGCTCGAATCGATACGAATCGAACGGGTCTTCGCCAGGTTTCGCAGCTGGATTATCGTAGGCCCGGACCCAGCTCAGTACGTGTACCGGAAGGCGCGATCCCAGCAAATGCGAGATCGACGGCAAGCCGTCGCGAGCAAGATAATCCGCCGATACCAACACCACAACCTGGGTTACGAGCTGCATCTCTTCATTCGAAAAGGCCTGCCAGTCGAAACTGGCGAACCAGGAATCGTGTATAGCCGGACTGTAGTTACCGTCGGTTTCGAGCGCCGCGATTCTGAGCGCGGCAAACAAGCGCGCGAAATCAGCGGCGTCACGTTCGAAGACCTCGGCGGCTGTCGTGCACGGGTCATCACTGCTCACGAGTTCCAGTTCAGGCAAGTTGCCGAACCAGGGATCGTCCAGTTGACCGACAAACCTGACCAGCACCGAGCCATCCTGCCAGGCCTGCAGTTCTTTGAGCGCAGCTTCGATTCTGACTCTTCGCTCAGCCGGCATTTCCACCGAACCGTGTACACGGTGTTCGAGCATTCCGGACAGGGCGCCGGTGTCGAAATGGCGGGACGCCGGGCCGACACTCGTCTTTACGCTCCCGGGCTCGTTCGCGTCGGCTGACTTGGCCTTTTCGACATCAAGTAGCGACCGCAATTCGTGAATGTGTTTGTCGATCTGCTGGCGAAGTTGTTCGCGGCTTTGATCATGTCGGTGCCGAATCGCGTGCAACATCAAATGCAGGGATACGTGCGGTCCGTAACCTAAGAATTGTCCACCCGCAGTTATCGCGCCCTTGAGTCTTTCGAGATCGGCATCCAATTTTTCCCGACTGCTCTGGTCCAGATCGAGTTGTTTCTGCAAGGCCGCTGCGGCGTCGGCAAACAGGCCCGGTGCATCAACGGGATCCGACCCCCTGAGATTTTCCCGTAGGTAGCGTTCTATCCACGGCAGATTGTCCCTCAGGATCCTGGCAT
>CAZTQL010000141.1:0-4919 GCA_964615665.1 uncultured Woeseiaceae bacterium | reverse complement strand
GATGCCATTCCCATCGACGTTCGAATCAGTCCCGAACAGCTCGTGTGTTCCCACGTCGAACAGCTGATTCTGTACCCCGGATCGACACAGGTTCTCGACTTTGCGGACGGTAAGGTGCGCCTGGTCGGCGTGAAGGCCGACCGTGATGGACTGCTGGTCGGCCAGCGCATTGCCACGCTGAAAGACCACATTCCAAACACCGAAGGCCGCATCGCCGCCATCTACCGGCAAGGCAAAGCGATGCTCCCGGACGGTGAAACCGTTATCCAGGAGGGTGACGAGGTGTTCTTCGTCGCTGATCGCAAGGACATCCGCGTCTTTATGAGCGAAATGCGGCGCCTCGAGGACCCCGTACGTCGCGTCGTCATTGCCGGCGGCGGCAACATCGGTGTGCGCCTGGCGCTAGCGCTCGAGCACACCAACCAGGTCAAGATCATCGAGCGTGATCCGGTCCGGGCGCGGGTCATCTCGGAGCAGCTCAACAAAGCGATCGTGCTCGTTGGCGATGCCGCCGACGAGGAACTGCTGCTCGAGGAGAACATCGACAGCGTTGATGTTTTTTGCGCGTTAACGAACTCGGAAGAGGCCAACATCCTGAGCTCGATGCTCTCGAAGCGTCTCGGCGCCCACAAGGTCATGGCGCTGATCAACCGCGCCTCGTACGTCGATCTTGTGGAGGCGGGCAGTATCGATATCGCAATTTCGCCACAGCAGGTCACGATTGGCTCGCTCCTCGCGCACGTGCGTCGCGGTGACGTTGTCAAAGTGCACTCGTTGCGGCGCGGCGCAGCCGAGGCGATGGAAGCGATCGCCCACGGCAACGAAGAGAACTCGAAAGTGGTCGGGCGGGCGATCGAAGACATCGAACTGCCGAAGGGCACGGCGATCATCGCCGTCGTCCGCGACGATCAGGTGCTCATCGCGCATCACGACACCGTCATTGAGGCGGACGATCATGTCATCCTGTTCATGACGGATCGCCGCAAGATCGAAAAACTCGAAAATCTCTTTCAGGTCGGAGTTTCCTTCGTTTAATGAACTGGGCGGTCGTACAACGAATTCTCGGCCTGCTGCTGATGATGTTCAGCTTTACGATGCTGCCGCCCATCCTCTTCAGTCTTTATTACGACGATCATTCCTGGCTGCCATTCGTCGAGGGCTTCCTGCTGACGCTCGCAGCCGGCTTCCTCTGCTGGGTGCCGGTGCATCGCACGCGTAAGGAACTACGACTTCGCGACGGCTTCCTTGTCGTAGCCGCATTCTGGACGGTGCTCGGCTCATTCGGTGCCGCGCCGCTGTATTTCGCCGATGCGTTGTCTTTGTCATTCACTGATGCCGTCTTCGAATCGGTGTCCGGATTGACAACCACAGGCGCCACCGTGCTGACCGGCCTCGATGAGTTGCCGCTTTCGATTCTCTATTACCGCCAGCAGCTACAGTGGCTGGGCGGCATGGGCATCATCGTTCTGGCCGTTGCCGTGCTGCCGATGCTCGGTGTTGGCGGCATGCAGCTGTACCGGGCGGAGGCGCCGGGCCCGGTCAAGGACACCAAGCTCACGCCGCGCATCACCGAGACGGCCAAAGCGCTGTGGTACGTGTATCTCGCGTTTACGATCAGCTGCATGCTGGGCTATCGAATCGCCGGCATGGGCTGGTTCGACGCACTGTGTCATGCGTTTTCCACCGTGGCCATCGGCGGTTTCTCGCCGCACGATCTGAGTATCGGCTATTTCGACAGCGCAGCAGTCGACATCGTCGCTATCTTCTTCATGTTCGCCGCTGGCATCAACTTCTCGCTGCACTTTTATGCGTGGCGTTACGTGTCGGTAAAACACTACTCGCAGGACCCCGAGTTCCGCGCTTACACCTCTATGCTGATTACCTTGTCGATCATCGTTGTCTTTGCCCTGTACGCCTATCGGGGCTACATCGATACTGGCCAGACTTTGATCGACGGCGTCTTTCAGGCGGTCTCGATCGCCACCACGACCGGCTTCACGACGACAAACTTTTCGGTCTGGCCGGGGGCGTTACCGGTGCTACTGGTGTTCGCGAGTTTTGTCGGCGGCTCCGCGGGATCGACCGCCGGTGGTATCAAGGTCATCCGCTGGCTGCTCGTTTACAAGCAGGGCGTTCGCGAAATCGTGCGCCTGGTGCACCCGAGCGCGGAGATTCCGGTCAAACTCGGCAACAAAGCCGTACCGCATCGCGTTGTCGATGCTGTCTGGGGATTCTTCTCGGTCTACATCATCGTGTTCGGCGTCATGCTACTCGCAATGATGTCTACGGGGCTCGATCAGGTCACGGCCTTCTCGGCCGTCGCCGCGACCTTGAATAATCTGGGTCCCGGGCTGGGCGACGTTTCCGCAGGCTTCATGTCAGTGAGCAATACCGCCAAATGGATTGCGGTCGGCGGCATGTTGCTCGGCCGCCTCGAGATCTTCACGCTTCTGGTACTGATTACGCCGACCTTCTGGCGTCGCTAATGGCCGGGCGCCAGCCTTGAACTCGGAAAGCAACGCCGGCCGACTCGATCGCTTCAGCGCAATGCTCGGCAAGGGCGTCTCCTGGCTGACGTTGTTCATGGTCATTGTCACCTGCGTCATCGTCGTCATGCGTTACGTTTTTGACGCGGGCCTGATCTGGTTGCAGGAGTCGGTGATCTGGATGCATGCCGTCGTCTTCATGCTCGGCGCTGCGTACACGCTGGAACAGGAAGAGCACGTGCGTGTCGACGTCTTCTACCGGACCATGAGTGCCCGCCGGCGAGCGTGGATCGATCTGCTTGGCGTCATTCTGTTTCTCTGGCCCCTGAGTTTCTTCCTGGCCTGGAAGGCGCTCGACTTCGTGCTGGTTTCCTGGGATCTGCGTGAAGCGTCACGAGAGTCGGGGGGGCTACCTTTCCCGTTGTTGCCGCTCTTGAAGACGGCGTTGTTGATCATGCCAATAACGGTGGCGCTGCAGGGCGCGGCGCTGTTTCTGCGTTCGTTGACGCAACTGAGGAGCCGCTAACGATGGAGTGGGTCGCAGCACTGCTGTTTGTTAGCGTCATCCTGGTCCTGCTCGCGGGTTTCCCGGTCGCGTTCTCGCTCGGTGGCACGGCTTTATTATTCGCGCTGTTTGGTGTGATCGGCGGGAGCTTCAACGAAGCGCTGCTGTCAGGATTGCCCAATCGCATTTTCGGCATCATGACCAACGAGACGCTGGTCGCCGTGCCGCTGTTTGTCTTCATGGGAGTCACTCTTGAGCGCGCCCGCATCGCCGAGGAGCTGCTCGAAACCCTGAGCGCCCTGTTCGGCACGCTGCGCGGTGGCCTCGGTATTTCGGTCACGCTGGTCGGCATGTTGCTGGCGGCCAGCACCGGCATTGTTGGCGCCACGGTCGTTACGATGGGCCTGTTGTCATTGCCGACGATGCTGAAACGCGGCTATTCGCCGGAAATTGCGACGGGCACCATCTGCGCGTCCGGCACGCTGGGGCAGATCATCCCGCCGAGCATCATTCTCGTCATGCTGGGCGACGTCATGACGACGGCCTACCAGCAGGCACAGCTACAGATGGGCATCTATTCGCCAAAGACTGTTTCCGTCGGAGACCTGTTCGCCGGTGCGCTGATTCCTGGCCTGATGCTCGTACTGCTGTACATGATCTACATCCTGGTCGTTGCGTTTTTCCGACCCGACATCATGCCAGCCCATCAGCGCACCGACGGCGAATCGGTATCTTTGCTGCAGATACTGCGCGCGCTGACGCCACCGCTGGCTTTGATCCTGGCCGTGCTGGGCTCGATCCTCACCGGGCTCGCAACCCCGACCGAGGCTGCCGGCGTCGGCGGCATGGGTGCGCTGCTGCTCGCACTGGCGCGCCGCCAGCTCAATCTCCAGCGCCTGCAGGAAATAATGCGCAGCACGTTACGTATCAGCAGCATGGTTTTCATGATCCTGATCGGTGCGTCGGTGTTTTCGCTGGTTTTTCGCGGCTACGGCGGTGACGACGGTGTGCGCGCCATTCTCGAGGCGTTACCGGGCGGGGTTATCGGTGCTGTCCTTGTCGTGATGCTGGTGATGTTCCTGCTCGGCTTCGTGCTCGACTTCATCGAGATCACTTTTGTGGTCGTGCCGATTGTTGGCCCCGTGTTGCTGGCCATGGGCCTCGACCCGGTCTGGCTCGGCATTATGATTGCCATCAACCTGCAGACCTCCTTCCTGACCCCGCCGTTTGGCTTTGCGCTGTTTTACCTGCGCGGCGTCGCGCCGCCCTCGGTAACTACGGCGCAGATCTATCGCGGAGCGATCCCCTTCGTGGCCATACAGGTACTGGCACTGCTGCTGCTCGCGGTGTTCCCGCAGCTGGTTACCTGGCTGCCGGGGCAAATTTACGGGCAATAATCGGACCCAGCGGTTTGACAGTGGCTTTGCGCCCAACGTACGGTGGTCGGTCAAGCAAGTTTTGACTATTTCTAAGATTATCGATATCAGGGGGATAACGATGGAACCAATATACCCGAACTTCTCGGCCACGCTCACCGCGTGTGCCCTCATACTGGCCGTTCCCGCGGGCAGTGCCTATGCACAGGACGACGAGCTTCTCGAGGAAATTGTCACGCTGGGTACCCGCGCTCCCGGACGCGTCTCATCCGATCTGGCGGTACCCGTCGATACGTTGACCGCCGATGATATGGCGGCCACCGGGCAGACCGAGGTAGGCCGGATGCTGCAGGCGCTGGCACCGTCGTTCAACTTCTCGAGCTCGTCGATTTCAGACGGCACCGATGCCCTGCGACCGGCGACATTGCGTGGCCTGGGCCCGGATCAGACGCTCGTTTTGGTAAACGGCAAGCGTCGGCACCAGGCATCGTTGATACACATCAACAACTCCGTCGGTCGTGGTACCGCAGGCACAGATATGAACGCCATTCC
>CAZTQL010000140.1:0-4933 GCA_964615665.1 uncultured Woeseiaceae bacterium | reverse complement strand
ATTGCGGGGCCTGCCGTATCCTTGTAAGGATCGCCGACCGTGTCGCCCGTGATCGCTGCCTTATGGGCATCGGAACCTTTGCCACCGAAGTTGCCGTCTTCGATGTACTTCTTGGCGTTGTCCCACGCACCGCCGCCGGCTGTCATCGAAATTGCCAGGAACAGGCCCGTAACAATCGTGCCGAGGAGCAGGCCACCGAGTGCTTTCGGGCCGAGAGTCAATCCAACAACCAGCGGTACGCCGATGGGCAGCAGCGAAGGAACGATCATTTCCTTGATTGCCGCCTTGGTCAGCAGATCAACAGCACGGCTGTAGTCGGGCTTACCGGTGCCTTCCATGATGCCCTCGATCTCCCGGAATTGACGGCGCACTTCCTCGACAACCGCGCCGGCGGCGCGTCCAACAGCTTCCATCGCCATAGATGCAAACAGAAACGGCACGAGACCGCCGATGAACAGACCGATGATCACCATATGATCGTCCAGGTGAAAAACAGCGTCGATGTTCGCGGAATCGAGTGCGTGCGTGTAGTCAGCAAACAGAACCAGCGCTGCAAGCCCGGCCGAGCCGATCGCGTAACCCTTGGTTACGGCCTTGGTCGTATTGCCGACAGCGTCGAGCTTGTCGGTGATGTTACGCACCTCGGGGGGCAGGTCTGCCATCTCGGCGATACCGCCGGCGTTATCGGTGATCGGACCAAAGGCGTCAAGCGCAACGACAACACCGGTCATTGACAGCATGGCTGTGGCGGCGATTGCTATGTTGTAGAGGCCCGCAAGATTGTCACCATCCGGCGCCAGGGCGAACGTGCCCCAGATGCTCGCACAAACAGCCAATACCGGCAGTGCCGTCGCTTTCATCGAAATACCAAGGCCGGCGATAATGTTGGTGGCGTCACCCGTCAGTGAAGCTTCAGCAATCGTCCTAACCGGTTTGAAGTCCGTGCTCGTGTAGTACTCGGTAATGACAACCATTGCAGCCGTGAGGGCAAGGCCGATTAGTGCCGAGTAATAGATGCTCATTGCGGCACCGCTGTCGCCCATCATCATGTTGGTGATGAAGTAGAAAGCAATGGCTGCGAGAACGCCCGCAACGATCATGCCCTTGTATAAAGCGCCCATGATCTTGCCGCCTTCAGACGTCTTGACGAAGAACGTACCGATAATCGAAGCAACGATCGAAACGGCACCAAGAACCAGCGGGTAGACAATCGCTTCAGCGCCGTAGTTGGCGGCCACGAGGCCGCCCAGCAACATTGTCGCGATGATGGTTACGGCGTAGGTCTCGAACAGGTCAGCCGCCATGCCGGCACAGTCACCGACGTTGTCACCGACGTTGTCGGCGATAACGCCAGGGTTGCGGGGGTCGTCTTCCGGTATTCCAGCTTCAACCTTACCGACCAGGTCGGCACCGACGTCGGCGCCCTTCGTGAAGATACCGCCGCCAAGACGAGCGAATATCGAGATCAGCGAGCCGCCAAACGCCAAGCCGATAAGTGCGTGAACCGCATCATCAGAGGAGGTGCCCATTTTCAACAGAATGTAGTAGTAACCAGCGACGCCAAGTAAACCCAGTCCGACCACGAGCATGCCCGTAATCGCGCCACCCTTAAATGCGACGTTCAGCGCCGCGTTGACGCCCTTGGTTGCGGCTTCAGCGGTGCGAACGTTGGCGCGAACCGAAACGTACATACCGATGTAACCGGCGAGCGCTGAGAAAATTGCGCCGATCGCAAAACCAATCGCGGTTGCCCAATCGAGGGCGAAGCCCAGGATGACAAACAACACAACACCGACCAGGCCGATCGTCATGTACTGACGATCCATGTAGGCTTTTGCACCTTCCTGGATTGCGGCAGCGATTTCCTGCATGCGGGCATTACCGGCAGGCTGTTTCAAAATCCACTGCGTTGAGACAACTCCGAACAGAATTGCGAGCACACCCGCACCGATCGAGAGCCAAAGGGCAAACTCGTTAGACATCAGATCTTCTCCTGATTTTTTTAGCGAACGGACCAAACGAGGCCGCCGTCGCCGCTTGATGCCGGCGTCAGGGCGCGTTGGTCATAAAAAATTCATCGTCAAAGCAAAAGGTGCCGCGCGCTCCCCGACCCCTGGCTAGTGATTCTTGTTAGGGCCGACCGCAGCGGGCGGCGCATCATACCACAAATTTCGTGCCCGTCAGTGGCTTCACGGACCGATTCTTCAGCTTGGCCACCTTCGGCAAGCCATTGATATATGGCGGGTAATTTTCGCCTTTGATCAGCGGCTGCAGGTAACGTCGACAGGCTTGTGTGATGCCGAAACCATCCTTCGTGATGTAGCGTCGTGGCAGCATCTTTTCCTTATTTGCAATCCTTACGAGCGGCGCAGATTCGATTTTCCAGCGATAGGGCTTGTCCGAGAGTCGCTTGATCACCGGCATGACCGCTGTTTTGCCCTGCAACGCAAACTGCACGGCTGCCTTGCCAACGGCATAGGCTTGTTTGACATCGACGTCAGACGCGATATGCCGGGCCGAGCGCTGCAAGTAATCGGCAATCGCATAGTGGTATTTGAAGCCGAGGCTTTCACGCACCATATTTGCGACCACCGGTGCGACACCACCTAACTGGGCGTGACCGAAGGCGTCACGTGTGCCGGCCTCGGCGAGGAACTTGCCGTTGGCAAATGCGGCACCCTCGCTGACGACGATGACGCAGTAACCGTAATCACGGACGCACTGGCGCACCCGCTTCAAGAACTCGCGCTTCTTGAACGGAATCTCCGGGAACAGGATGATATGCGGTGCGTCTTCCGGATTTTTGCCGGCCAGTCCGCCAGCCGCCGCGATCCAGCCGGCATGTCGGCCCATGACTTCGAGGATGAACACTTTGGTTGAGGTTTCGGCCATCGACAACACGTCCATCGCGGCCTCCTGCGTCGATACAGCCACATACTTTGCCACTGAACCGAAACCGGGACACGTGTCGGTGATCGGAAGGTCATTGTCGACTGTCTTGGGTACGCCAAGGCACGTGACCGGAAAACCCATCTTTTTCGAGATCTGCGACACCTTGTGCGCGGTGTCCATGGAGTCGTTGCCGCCGTTGTAAAAGAAGTAGCCAATGTTGTGAGCTCTGAAGACTTCGATCAGGCGTTCGTATTCAACGCGATTCTGCTCAATACCCTTGAGCTTGTAGCGCGCTGAGCCAAACGCGCCACCCGGTGTGTGCATTAACGCTGCAATTGTCGCAGCACTCTCTTTGCTGGTGTCGATCATGTCCTCGGTCAGCGCGCCGATGATGCCGTTATGTCCGGCGTAGACGTTGGCAATCTTGTTCGTATGCTTGCGGGCGGTCTCGATAACACCACAGGCCGTGGCATTAATGACAGCGGTGACACCGCCGGATTGAGCATAAAAGGCGTTCATAGCAGGCATGATCTGGGTTTCCCGTGGCCGACAATTCAAGAGGCGCAGAGCATAGCGGAAACTGCTTTGCGGATCATCGGCATTTACCGAATTGGCGCACATCTACGCATTGACCTGCTTCCCCTTAGCCGGTAGCGTTCTTTGCCCCGGAATTCGAAGAGAGAACGAGCTGATGCGAATCGTACTGCTGGGAGCGCCCGGATCAGGAAAAGGCACGCAGGCCAAAAAGCTGATGGCGGACAGGAATATCCCGCAGATCTCGACGGGCGACATGCTTCGCGAAGCGATTGAGGTCGGGACGCGCTTCGGTCTCAGGGCCAAGTCCGTTATGGAGTCTGGCGACCTCGTCCCGGACGAGGTGGTGCTCGGTATCATCAGCGAGCGTCTCAGTCAGCCTGATGCTGCCGACGGTTTCATCCTTGACGGGTTCCCGCGCACGATGCAGCAGGCGCTCGACCTCGAGGAACTGTTGGACCAGATGGGTACGCCCCTCGACACGGCAGTGCTGATGGACGTGGATTTCGACATCCTGATGAAACGACTGACGGGTCGACGCACCTGTTCACTCACCGGCAAGCTGCTGAATATCTACTATTCCTCAGCGGAAGAACTGGCTGAGTGCATCGAGTCTGGTGGGAAGTTGATTCAGCGCGAAGATGACAACGAGGAAACCATTGGCAATCGTCTGGCCGTCTACCGCGAGAATACCGAACCGCTCATCAACTACTACGGGAAGCGCGACAAGTTGACCACGATTAGCGCTGAGGGCGGTATTGACGAGGTCTACGAGCGCCTCGTGCAAGCACTTTCCTAGAACCTCCGGCGGTTCACATCAGGCGATCAGCCGAGATGTTTGCTGGCGGACTGTCTCGCTGGCGCTCGCTTTATGTCTCGCCAGCAAACATCTCGGCTGATCGCCTTAGTCACTGGCAGCCTGTCAGCCCGTTGACCCAGTCTGTTAGTAATGCGGCACCGGCGGTATCGATCACGGTCGAACCGACCGGCGGCATGGCAGCAAAGCCGCCGCGCCGGTTGGTGCGCGCGACGAGCGTGGAGTACTCGGCGGCGCCGGGCGCGATGATGCGTGCGTCGGGGCCGGGGATGCCCACGAAGCCTGCCTGCGGGATTGCATCGCAGGTGGCGGTGTCCTGCAACGCCGTGAAGTAACGCAGGTCTAGGTCGACCGGCGTGCCGCCGCCGGGACGGTGGCAACTCGCGCAGTTGGTGTGCAGATAGGCGCGCGCACGATCGCCGATATCGGTGCTGGTATCCATTGGGTCCGCGAGCGCGGGCAGGGCATCCGGGGTACCAGCCAGCGGCGACGTGAACATCAAGACGTGATCGAGTGTTTCCAGCTGGTTGTCCGTACGCCCGGTACTCGGATACGTAAAGTCCTTGTTGAGCTGTGCCGTCTCAGGTCCAAGCGCGTAGCCGGCAGCACCCGTGTGACACTGATCGCATTGTGCTTCGCTCGGAAATACCCAGTCCTGGCCGGCAATCTCCACGGTCTTGCCACCGACCA
>CAZTQL010000139.1:0-4987 GCA_964615665.1 uncultured Woeseiaceae bacterium | reverse complement strand
GACGCGCCACGTAGAGTCATCGGACCATAACCCGATGTCAGTGCACCTGCGTCTATGAACGAACACACTGCGATCCTGGAGAACAGTAGATGAGAGTTTTCACCTTAGTCCTCTTTTTATCCCTGCTGCCGTTAAGCGCACGTGCGGACGACGCAGTCCCTGCAGAAATAGATTATCTGCTCAGATCCGTCGGCAGTAGCGACTGCGCATTCATTCGCAATGGCAAGCATTACAATTCCCGCTCAGCTGAAGATCACCTGCGTATGAAATATCGGAGAGGCAAACGCCACGCACCAACCAGCGAAAAGTTCATCGAGCGTTTGGCTAGTAACAGCTATTTGAGCAAGAAGTTGTACTACATCGAATGCGAAAGTGAAAAGACGCCTTCCGGCGACTGGCTAACGGAACGGCTGGGCGAATACCGCGCCGAGTCGAAAAATGAACAGGAACCAGGGGTGGCGAAGCAACCCGAAGGGTGAGAACCGGCCTTAGCCGGTTCGAGTAGCCCGCCGACCATTATGACTTGCGTATTTTCGCTTCAGGACCAACACTATTACCGACGACAACAAATCCATTGGAGTCAGGCTGTGTCAGTGAAGGGTCCAATATTTATCTTAAGCATTGATGGCGGCGGGTCTCGAGGCGTCATTCCAACCAATGTACTGAACTTCATTGAACGCGAAGAGCAGATCTCCGTACGGGAAGAATTCGATTTCTTTGCCGGCGTCAGTACCGGCGCGCTGGTGGCAGCCTATCTGGCCCGTAACGCGGGCAGCATGGAGCGACTGGTGGTCGAGGGCTATTCATCTGAGTCGATGACGAAGATCTTCGATAAGTCTATCTGGGACAAAATGCTGGGTCGCTTGCAGAATCAACCAAAATACGATGGCATCAACAAACGGGCCTATATCGACAAGCAGGCCGATGGGGCGCTCATCAATGACATAGTCGATAAGCACCTTCTGATTCTCGCTTATGACTTTATCAATCGGGAATTGGTGACTTTCAAGAACAACCGCGGCAGTGATTCTTTATACAACCCACCGCTGGCGGAAATTTGTGACGCCGCGACGGCCGCGCCCACATTGTACCCACCGGTTGCCACGACCGCACCAAAGCGGCGCTGGCTGGTAGATGGTGCGCTGGCTACAAATGATCCTAGCCAGTGCGCTATTAGCGAGGCGCTGGCGATGGGACACTCGCTTGAAGATATCTGGATGCTATCGCTGGGAACCGGCAGGCCCGCGCATGACCTCAGCCAGGAAGACCGCGACAAAATCGGCAAGGTATCGCGCGGCTGGGGCATACTCGATTGGCTCACCAATGGACTACTCGATCACATGATGAGTGCCAGTTCTTCTGTCAGCGCGCACCAATGTGAGCAACTGCTGGGCAAACGTTATCTTCGAATCAACGGTGAATTGCCCCGATCGCTCATGCAGATCGACAATACCAGCGAGGTCAGGGTGGAGGATTTGAAGTCCTACGCGTTCCTCTGGTTCGAAGAGTTCGTGGTGGAAACTCGCGCTTTGCTGGATGGCATTCGCACAGCCAGGACCCGGTTCGCCCTGGCCGAGCAGGACACGGTGGCTTAGACTAATATCGAGTAATAAGCGTGACGACCTGTGACTGGGTCCGGATTAACCCCATGGGCATACGCGAAAAATAACTACAAGATGTAAGGGGAAGCAATTATGCGGCGAAGCCTGAAACTGGTACTCTTTTTCGGCCTTGTAGTCTCGCTCTGTGCTGTTGCGGAAGAACGCGTGATTTCGAGTCTGGGTCGGCTGGAACCCGAGAATGGCGTGGTGCAGCTTGCCGGGCCGTCCGGCGGCGGATCGACGGGAGCCGTCATGAAATCGCTGCAGGTTGCCGAGGGAGACTGGGTAGAAAGCGGCCAGGTTGTCGCTCGTCTGGATAGTTACAACTTGCGAAATGCCGAGGTCGCCAGGCTCGAGGCTGTTCTTTCCAATGCCCGCAACGAAATGGCTCGGCAGAAAGACCTCGCGCAAAAATCTTTGACCAGCAAGTCCAAACTGGACACCGCACAAATGGATCTTGATATTGGGCTGGCAGATCTTGCCGCGGCCAAAGCAAGACTCGAGCTATCGGTCGTCCGTTCTCCCCTGCGTGCCCAGGTGCTCGAAGTACATGCCCATCCCGGTGAGCGGGTTGGGCCGGAAGGTATCATGGAGCTCGGCCGCACCGATCGCATGTACGCCGTTGCGGAGGTGTATGAAACCGATATTACGAGTGTCAAGGTCGGACAGCTTGCGACAATCCTGACGTCTGCAATGGACGATGAGCTGACCGGCAAGGTGGAACGCATCTCACTGAAAGTGGGAAGGCTTGACGCGGTCGGAACCGACCCCATTGCGAAAACCGACGCACGGGTTGTTGAAGTGTTCATCCTGTTGGATGACAGTGAAGCCGTGTCCCGCTTTACCAATATGCAGGTCAAGGTAGAGATCCGGCCCTGATGTCCGGTTCGATACCGCTGGGTTGGCTGCAGCTTAAGGCCCAGAAACTGCGCCTGGTCGCCGCAATAATGGGCATCGCATTCGCGGTAATTTTGATTTTCGTGCAGCTCGAATTCCGTGAGGCGTTGTTTGTCAGCGCGGTGCGCTATCACACGGCCATGGATTACGACCTGGCCATGTTGAGCCCCAAGACTGATTTCTTGGTTTCCTCCAAACAGTTCCCCCGATCAAGGCTCTACCAGGTGCTGGGCTTCGATGGGGTCGAGTCGGCTACCGCGGTCTATATGCGACTGGTCAGCTGGCGCAACCCGGTTGACCGATCGAGCGCGCGCAACATCCTGGCCATCGGATTCGATCCCTCCGAGCACGGCTTCGAACGCTTGCTCAGCGCGGAGCAAGTAGAGGCCATAAAGATTCCGGACCAGGCTATCTTCGACCGCCGCGGCCGTGACGAATACGGTCCGGTTCGGGAATTACTGGATGGGGGCCAGCCAGTGAGCGCCGAGATCAACGATCGCCGCGTTGCCATCGCCGGCATGTACCAGGTGGGTACGTCATTTGGATTGGATGGCGGTGTTATCACTTCCGACCTCAATTTCCTGCGGATACTGCCTACCCGAAAGAAGTCGGCCATCGATTTTGGTCTCATCAAGCTAAAACCGGGTCACGATGCCGCGGAAGTACAGGCGCAGATTCGGGAGGCGATTCCGAATGATGTGCGCCTGCTTACCCGGCAGGAGTTTATGAACCTGGAAATCCAGTACTGGAACAAGACCACGCCCATCGGCTATATCTTCGCCTTTGGCGCCGTGATGGGCCTGATTGTCGGGCTGATCATTGTCTACCAGATACTGTTTGCCGATGTGCAGGATCATTTGAAGGAATACGCCACGCTCAAAGCCATGGGTTATACGCATGGCTACCTGCGTAACGTTGTGCTGCAGGAGGCGGTCATACTGGCCGTGCTCGGTTTTCTCCCGGGGATGGGAATCGCTTACCTCGTGTTTGCCAAGGGCGCCGACGCGACGCGTCTGCCACTGGAAATGAGCGTGGAAAGTGCGCTCGGCGTGTTCGCGCTAACAGTGGCGATGTGTGCGGGCTCGGGGATGCTGGCCCTGCGTAAACTGCGGGCCGTGGATCCCGCGGAGGTGTTCTGATGGATTCCGGCGCACGGATTGCCCTCGAAGACGTGTCCTACATGTTCGGCAAAGGCTCCCTGGAGAAGCAAGTTCTGTTTGATGTCTGTACCGCGATCGAGGGGGGTGACATTGTCATATTGACCGGGCCTTCCGGTTCGGGCAAGACCACCCTGCTCACGTTGATCGGCGCGCTGCGGTCGGCGCAGAAAGGCAGCGTTAAAGTGCTGGGCCAGGAGCTCCTCAATGCCAGCGAGAAGGCCCTGATCAAGGTGCGACGGAAGATTGGCTATATATTTCAGTCCCACAACCTGCTCGATAGCCTCACTGTTCACCAGAACGTCCAGATGGCGCTGCAACTCGGCGGCGTCAAAGGTCGAGACGCCAGGGATCGCATTGCCAAAGTGTTGCAGAGGGTTGGATTGGACGAGTACGAGCACAAGTACCCGCGTGAATTGTCGGGCGGGCAGAAGCAGCGTGCGGGTATTGCTCGGGCATTGGTGAATCGACCGCAGATTGTGCTGGCCGACGAACCCACGGCATCGCTGGACAAGCAATCGGGTCGCGACGTGGTTGAGCTGATTCAGGACTTGGCGCGTGAGGACGGCTCGGCGGTAATCCTGGTGACCCATGACAATCGTATTCTTGATGTTGCGGACCGTATCCTGCATCTCGAAGATGGTCGCATGAAGTCTTTGAGTGAGGTCGTCTCCGAGGGCACCAGCCGGATGCTTAATCTGCTCGAAAAACATGACCCGCACGCGGCAAACTACCTGGCCGCATTTTCATTCGCCCTGGCTCGAATCGCCTACGCCGACGGTAAAGTCACCGACAGCGAGCGAGACGAGATGCGCCGTATATTGCACGAGGTGGCAAAGCTGGAAACTGCCGAGGTGGAGTTCATTATGGAGTTGTCGATGATGCAGAAGCGAGCCAAAGCCGGCATCGACAATCGTATAGAGAATCCAGCCTTCGACAACGAACGCGTTGAGCATTTCCTGAACTCGCTGCATGCTATTGCACAGGCGGACGGCGTCGCATCCAGCGAAGAGCTCGTTGAAATTGAGTTGATCGCGGCGGAATTTGGTCTGACACCGAATGGAAATTCGGAGTCCGGCTGACGCACCTGGTACTTATCAACGACGAAACAGTTGGGAAATCGGGGTCGAACCGAGGTTTCTAACCGCAAAACGTCCACCCGCGGTGATAGTTGCTCGGCCGGGCTCACGTTCCGATAGAATTAAATTCCTATCCTTGTCTTTGGTTGGACGTTTGTCCAAACTCAAAACTCTGGATGATATTGGCACTTTCGGGATACTCGTACAATGTTCAGACAACTCCTGGTTTACCTGATTCTTGCCGTTTCTCTAC
>CAZTQL010000138.1:0-5035 GCA_964615665.1 uncultured Woeseiaceae bacterium | reverse complement strand
GCGCGAGCATCGATCCCGTCGATTGGCCGGTCGTCAGGAACCGTACCACCGCCGACTCATCCGACAAGTCGGCCTGCACGGCCTCACCACCGAATCAGTCGGTCAGGGCGACGGCCGCTGCTTCGTTCTTATGATAATGAGCAATGACGGCCGCACCGGCTTCCGCCAGCCGCTCAGCAATCGCCGCGCCGATATTGCCACTCGCGCCAGTGACCAGCGCCGTTTCGCCCGTCAAGTCCAGCAATTCGGTTGTGGCTCGTATCTTTTCTCGCTTCACCCTGTTCCCCCACACACGTGTCGCGGTATTGTCGCCTGATGCGCAACAAACGGAAACCACCGCCGGAATTCTGGACGTCGGAACGTTGCTATATCACCGAACTGTTAAACGACGTCGAACAGCCGGAGGTATCGATCGCCCGCGCCCGCGTTGAGCCCGGCGTCACCACACAACTACACGCCTTGTCGGTAGCCGAATGGTACGTCCTCGAGCAAGGCGACGGCCTGATGCGCGTCGGCGACGATGCACCGTTTGCCGTGCGCAACGGCGAGGTAATTACCGTGCCGAAAGGCGTCTCACAACAGATCACAAACACCGGTCACGACGACCTCGTGTTCCTGTGCGTTTGTGTGCCTAAATTTTCGCGCGAATGCTACACCTCGCTGGAGTAACGGCGTTATACTCCGCCGGTAACCAATCCGGAGACCCCAATGCGAGGCCTAAAAACAACATTAAATAAGTATTCAGCCGTTCGGTCATTTCTGGGCCTTGCGACTGCAGTAGCACTAACCGGCCTGGCCGCAGGTCCCGCCAGCGCCCAGACAACCGGCGTGCTCGAGGAAATCGTCGTTACGGCGCAGAAACGTGAAGAGTCGTTACAGGAAGTGCCGATTTCGGTCGCAACCACTTCGGGCGAGCGCCTGAATTCGCTGTTTTCGGGCAGCGAAGACGTGCTGGCTTTATCGGGGCGCGTTCCCGGCCTGTATGCCGAGTCATCGAATGGCCGCTCGGCGCCGCGTTTTTATCTGCGCGGTCTCGGCAATATCGACTTTGACCTCGCGGCATCGCAGCCCGTTTCGTTCGTGATGGACGAGGTCGTCATGGAAAATGTCGTGCTGAAGGGCTTCCCGCTGTTCGACGTGCAGAACATCGAAGTCATCCGCGGCCCGCAGGGCACGCTGTTTGGACGCAATACAACGGCCGGCATCATTAAGGTCAATACACGGCGTCCCGACGATGAATTCTCCGGCTACATCAAGGGATCGTACGCAACGCACGCCACGATGAATTTCGAAGGCGCCGTCGGCGGTAGCCTGATCGATGGCACGTTATCGGCGCGACTATCGGGCTTGACGCGTTCGCGTGACGACTGGATCACGAACGCCCATACGGGTAAGGAGTCTCTTGGAAGTTATGATGAGTCGGCCGGTCGTTTGCAGGTCTTGTGGACACCGACAGATCGCTTTAGCGCGCTACTATCCCAACAGAATCGCAGCCTGGACGGAACATCGTCTATTTTTCGTGCCAACGTGTTTACCACCGGCAGCAACAGCCTTAACCAGAACTATGACCGCGAGGTCGTTTACTACGACGGTGGTGACAATAATCCACAGGCATACCAGTCGCACGGCACAACGCTGAACCTGCGCTGGGACCTCGACAACGTGAGCTTCAACTCGATTACATCCTATCAGGCGGCTGACGGATTCAGCCGCGGTGACATCGACGGTGGCGTCGTCAATATTTTCGGCACGCCGACACCGCCATCCGGCATCACGTCTGCCGATACATTCGTCTTGTGCCCGTTCCCGTGCTTGCCGGCCCGCACCTGGCCGGGCGAAATCCTGACCCCGTCTGTCACTCAGGACGGTGCTGACACCGATCAGTTCACGCAGGAGTTCCGTCTCTCGAGCGCGAATGACGGTCCGTTCAGTTGGCAGATTGGTGCGTTCTACTTCGACTCGGATCTGGTTGTGACAACCGAGTCTTTCGCATCAACCGGCGACTCGGGTCTCGTACAGGACACCATCATTCAGCAGAAGAACGAAACGTGGGCGGTGTTCGGCCAGGGCAACTATGACGTCACCGATAAGCTGACGCTAACGGCCGGCGTGCGTTACACCGAGGATGAGAAGGACTTCCAGGTGCTGCAGTTCAACCAGCTCTGGCTGGAGCTCGGCATTCCGACGTTCCTGGCTGACCCGATCAGCGTCGACGACGAGCAGACGAGCTGGGATGTGAGTGCGAACTTCGCGTTGAATGAAGACTCGAGCCTGTATGGGCGCGTTGCCAGCGGCTTCCGCGCGCAGTCGATTCAGGGTCGCGACGTTGCCTTCCTGCAATCGCCATCGAGCGCCGAGGCCGAGACGATTGAGTCGATTGAAGCCGGCTATAAAGCCGACCTGTTTGGCGATCGTGCGCGTATCAACATCGGTGTATTTGCTTACGAAGTCGATGACATGCAGCTATCAGTTATCGGCGGGGCAACGAATGTCAACACGGTCATCAATGCTGACAAGGGTGAGGCTACCGGCTTCGAGGTCGACGCCGAGTTCCTGGTTACGGACAACCTGCTGATCACCGCCGGAACATCGTATACCGACTCGGAGATAAAGGACCCTAACCTGGGTTCCAACCCCTGTGGCTCCGGACTCTGCACACCTTTGGATCCGGTGAATCCGGCAGATACCAACCAGGTACTGATCGGCGGCAATCCGTTCCCGCGCATTCCCGAGACCACCTACAATCTCGAGGTGCGCTACAGCATGCCGGTCGGTGAGAATGCCGAGTTCTACGTGTTTACAGACTGGGTCTGGTATGGCGACATCAACATGGCGCTGTATGAAGCCGTGGAGTTCAAGACCGACAGCCAGTTCGAAGGCGGTCTGCGTATCGGTTATAGAAACGATGCCACCGGTCTCGAGATTGCGGCATTTGGCCGAAACATCACGGACGAGGATAATGTCCTCGGCTTCGTCGACTTCAGTAACAACACCGGCTTTGTGAACGAGCCGACGGTCTGGGGTGTTGAGATCGGTTACGAATTTGGCGACTAATTTATTTCGTCATGCAGTACGAAAAGCCCGGCTATACGCCGGGCTTTTTTGCTTGGCGCTGCCGCTGGTCAGTGCGTGCTCCGAAGCCGATCAGGAATCGGGACCGAAACCCGTGGTTATCGGCAAGCTCCAGGACCCCAATATCCGCGAAGCAAGCGGACTGGCGCGTTCCTACCGCCAGGACAACGTGCTGTGGACCATCAACGACAATGGTTCCGATGAGTGGGTGCACGCCATCAGCCCGCGCGGCAAACGGCTGGGCGAGTTCGATCTTAAAAAGTCGAAAAACAGGGATTGGGAAGACCTTGCTTCATTCTCGCTGGACGGCGAACCCTATCTTCTGATCGCCGACATTGGAGACAATGAGGCCAAGTACAAATCCCGCATGCTGTACGTGGTCAAGGAGCCGCAAGCCAAAAAGAAGGACAAGGAGAAAGTCGACTGGCAAATCGACTTTCGTTACCCCGATGGCCCTCGCGATGCCGAAGCCGCCGCTGTCGACAGCGTCAACGAACGGGTGCTGGTGCTGTCGAAGAGAGATATCCCGCCGGTACTCTATGAACTGCCGCTGCGCCCGGACGGTGAAGGCACCCTCACGGCGAAGCGACTCGGTACCATTACGAGCCTGCCGCGGCCGTCACGTCAGGACGTTGAATTCGCCCCGAAAATCAATGACTGGTACTGGCAACCGGTCGGCATGGACGTATCAGATGACAATTTTGCCGCGGTGATACTCACCTATCGCGCCGTGTACTATTACCAACGACTGCCCGGGCAAGACTGGTTCGACGCGCTGAATACGCCGCCGCAGCGAGTCAGCATCGGCAACTTCAGGAACGCCGAAGCGATTGCTTTCGGCGATCGCAGGCGTACCGTTATTGTCACGGGCGAAAGGAAACACTCGCCGATACTACTTATCGATTTTAACGAGGCGCCGCAACAATGATTCGACTTCGCGCAATCGCACTGCATGCTTTCGTCCTCACCGCATTATCTCTGGCAGGCTGCGTTGAGACGCCCTCGCAACCCACACACAGCCCTGAAAAAACGGGGGCTTTGGCGGTCACCGTGATGACGTTCAATGTCGAGAACCTGTTCGACAACATTGACGACCCGGTGAAAGACGACAAGGCCTACTTGCCGCTATCCGCGAAACAAACTGCAGCGCACCGTAACGCCTGCAACGAGATCGAGGTGAACCGCTGGCGCGACGAATGCCTGAACCTCGACTGGAACGACGACGTCCTCGATTACAAGATGACCGTCATCGCAGAAACGATCCTGCAGGTTAACGACGGTCGCGGTGCTGACATCATCGCCATGCAGGAAGTCGAAAACCTGGCGGTCCTCGAACAACTACGCACCAGCTATCTCGCTGACGCCGGCTACTTGCCGGCGATCCTTATCGAAGGGACCGACGCACGCGGCATCGATGTCGCGTTCCTGTCGCGACTGCCGCTCGCTCAGTTGCCGCGGCTGCATCCGCTCGAACTACCGGATTTTCCGGAGCGCGAACGCGATACCCGCGGCGTCCTGCAGGCCGACTTCCAGCTGCCTGATGGGTCGATACTGACCGGCCTCAGCGTGCATTTCCCGGCGCCATTCCATCCAACGGAGATGCGCGCCGCCGCTTATCAGCATTTGAACGGGCTGCTGGCCGCATTACCTGGCGATCATCATGCGTTTGCCGCGGGCGACTTCAATACGACCCACAGCGAGGACGCGGAAAAGCACCTGCTCGACACCTGGGCCCGCCCGCACTGGACGCTGGCTCACGATATTGGCTGCCAGGACTGTGACGGCACCCACTACTACGCCAGAGGCGACGACTGGTCGTTCCTCGACATGATCTTTTTCGCCGCAGCCAGTGGCGGAAAAACAACAGCGACAATTCGCGCTGATTCCGTGCAAATTGCCAACGGTAATCCGGCACAAGTCACGTCGAACGGCACGCCGCTGCGCTTCGATGCTGATCGCCGGC
>CAZTQL010000137.1:0-5036 GCA_964615665.1 uncultured Woeseiaceae bacterium | reverse complement strand
AATCACTTATAAACCGTTGAATTGAAAGCTATTTTTCGAAAACGGCGTCACTGCTCCATCATTGGGGCGATGCTGATTTTGCTCGTCATGCAATTTACTTGCGGGCGACCTGTCATATTGACGCAGCCTCTCATAATACCTGAGACAATGACTTTCGAGGAATTGACATGACGACAGGCATGCCCATGTATTACGAGGACAGTTACACCAAGGAGCTGCGTGCGATAGTTACCGACGTTGACGATGAATGGGTCGAACTCGCTGCAACGATTTTTTATCCGCTCGGCGGCGGGCAGCCCGGTGACACCGGCACTTTTGCGGACGCAAGGGGCAATGTGTTCAAGGTCCTCGATACACGCAAGGGCGCGGCGTCTGGACAAATCAGGCATCAACTCGACACGGCCGACCACGGACTGGCGCCGGGTGATCCGGTTGACGCGGCACTCGACTGGGAGCGGCGCTACAAACACATGCGCATGCACACCAGTATGCATTTACTGGGATCGCTGATTCCGGCACCAGTGACCGGGGGTTCCGTCGGCGCCGACAAGAGTCGCCTCGACTTCGACCTTGGCGACCACCAGATCAACAAAGAAGATCTGACAACGCGCATGAATGAGTTAGTCAACGGCGCTCACGCCGTACAATTTGGAACGATATCCGAGGCCGAGCTCGACGAGAAACCAGAACTCGTTCGAACGATGTCCGTGCAACCGCCGCGCGGTGCCGGCGATATTCGCACCGTCCGAATCGCCGATGTCGATTATCAGCCATGCGGCGGCACGCACGTGAACAACACGCAAGAGATCGGCAAGGTTCTCATCAGCAAAATCGAAAACAAGGGCAAGCGTAATCGCCGCGTCCATATTGTGCTGGACTGAGCTTTGCTCATGAGGATTTGCGTGCAGAAGCAGCTACTGCTCGTCGTGACGACGTTGCTGGCCACTGCGACGATGGCCTCGACTTCTGACGCGCTGGTAACCGAAGCACCGGTTCCCGGAGCCATTCTGCACATTACGATCGCGCAGCCGATTGATGATCACAAAGCCCGTCAAGTCGTCACCTGGCTGCAGGCCGTGGCAGGCAGCGTCAGCAGTGTCTATGGTCGTTTTCCCAATCCCTCTCCGCGGGTGTTGGTCATACCAACCGGTCAACGCGCCTGGGGTGGCGATTCGGCCGTCCCGTTCGGACGCGTTACACGCCATGGCGAGGAGAGTATCGAACTGTATGTCGACGCTGATCGGCCTATCGAAGAGTTCTACGCCAACTGGACAGCGACGCATGAATTCAGCCACCTGTTGCTGCCCTATCTCGATGAACGACATCGTTGGATTTCGGAGGGATTCGCGAGTTACTACCAGAACGTGTTGATGTCGCGCGCCGGCCACTACTCGCCAACCGAAGCGTGGCAATACCTTTACGAGGGCCTCGAGCGCGGCCGTGTGTCGCGACCTGACCTGACGCCGAACGAGGCAGCGGCTGCCGGTATCCGCCAGGCGCGAATGAAAATTTATTGGAGCGGTGCGGCGATAGCATTACTGGCTGACATCCGTCTTCGCGAACGCACGGGCGGCGCTGAATCGCTGGATCAAGTTCTCGGGCGCTTACAGCAATGTTGTCTGCCATCGAAGCGCACGTGGAGCGGACCCGAGCTGTTCGCGAAGCTTGACGCGCTGCTTGAGGAGCCTGTCTTCATGCCACTTTACCGCCAGCATGCACAGACCGCCGGCTTTCCTGACGTAAAGGCCGCACTGCAGAGACTGGGCGTCGACATCGACGACAACCAGGTGCAGCTGCGCGCCGACGCCGCGTCTGCCGAGGTCCGTCGCGCGATAACCGGGCGCACATCGCTTTAGGCGGAAACTACTTATCGGCATCGAACTGCGTAAATGCCAAACTCACAATGCAATTACAGGAGAGTGGGCCATGAACGCAAGACTCCTAGTTAGTATTAGTGCTATCGCGATCAGCGCAGGAATCGCCGGCTGTGGCCGCAATGAGGTCAGTTTCTCGGCTGACGTGCAGCCGATTCTGGAGATCGCCTGTATCGAATGTCACACGAGCGCCGGCGAGGGCATCGCCGCCAGTGGCCTCAGCGTTAACGACTACGAGAGCGTGATGAAAGGCACGACACTGGGAGCAGTTGTCGTGGTCGGCAGCAGTATTTCCAGCACGCTATACCGGGTGATCGCCGGCAAAACCGACCCGGAAATCCGTATGCCGCCGCACCATGAAGAATCATTTGCAGACGGCCGGGGCACCCCGCTTGCCGACGACGAAATCCAGCTGGTTGCCGATTGGATCGACCAGGGCGCAAAGAACAACTAGCCCGTTCCGATCCTGAGCGATCGTTGCGCCGCAGCTCGTGTTGCGGCTTCAAAAAAGACACCTGTAAATCGGGTGTTTATACCTATTTACAGCCCCCGTACTGCATGCAATAAACGCCCCACACGGAAAAAAGGTACAGCCTTTCTTTAAGCAGGTACGTTGGGGATTCAGCATGCAAGATTCTGGTGTCACAAGCGACAGTAAGTATTTGTTTAGGCGGGATAAAACGTGGTGGGTCAAGCTATCCGTCCCGCGCCCGCTACGTAGCAAACTTGGCTTCGATCTGCGGCGGTCGCTGCATACACACGATATCGACGAGGCACGTGCGGCGCGCTGGGACGCCATCGAGGAATTTCGGGGCAAGATCGACGAAATTCGTACCGAACAGCACGCCGATGTTGCCGCGACTGATGTCGGCGCGACTGATGTCGGCGCGACGGCGGACGATCAGGACGCCGCCGTAACAGCGAAAAAAGGCGTTCAGCAACGGGACCAGCTAATCGTCGAAATCGTCAGCGACTCCGGAGAGGGCGCGCAGAAGTGCGGTCAGATCCTTGGACTGGTGAGTGGCAAGATGGGCAACGGTGTCTGGACAGTGGAGATCATTCCGGCCGAAATTCAGCCACCTGCGCGAGAACGCCAGGGCGCCAGCGGCATCCGGGTCCGTATTGGATCGAAGGAAGTGACCAACATGGGCAACGAAGCCGATATGGTCGTCGCGTTCAACGAACAGGTGCTCTATTCCCGTATCGAAAACGGTGCCTACAGAAAAGGCTCGGTCGTTTTGCTGGAGAGCATGTGGGCGGAAGATCCCGAAGAGAAAGTTCGCAATGAATACGCGGAGGGTCTCGCCGATTTCAAGGCACAGGGACTGGTCGTGCATGAACTGCCGATCCAGAAAGAGTGCCTCAAACTGGTATCCGACCCTCGCAAGGGCAAGAACATGTTTGTGCTCGGGATGCTTTGCAGGATTCTTGGTCGCGATACCGACACGGCAAAAAATGAGATCGCGAAGATCTTCAGAAAAAAGAGCGAGAAGGTCATCAGTATCAACCATGGGCTGTTCGATGCAGGCTATGCTTTCGCGCGCGATAAGCTGGACTACGAGTTCGAAATACCCGTTGATGAGGAATATCGCATGGAGTCGGCGGTGGTCATCAACGGAAATACCGCGGCGGGCCTCGGGGTCATGGCTGCCGGCATAGACCTGGTCTCGATGTATCCGATCACCCCGGCAACATCGGCGTCTCATTATCTTGCCGAGGACTTTCATTTAACCGGTGGTTTCGTCCACCAGGCCGAGGATGAAATTGCTGCGATCGGATTTGCCATCGGCTCATCCTATGCAGGTAAGACCGCATGCACGATCACCTCAGGCCCTGGGCTGGCGTTGAAGACCGAGATGATTGGTCTCGCTGTCATGGCCGAGGTCCCGCTGGTAATAATCAACGTGCAGCGTGGCGGCCCTTCTACCGGACTTCCGACCAAGGTCGAACAGGGAGACCTGCTCGCGAGTCTCTACGGCGCCACAGGCGATTCGCCCAAGATCGTTATTGCTGCAACCACGATCGCGGAGTGCTTCCACTTCGTGGTCATGGCACGCAAACTGGCCGAGTCATTCCGTACGCCGGTGATCATGCTAACCGATGCGAATCTCGCCACCGGTGTTCAGCCAATAGCACGGCCCGAAGTCACCGATGAGTGGTTTGCACCACCGATAGACCAGTCAGCCTGGGACAAGGAGGTTGCGCCCTACAATTGGGACGAAACCAGCGGTTTGTCAGAACGGCCTATACCGGGCATGCGCGGCGGCGAGTACGTTCTCACCGGCCTTGCGCACAATCGTAATAGCAAGATCGCGTACGACTCTGCGTCAAACCAGGAAGGTATGAGGATGCGCAGCCGCAAGCTGGCAGCGCTGGCCGCGACTATGAAGCCTCCGGAGATCCACGGGGATTCTACCGGGGATCTGCTGATTGTCGGCTGGGGCTCGACGCTGGGCGCGATTGACGAGGCGGTAGATCTGGCGCGCTCGCAAGGTAAGAAGGTGTCCTCGGTGCAACTCAGATTCTTGTCGCCACTGGAGCCCGGCTTGAAGGCGATTTTTTCGGGATTCAAAAAAGTGATGACGATCGAGATCAATTACAGCGACAATCCCGATTCGCCTCTGATCAATGAAGAATATCGTCGCTATTCACAGCTCGCGCTTGTGTTGCGGGCGCACACGCTGATGGATGTCGATTGCTGGTCCAAGGTTCCGGGACACCCGCTGCAACCTGGCACCATCGGCAGGGTCATTGACGCAAACCTCATTGAGACAGAAGGAGCAGAAGCATGTTCGGCTTAAAAGGTGACTGGTCCCTTGAGGTCAAAGATCGATATTTCACAGTAGAGGATTATTCCGGTGGAGTGCCGCGTTGGTGCACCGGTTGTGGCGATCACGGAATCCTGGCAGCGGTACACCGAGTCTGCCGCGATGCCCAGGTTAAACCGGAAAAAACGGTGGCGGTATCTGGCATCGGTTGCTCCAGCCGACTGCCCCATTACATGAAAACCTACGGTTTTCACGGCCTGCATGGACGCGCCTTGCCGGTTGCCTGCGGTGTCAAATCGAGGCGCCCCGACCTGGATGTCTGGGTGGCGACCGGGGACGGTGACTGTTTCTCGATCGGCGCTGGTCACTGGATACACGCATTGCGTTACAACAT
>CAZTQL010000136.1:0-5134 GCA_964615665.1 uncultured Woeseiaceae bacterium | reverse complement strand
TCCATCACGCGGCGTGACTCGGGACCGCGATCCAGCAGGTCACCGGTAATGACAAAGTGCGTCTTGCCACCGATCCAGGCGAGATTCTTATCGATAACCTCGGCTTGTTGCAGCGTCGCAACCAGGGCGCCATACGCACCGTGAATGTCACTAACCGCGACAATTCGATCAACACCGGAGAAATGCCACTCGTCCGCCTGCGCCCACGACGTCGGCGCATATGAAAGAAGGATAAGCGCAAACAAAAGCAGGCCAGCCCTACGACCGGGCCGGCCTGCGTAATGGATAACACTCATTGAACTGCGTCGGCTAATTGTCGAATCGCATCGCCGCTCCGACGTAATAGTAACGTCCGATGCCGCCACCGAACTTGCTGTCGTAGTTGCCTATGCCGCCTTCAAAAGCATCGCCTGTGCGCGGCACGAACGGGTCCTCGTCGAACATATTCCTGACACCACCATAGAAATTTACTGTTGCGCCGCTGTCTAACATCATGTCGTAAGACGCCGACAGATCGTGCCTCAGGTATGACGGATAAAAGAGATATTTAGGTACTTCCGGATTGGTTACACAATCAGGATCGGCTGCGGCGCATAGAGCGTCATTATCAGCGACATCGTCCTGGTAGTCCTCAACACGATCATTGTGATCGGTGATCGGGCCCTTCCACGTAGTGCGCCAGCGTAGACGCCAGTCATTGTAACGCCAGGCAAGAGACGCTGTCGCGACGTCTTCGAAGATACCGAAATCAAGTTGATTGTTGAAATCAAGTGTCTCTACTCCGTCAATACCGTCAAATTTCTCCTCATGGCTGCTGATGTGAGTGTAATGCGTTACGAATTGAAACTCGCCCATGCTCTCCGTATCGAACACATAGTCCAGAGCTACATCGAAACCACTCGTACTTTGTTCATTCAGGTTGAGTTGGCGATTCAGAATTTCAACGATCTGTCCATCAGCATCGCGTGTAATGTCATCACAAAACACATTGGGTTGGCCGAAAGTAACGGATGAGGCATAACACTGCTTCATGATCTCAGAGTTTTCCATTTCAATAATGGCATCTTCGATCGTGATGTCATAGTAATCAACCGCCAGACGGAAACCTTCGAGAAAATCGGGCGCGATACTGAACCCAATGGTAAACGTCTCGGCCGTTTCTTCGAACAAGTTTTCGTTGCCTATGGCCGGCCCATAGCCGCTATTTTCGTCCTCAAGTACAAATGCCGGATCGCCGGCAATCGCGTCAGCAATTGCAGGCTCCAATCGGCAGTTGTCGTGACCTGTCTCATTGGATGTCGCCGAAACGTCGGCGCAAATATCGTCAAAGCTGTCGTAGTCGCCACGTCTTGGCGATAATAACTCTGTGATATCCGGCGCACGCTGTGCGCTAGCGAAGTTAGCGCGAAGAATGTAACCATCAGCCGGCTCCCAAGTCAGGCCTGTTGTGTGACTGAATACTGTACTGATGTTGTTCATGCTGTAGTCGGCGACGCGCAGAGAAACATCGGCCGTCAGTCGATCAGCCAACGGGAATGACATTTCCGTAAATAATTCTGCGACATCAAAGTCACCCTTGATCGGTGGCACAAGATTAAAAGTAATGCCACCGTATCTGGGCCCGTCACTAACTCGGAGATCCATGCTGTCACGACGCCATTCGAAGCCGAATACCGCACCAACTGTGCCGGCCGGCATTTCAAACAGTTCGCCGGTCATGTAGCCAAGTACATTGATTAGCTCAACCGTGGGATTAATAACCGGATTAACACGAATCCAATCGGCCATCTCCGGTGTAATCGAACCTTGACCGAACAGGTTCAACGGTACGCAACCTGCTGCGCGGGCGGCCGGATCAGCACACTGAATAGTCACGCCGTCTGGTGCCAACTCGGCATCAAGTGCCTGCCCTTCTTTGACGACGTCGATCTCATTCGAGCGAACCTGGTACTGCTCGAAATTGCCATAACCAACCGAAAGATCCCAGTCCCAGGCATCGTCAAACATACTGCCCTGCAGCCCTGCCCAGGTGCGCCAGGTCGTACGCTCATTGTCGGTCGTTATGTTGCCAACTTCGCCATAACGACGATCGAAATCGCCAGTCCATAACGTGTCAAAATTCGGGTCATTACGAATTTGGTCTGGAATAAACGGATTGGTGTCTGAAATGTGTCCTGGTGTTATCTGACCAGGCTCGCCTGTTACGCGGTCGATTGTCGCGACGCGTTGATTTTCACCCTGATCCTCCATCGATTTAAAATTAAAGGAGTCATTCCTGCTGTACTGCAGCTGGAAGTAAGACCTTGTTCTTTCTGTCAGATCGTAATCAACTTTCAGTGCAATAGCGGTTTGCTCATTCGGAATCTTCAGCACGTCCCACTGCCGGCTGAACAGGCCGTCGCGCTCTTCTGAGAAACCAGACTGCAACACGTTATTTTCGTCATACCACCAATTGCCGCCGCTACTCGATTCTGAGAATACGCCGCCTAGAGTACCGTCGCTGCGATCACGCCAGTCCGACGGACTGATGTCGCGCATGCACTGGTCGCCTGTCACCGTCTGCATCTCATTGCACATCTCCGAGGCGTTCCAGTCGAAATCGGCTTCCAGCTGCGCGCGGTCACGGTCTTTGTGGTCAATGCCGTTTTCCTCATCGTAGGACGCGGCAATGAACAGATAGCCCTTACCATCAGCGAACGTCGTGCCGTAGTCCAAATCGAGGGAATATTCATCGCCACCACCCTCAGAGGTGACACCGGTACGAGCGTCAAAACCGAAGCCCTGTTGGTCTTGCTGCGTGATGATATTAATCACACCGGAAATAGCGTCCGAACCATAGGTCGCTGACGATCCTCCTGTGATGACCTCGACACGATTAACGATGCCTGATGGAATGGTATTAAGACTGGTCGTTCTACTACCGTAAGCGTTCGTGACAACGCGCCGACCATCCATCAAGACCAGGGTCCTGTTGCTGCCCAATCGACGCAGGTTGGCGGACGTCACACCCGTGTTGCCGATCTGGGACTGCGAATTCATGTTACTGGATGACTCATACAGCGCAGGCATTTCATCGATCAGGATTTCTGCCAATGAGCCTAAACCAGCATCTGTCAAGGCCTCTGCGTCGACGCTGACCAGCGGCGTAGACACGTTAAAGCTATCCCGAGGAATGCGCGAACCGGTAACGAGGATTTCCTCCATTTCGGCTGCTTCGACGCCATCGTCTTCGGCTTGAGCCAGAACGGACCCCGACATTGCCAGGGACGTAGCCAAAGCAATGGCTAGTTGGACAATAAGATAGGACTTCATGTGACTCTCCCCTCGCAACTACATTGAGTTATCGGGACAGACCTAAAGGTGGGCCTGAACCACTTATGCGGAACTGGGGAGCGGCGGCGTATTTAGGTTACACGGAACCCCCGGTTCGCCGGCGTTAGGGTCGCGCAATCACAACATCAGCAACAGCCGTGGAATATACGCTAACAATCTTGGAATATACGTACTTAGGTGTTGCAGCAACAGACGTGCACTTGATCCTTGCCCAAGTCGACAAGGAGGACTGAGATTCGAGTGAGTCCTCGCTACTGGTCTGCTAGCGGCGGTTGCCGAACGTAGCCTGCCTGCTCGAGGGCGAAGGCGAATTGTATGAGTTTCGCATCGCTAAACTCGGCCCCAATGAATGAGATCCCGATGGGAAGACCAAGAATATCGCCTGCCGGCAACGTAATGCTCGCGTAACCGGATACCGCAGCTAGTGACGAGCTTGAGATTCCCGATGAACGATCGCCGCTAACATTGTCGATCATCCAGGCCGGACCCCTGGTTGGTGCGATTAGTGCGTCGAGCTTGTGTTCGGCTAATGCCGCATTGATTCCGGTCTGCGCAATCCGCTTGCTGGTTGCCAGTGCTTCGAGATACTCCGGATCGCTAAGCGGACCTTTGGACTGCGCCATCAGCATCCGTTCCTGTCCAAAAAACGGCATCACCGTTTCAGCGTTGGCGTCGTTGAATTCGATGATTTCGGCCATGTTTTTCATCGCTGCACCGGAATCTTTAAGGTACTTGTTCAAGTCCGCTTTGAACTCGTAGTAGAGGACTTCACGAGAAGCGGCACTCATACCTTCAGTGTCGATCTCGACCGGATCGACAATTTCAGCACCCAATGATGCCAGCGTCGCGATGGTGTCGTCGACTATCGCGTCAACCCGCGCATCGTTGCCGGCGCCGCTATGGCCCCGATACACGCCGATGCGTTTGCCGCTGAGAGCATCCTTCGAGAGATTGCCTGCGAAATCCGGCACCGTATCCGGATAACTGGCAGCCAGCGGATCTGCAGGATCAGCGCCAACCATCGCGGACAGCAAAATTGCGGCATCCTTGACGGTGCGGCCCATCGGACCTGCCGTATCCTGACTGTGCGCAATAGGAATGATGCCGCTTCGACTCACCAGCCCTAGCGTTGGCTTGATGCCCACGATCCCATTGACACTGGCCGGGCAAACGACCGAGCCGTTGGTCTCCGTGCCCACAGCCACAGTCGTGAGACTAGCCGCAACAGCGACAGCCGAGCCACTGGACGACCCGCAGGGATTGCGCAATGTGCCGTACGGATTTTTCGTTTGACCACCGATACTGCTCCAGCCACTCGACGATTCTGTCGACCGAAAGTTCGCCCATTCACTGAGATTCGCCTTCGCCAGGATCACGGCACCGGCGGCTCGCAATCTTCCAACAGCGAATGCGTCTGCCGACGGTCGGTGTCCTTGCATCGCCAGAGAACCGGCAGTCGTCTCCATTGCGTCGGCTGTATCGATGTTCGCTTTCAGAACAACCGGTATGCCATGCATGCGACCGCGCGACCCAGACGCTTGTCTTTCGACGTCCAGAGCCATGGCGATCTCGACGGCTTGTGGGTTTACTTCGATGATCGAGTTGAGCGTGGAGCCATTTCGATCGACAGCATCGATTTTGTCCAGGTAATACTGAGTCAGCTCGCGAGAGCTGAGCTGACCCTGTTGCATGAGCGCCTGCAGGGTCTCAATGTCGTATTCGGCGTAGTCCGGCAGATCTTTTACGGACGCACAGCCGAAAAGTAGCGAAAGTACAGACAGGCCGGAGACGAGCCAGGTCG
>CAZTQL010000135.1:3725-5165 GCA_964615665.1 uncultured Woeseiaceae bacterium | reverse complement strand
GCTGGATCCTCGCAAACAGCTCGACATCGACATTCCCGCCACTAATGACAATCGCCGTGGTTTTTCCCTCAGTCTCGATCTTGCCTGCAAGCACTGCCGCGAGCGCAACCGCACCACCCGGCTCAACCACGAGCTTGAGATGACGGAACGCAAAGCGCATCGCCTCGCAGACCTCTGCATCGCTGACCGTTAGCCCCTGACCCAGCAGTTGCCGATTGATCGCGAATGTCATTTCGCCCGGCTTGTGTGCCTGCAGAGCATCACAGATCGAACGGGCATTCTCTTCAACAGAAACGCGTTCGCCGCAGGCCAGCGAACGCGCGGTGTCGTCGAATTGATCCGGCTCCACGGTATGCACCGCAACATCCGGTAGCTTCGCTTTCAGTGCTATCGCGCTGCCCGATGACAGGCCGCCACCGCCGCAACAAATCAATACCTGATCCGGCGGCATTTGCATCTTGAGCGCCTGTTCGGCAATTTCGAGGCCAACCGTGCCCTGCCCCGCGATGATCTCCGTGTGATCGTAAGACGGCACGATAACCGCGTTACGTTCGGCTGCAATTTTTCGTGCGATGGCTTCGCGATCGCCAGTGTAACGATCATAAGTGATCACCTCGCCACCCAGCCGCCTCGTGTTATCGATTTTCGCCCGCGGCGCATCCTCCGGCATGACGATGGCGGTGTGCACGCCGAGCATGCCGCCTGCCGCCGCCACGCCCTGGGCATGGTTGCCCGACGACCACGCAACCGCGCCGCACTCGCGTTCAGCATCGGTCAGCTGGCTCAACAGGTTGTAGGCGCCGCGTATTTTGAATGAGCCCGTGACTTGCAGGCACTCGGGTTTGATCAGGACGCAACCGCCCGCGAGATCGTCGAGCTCAAAATTTCTGACGAGGGGCGTGCGAACGCTGACGCCGGCCAGACGCTTTGCCGCCGCCGCAATGTCAGGCATCGTTATCACGCACCATCCCCGGGTAGCAGACGATCGGTTTTTGCCGCGCAGATGAAGTCGTTGTCGGAGAGCCCGTTGATGGCATGCGTCGTATAGCTGACCACGCACTCTCCATAGCTGATTGTCAGCACCGGATGATGCCCCTCGCTGACGGCGATCCATGCAGCCGCATTGGCGAACGCCAGGGTTTGGCTATACGCCGGAAACGTGCAGCGCCGTGCAATCTCGAGACCGTCGTCACTCAAACTCCAGTCCGGGTGCAAAGCCCGCAGCAGCTCTTCTGCCTGGTCGGGCCGCAGCGGTTCAACGCCACCCTCGCATGGCTTACAACGTTGCTCAACAAGCTTCTTCGACAATGTAAGCGCCCCTTTTCACTCGCCACCTGGCAGATGTCGTTCCAACCCTAGCAACGCCATTCCCAAAGTGCCATAAAAAAAGGCCGGTCCTCGCGGACCGGCCAGGCGGAGACTCAATGAAGAGTCAGAGGG
>CAZTQL010000135.1:0-3625 GCA_964615665.1 uncultured Woeseiaceae bacterium | reverse complement strand
GAAGCTAGTTCGGGTTTGCAGCAACCGCTGGCGCGTCGTCGATAAACAACTTGACGCTGACACGGCGCTCGAGCGCATAGCTGTCTATGTTCTCGTCCTGTGCCGTGGACTCGCCGTGGGCCGACACGTTAATGCGCTGCGGATGAACGCCGGCACTGACGAACAGCTGGCGTACAAAATCGACGCGTTGCTCAGACAGTTTGAGATTGTAAGTCTCGTCACCGCGCTCGTCGGCAAAACCGTCCAGTTGAATACGAATTTGTGGCAGTGACGCAACCGTGCTGGCGAGCTGGGCAAGACGATTACCGGTCGTGTCGACCAGCGCCGCCTCATCCGTGCGGAACAGCAGATCCATTTCGATCCCTGCCTGCATCAGGCTGACCAGTTCAGGGCGAGCAACATTCTGCAAGCGTTCGATCTCGCCACTGAGCGTATCGATGTTGGTTTCCATCGCCGCAACGGTGTTGCGTGACTGCATGAGCGAGCTGTCGAGCGAGTCGAGTCGCTCGCTGCGTTTGTGCCAGTTGTCACCGAGCCGGGCGCCGATGGCGATGCCAATGAAAAAGCCAACCGGGCCTCCGGAAGCGGCACCTATCAGGGCACCGGAACCGATACCGATGGTCTCTTCCTTCGACGCCTTCGATGCGGCGTGTGCCGGCGCGGTGACGAGCGGCGTCATCAGCGAGACGGTGATCAGGGCAATGATTGTGTTGCGCATGGGGTTGTCCTCCGTGATTTGCAGTCGCACTGATGTGGCCTGCTTCGGAGTTCATTACAAAACGAAATGAGGGGCACGAAAGGTCGCGCTCGTGGAATTCCAGTGATGGATTGTGGCGAAAGATGGCCGCCGCGAAAGCAAGGTGCCGTTTTAGCGGTTCTCGTCTGTCAGGGCGACAAACGTCCCACCGTTGCGCTCACAAAGGATGCGCATCAGCGTCGCGAAGCGCATAGCAGTCGCCGGGATCTGCCCGCCTTTGCGGAAGCCGCGCGGAAACCCGACGGCGTGCAGACGCACGCGGCGCTTACCGTCCGCACCCACCCGATTCAGACGATCGATTGTCGCGACAATGGAGTCGATTGTGTAGTTGCCCTGAAAGTCATCGCCGAAAACGTACACGCTGACCTTTTTGTCCGAGGCCCAGAACTGCGTAATCGCCTCCTGGATCCCGTCCACCGGGTCACTATCGCTACTGGCCTGCCAGGTACGCATTCTGCTGACGATAGCTTGTCGACGACCGGGAGAATCGGGAATCCAGCGTCCGGCATAATCCTGGAACATGTAGCGACCGTCGTCGTTCATGATCTGCAGGCCCTTGACGGTTGGATAGGCCTCGAGTGTTTCCCGAATCTTGCTCTGCACGAGCCCCCAATTGTAATTCTGCATACTGGGCGACGTGTCGATCACGAAAATAATGTACTCACTGTCGACCGGGATACCCGCAACAGCGTCTTCGGCAGGACGTCGGTAATACGGCCGCAGTCGACGCATTTCATCGGTCAGGCGCTGTTTGGCCGCCAGCATTTCGCCCTCATCGATGGTCTCTTCTTCATCCTGCTTCGAGGCGCGATACTGGCCGCGAATCTTGTTCAGGTCGCCCTGCAGCTCAGCCAGGTAGCGCTGCGTGGAGGCCGCGTCGTCTATGACGACTTTGAGTTCCCGATCGAGGATCGTCGTCTGCCCGCGCAGCTCGAACAATTCCTGTTGCAGCAACGCGATCAGCTGTTCGAGATCATTCTCGGCCTCTTCGATGACCACCGGCTCATAGATCTTGCTGAGCACCAGTAGCAGGATGATCGCGCCAAAGCCGCAGCAGATGCAGTCGAGGAACGACAGGCTGAAGGCTTCCACATTTCTTCTGCGACGCATCGTCTAACTCCTCTTAAGGCCAGTCACGGCTGACGCTGACGAAGGAGCCACGGCTGGTCAAAGCCAGCGACCAGAACGATATCGGTGCATTCAGGTCGCCTTCCATCGGGTAAAGCATGATATTGATCGGCACGCCGGAGGGCAGCTCGCGCACGGCCCGACTGAACAGGTTGCCGCGCTCGTTACTGCTGACCACTGTTTTGCTGGTGGTCGCGGCATCCATCGTTGGCATGCCGTCAACCAGCAGAATAATATTGTCGGGCCGCGGGTTAAGTTCCTTGGCTACCCGAAACGCGTCGTGCATGTTGGTGCCATTTTTTGGCACGGTCCGGCGCAGTACCCGCACCGCTTCGTTGAGTTGGGTGCCGTCATCGGCTTTGAGCCAGATGCCATCTGTGCCCTTGATGACCGGCTCGGTCGTGTTGTTAAACATGTAAATCTGGTATTCGCTGCCCTGCGCGAATTGCGAGGTCAACCAGTCAACGCTGGCAACCACTTGCCGCCATTTGCGCGAGCGCAATTGCTCGCCCTTCGACATGTTGCGTCGCCGAATGATGTTCACGAGTTTGTCACTCAGCATGCTGGCGGAACGATCAACCAGTATCAGTGTGCGCTTGCCGCCGAGCTTGAGTCCCGTAAGGTATTGGCGATCGCCTTCGCCCTTGAACGTACGAATTTGTTCGCCGGCCGCATCCTGCTGCTGCTTCTGTGCCAGCAAGCGTTTGATCTCTTCTTCGAGCGACTTGATATCTGACTGCAGCTTTTCGACGCGCTCGATCTTCGCCAGCGTATCGTTGTCATACGTGTCCAGCTCGGCCTGCAGCTCCTGAATTAGCGCAATAATCTGCGCAATCTTATCCTCGGCGGTTTCCTGCTCCGTCTCGAGCTTCTGCTTCGTATTTCGGGCCAGGGCCAGGTTCTTGCGGCCCTCGAGTACCTCGATCTCCAGCCGGCTGGTCTCCGCCATCATCGCGCTGGTTTCATCGTCCGTCGTGGCATTAACGTGCGAGTTGATAATCATGAAAAACAGAATAACCGCGCCAAACCCGCAGCTCATGCAGTCCAGAAACGACATACTGAAGATCTCTGTTTGCCGACGTTTACGCGCCATCCGGTCGCTCCGCAGAGATCAGGCGAAACTCGAAACCGGGTGTACCAATGCGTAACAGGTCGCCGGTCTGCAGGACCGCAGATCCATCGATGCGATGGCCGTTGAGAAAAGTCCCATACCGGCTGAAGTCGGTGACGATGCACTGGTTGTTCTCGCGACTCAACACACAGTGTCGTCGCGACACGCCGGGCATTTCCTGCTGCAGATCGAGCCAGCGCTCACCATCGGCTTGCTGTGAACCCAGTACGAGAGGCTGGGTGTCGAGACAATGCGCGTGGTGCCCGAACAGCAGGTGCGTTGGCTGCCCGCCGCTGCTCGTCGAGTCGCTGGCAATGACTTCAACGGATGCCTGGTCCCACGGCAAATGCCGTATCAGCGTGAGCGCGCCACCGCCGCTGTGCGCCGGGCAGCGTTTGATCAGGCCACGCACGGTAGCACCGGACTCGAGCAAATACGCCTCACCACCGACTCGCGTCTTCAAAGTGTCGACCAGCCCGGGCATGCCTGCGGCACGCTCGGTCAATTGAATGGCCGGCGTATCCTCCGCACGGTATAGCGCGCGCAGGTTGCTGACTATGTTCTGGTAAACCGGTGCGGCCGCGTCTATCAGCTGCAAGGTCTCGATTTCGGCCTGGTGTGTAATGCCG
>CAZTQL010000134.1:0-5222 GCA_964615665.1 uncultured Woeseiaceae bacterium | reverse complement strand
GTTAGTTCATACCGAATAAGGCACCTCAGGGGGTCCCCACTGAGTGACCGCTTGTGGCCGAGGCTGTGTGAAAACGTTGAGTTGATTATAATGTAGACGTCTCAGTATCAGGTCGAACCACATGAAGCGATTCATTGAAGGCGAGAACCGATCCCAGAGCACGCTATTCCCTGAGAGTCTTGACGACTACATCGCAGAAGACAATGCGGTTCGGGTGGTCGATGCCTTCGTCAACAAGCTGGATCTGAAGCAGCTCGGCTTCGGTCGGGCCGAACCGAGCGCCACGGGCCGGCCAGGCTACCAGCCGGCGACATTGCTGAAGATCTATGTGTACGGTTATTTAAACCGTCTTCAGTCGAGCCGTCGGCTGGAGCGAGAGTCCCATCGCAACGTCGAGTTGATCTGGCTGACCGGCCGCTTGATGCCAGACTTCAAGACGATTGCCGACTTTCGTAAAGATAACCGCAAGGCCATCCGGCGTGTGTGCGTGGAGTTTGTCGGTGTGTGCCGTGAGCTGAAGCTGTTCTCTGCGACGCTGGTGGCGATTGATGGCAGCAAGTTTAAAGCGGTCAACAGCCGCGATAAGAACTTCACCAGGAAGAGCGTGAAGCGCCGGCTGCAAAAGACACAAGCGAACATTGACCGTTACCTGGCAAAGCTTGATGCGGTGGACAAGGAAGAGCCGGAGATCCGCGAAGTGACGGCCACGGAGCTTCAACAGAAGATCGCCTCGATGGAGGCGAAGATGGAAGAACTGCGGCAGCACGAGGCCGAGGTGGACGCGCATCCGGATAATCAGGTGTCGTTGACGGACCCGGATGCCCGCTCGATGGTGAAGGCTGGTGGTGGCAGTACGGTAAGCTACAACGTGCAAACGGCGGTGGACAGTAAACATCACCTGATAGCAGCACACGAAGTGACCAACGCACCGAGCGATCGCAGTCAGCTTTCTTCGATGGCGGGTCAAGCCAAGTCAGCACTGGATGCGAAGACGCTCACCGTAATCGCGGATCCCGGTTACTACAAAGGTCAGGAGATCGTTGACTGCTATGACGCCGATATCACGGCGCTGGTGCCAAAGACAAATACCTCGCCCGGCAAGGCCAAAGGCCGCTATTCAAAGGCGGACTTTCACTACGACGCAGAACGCAACGAATACGTCTGTCCGGCCGGGCAGCGGCTGACGTACCGCTTCGACAGTGTCGAGAATGATATGAGGTTGTGGGTCTATATGACCTACGAGTGTTCATCGTGTCCGCTGCGGTCAAAGTGCACGACGGGCAGTGCCAAGCGACTCAAGCGCTGGGAACACGAACATCGACTTGAAATGGCACAAGCTGAACTAAAGAAAAACCCGGATGCGATGCGACAGCGTAAACGGCTTGTTGAGCATCCCTACGGCACCATCAAACACTGGATGGGATCGACACACTTCTTAATGAAACGATTACCCAATGTTCAGGCCGAGATGAGTCTGCATGTGCTCGCCTACAATCTCAGGCGAGCGATCAACTTTCTCGGTGTACCGAAGATCATCGAACAACTGCAGGCGACCTGAACGGTCCTGCTTTGCGATTGGCGGTGCGTCAGACTGCGCTGAAACGACGAACTATTTCATCGCAAGGGGCGTTGAACATTTCGACGTCGCTACGACGATCACATTCAGCGACACAAAACTGAGGAGCGAATCTCCGGGCAACGCCAATTTACGAGTGAATACTGCTCTTTTCACACAGCCTCGGCCGATTGCAGCCTGTCGCCTCCCCTCAAAATCACTACTCTGAATGGCCGGTTTTGGGAAAAGCAGTCGTTCATCACTTAATCAGATTCCCGTATCCGTTTTTCCCTGCCACTTGTAATTTTTGTGCAAAATAGCTGTATTGCGCAAAGTTCGATCGTTCCAGTAAACAATTCACGGTAATCGAAGGCGTCTGCGAAAGACAGCCTGACAACTATCAAGGCTGTCTCCCTAACAGCTAACCCATGCCAGGATTGTTGATTCGGACAAATGCGTGATTTGCGCGAAACCCCAACGGCTGAGGACAGGATTAACAATCGATTCCATGCAGCGCATCTGCTAATACGAACCTTGGTTAGTGTCGTATCGGTCAACAAGAGTCGACAGTAAGTCAATCGGGTCACCCATTCTTGACTTGGCGTCAGTCGCCCCAGGTGGACTTGACGTCAAGGCCGCCTGACTTGGCCATCGAATGCGGACGAGACGTCAAGAGCGTTTGACACGCAGTCTCTGCGGTAAATTCGAAATGAGCATCCGGCCACCATGGCCTTTATCGAGGATTTGATCATGGACCTTCTGTCAAACAAGATTCGCGAATACCGATTCAGGGATGGCGAAATGACGCAGAAGGAGCTGGCCGGACGCGTCGGCGTCAGCCGGCAAACGATGAACGCAATCGAAAATTGCCGGCATGCGCCGACGGTTGCTGTGGCGATGCGAATTGCCGATGTGTTTTACGTATCGGTCGACCAGCTGTTCAAACTCGATTATGACGGCAAGCCAGCGCGCCGCGGGCCAGCGGCGAAGGTCGCTCCTGAACGATCGCAAGCCACCACTGAGAAGCCGATCGAAATCAAAGGCAGACACGAACCGTTAGAAGAAACACCTACGCGTCAGATCAGCCTGACGGGTCTACGCAACGTCATCGGATCCTGATACGCCCTTCCGCTGGCCGGACGACTTCCTTGGTGCATCGCCCAATCCCTCGCATCTGCTCGTCCGGGCGGCGGCAGTGCCTGCCGGGCATTGAACGAGCACAAATCGTTCGATCTGGCAGCGGTGGTCGCTCGCTTGCCGCGTCACTACCAGCCAGCGAAGCGCTGTAGTGACGCGGTGCTCTGAACCAGCGAGCACGTGCATTCTGGCGGAATTCTGCAAGTTCTCGATAAGTTACGACGAAACGAACGCACATTTTCTTCTCGACGCGAATGAATCACCTTAGACGCGATCGGACGCCTGTGCATTTGCTCGAGAAAGCTCTTGGAACAACTGCAGGGCTTAGCTGTAGACAAGGATTGAATGCTGTACTAGCGTAGTCTGCACTATCCGTCACCGCTACGGAAAAGCGGTACCTGGCAGGGGTCAATCTGCACAGGGTCGAGGTCAATTTATCAGGCTGATCGACTCCAGGACGCTCAAGCGTCCATCTACTCAGCTGAACGTCAGTGTTCGGCATCTTCGACATAGCCGAGCTTCTATTCTCGGCATCTTCAACGCAACTGGACGCGACGTCCAGATCTTCAACTAAGCGCCTATGGCGCATCTTCGACCTATTCAAAAGGAGGTAACTGTTTACCCGTTATGAACCGGCCCTTTGGGCCAACTGGTGGTCCCCGGTGGAACTTCACAAAGATCCCCGGCGAACCTGATTGAGGCTTCAGGCCTAAAGGGACTGGTGTCCCGTGACCGTTTCCAATCTTTGATTGGACCTCGTACGCCCTACGGCTGCGAGCTGGTCATCCAAACTCACCAACGAGGTAAACCGCACCATGAAAGACCTGAACTACCAGTTAGCAAAACTCTGCCGCGACAATCGCGACGGAAGCTTTTCAACACAGGCGACTCGGTCCCGGATATTGGACCTGATCGCCAATCATTTACTGGAATTGGGTTATCGACGCATGCAACCGAGATCATTAAGGCCAAAGCACATCGATGCACTGGTTGCTCATTGGCAAGAACAGGGCATCGGTGTCGGTACGTTGAAGAACCGATTGTCGGTACTTCGGTGGTGGGCTAAGAAAGTGAACAAGCCCAGCATCATTGCCAAGGACAACAGTGTCTATGGCATTGGCAAGCGGGAGTATGTAGCAAAGGAATCCAAGGCACAGGAACTGGATGAAAAGAAACTCGCATTGATCTCGGACTCCTGTGTCCGATTGAGTATTCGCTTGCAATCGGCTTTCGGTCTAAGGCGTGAAGAAGCAATCAAGTTCAGTCCGTCTTACGCCGTGCAGGACGATCACATCAAACTAAAAGCAAGTTGGACGAAGGGCGGGCGAGCCAGGACGGTACCGATCAGGACAGACGATCAGCGCCGACTGTTGCAGGAGGTTGAGGCGCGAACCAAAGGCGGCGCACTAATACCACCCCACCTGAATTATGTGCGGCAACTACACCGTTACGAGAAGCAGACCCAAAAAGCGGGTTTATTGCGGCTGCACGGTTTGCGACACGAATATGCCCAGCGACGGTATTTCGAGCTCACCGAACGAGTTTGTCCAGCGGCGGGCGGAGTGCCGTCGAAGGACCTGAATCCTGCACAAAGAACAATTGATCATAGAGCGCGGATCACGATCAGCAGCGAACTTGGCCACGCTCGGGAAGCTATTTCTGCGGTGTATCTGGGTCGATGAAGTCCGCGCGTTCAAACGTCGTTTTGCTACCGCGGCTCGTACGATTTCGGGACGCACCTGCCTACCTTGGCATGGACCGCAACCGCTTCAATCGCGAGGTTCGGCCGCATCTCACCCATATTCCCATCGGCCTGCAAGGCATTGCCTTCGACCGGCTTGAACTCGACGCCTGGGTGGAGGACTATGTTTCACGCAACGGGCGTCGTCCGAAGGCTCCAAAACTGGAGGACGACACATGTCAAAACGTAACCGAATGCCGGGGCTCCGCCAAAAGGGCGGGATCTGGCACATTGAAAAGCGCTGCCGATATGCACACGGAGGATGGGTCCGAGAAAGCACGGGCACATCTTCTCGCAATAAGGCAGAGCAAATCTTGATCCGCTGTCTGGCGGAAGTACAGGAGGAAGCACGAAGACGCGAGGTTGTGATCTTCACCTTTGAGGAAGCTGCATTACGATATCTCGAAGAGATCGCCCACAAGTCATCGGCCAATACCATCGCAGTGATTCTAGATAGCCTATTTCCTTATATCGGCAAGCTGCCGGTTGCTCAAGTTCATGACGGTACGATCCGACCGTTTGTCGAGCAAGAGCAAGCACGCGGTATGGCGCCTAAAACGATCAACAATGTTTTGGGTATTGTATCGACGGTGCTAAATCGGGCAGCACGAGTCTGGCGTGATCACGATGGAAATCCGTGGCTCACGCAGGCGCCGGCGCTAATCAGCCGGCTTTCCGTGAAGGGAAAGCAAGCTAAGGCCTATCCACTATCGTGGTCAGAGCAGGACCGTTTGATCAAGGAACTGCCCCGACACCTGGCAGACGCGGCACTGTTTGGCCTGAACACCG
>CAZTQL010000133.1:0-5278 GCA_964615665.1 uncultured Woeseiaceae bacterium | reverse complement strand
TGAGTCCGCCGCTCTAACCATCTGAGCTACATCACCGATGCGTTATTCCCGAGCCCTTGGCTCGCGAGGGCCGCAAATTGTCCCGGTGAGGTGCCCGACTGTCAAGGCTGGCGACAACAAGAAAGCAGCTATAAATAGACATTGAGCTCTCACAGCTGCCGTATAATTCGCTCTTTTTCGGCCTTGGAGCAACGATGTTCGAGAACCTCGAAATCGCCCTGGATGAACTCCCCGATACAGATGATCTCGACTGGGAGCAGCTGCACCCTCTCTATGCGCGTGCCCTGCGCATAGTAGCGGCGATCGCCCTCGCGATAATAGCCGTCGCGACAACCGCGTTGACCTTCATTCTGAATTTTCCGCTGACACCGTTCGTGGTTCTGTATTCGCTGCTCGCGCTCGCTACTGCCATCGCGATGATCTGGCCTGGTATCTCGGTCCAACGCCAAGGCTACGTATTGCGCGACAAGGACATCTTGTTTCGCAAAGGCGTAATTTGGCGATCCGTAACCGCGATACCGTTTAATCGTATCCAGCATGTCGAGACCAGCAGCACTCCGATTGACCGAAAACTCGAACTCGCTACGTTGCAGTTGTTTACAGCAGGCGGCTCGGGCGGCGATCTGAAGATCGGCGGGCTCGGCAAGAACGTAGCCGAAAAGTTGCGCGTCTTCATTCTTGACAAAGCCGGCGCCGCTATTGAACACACCTGAGCAGAAAACCTGGCAAAGGACATCGCCTTTCGCAATTCTGTTCTTTTTTGGCAGGATCCTGCGCCTCATTGCGAAAAACGCTTGGCAGTCACTGGCGCCACTGTTTGCCCTGCTCGTCGCCTACCAGGGTGATCTGGTCACCAAACTGACAATCGGTGGCATCGCTTTCGCCGTTTTCATCGGGACTGCCTCGCTGCTCAGTTATTGGTTTTTTCGCTTTCAGATTAGCGATGACTCAATCCTGATACGCCAGGGCGTCATCAAGAAGAAGCAGCTTGATATCAAGTTCGATCGCATCCAGGGCATTAACACGAAGCAGAACCCGTTAGACCGTTGGCTCGGTCTTGTCACCCTCAGCTTCGACACGGCGGGCTCTGCCGGCAACGAAGGTAACCTGCCAGCCGTAACGCGCGGCTTCGCAGACTCGTTGCGGGAACGCATTGGCAAGCCCCGGACAGCCGAGAGCGCCGATGACGAGGACAACGAAGTCGATGCGGGTGCCCTGGTGCACCTCAACTGGCGTGACATGATTCGGATCGGGCTGGCAGATCGCCGTGCCCTGATCGTATTTGCATTCATCGGGCCGCTAATGGAACGCATCGATGAAAACGTCGACCGTTTCATCTCGGATTTCATCCAGGTCGCCGCAGCCAATGGCATCGAGTTTGACACGGCCAGCGGTATCTCTATTGGCATCTCGATTTTTGTCGGCGTGATTCTCCTGTTCATCATTGTGTCCATTGCGGCGGCGTTTTTGCGTTATCACGATTTTCAACTGTTCCTCGATGGGCGAACTTTGCGTTCGCACGCCGGGTTGCTCACAGCGCACGAACATTCGATGGAGCTCGGCAAGATCCAGACGCTGCGCTTGCAGCAGGGGATCGTGCAGCGGCTTCTGGGGCATTATCGTTTCACCGCCCGCCAGGCGGTGAGCAGCGGCAAGAACAGAAGCCAAAAAGTATTCGTCGTGCCTGTGGTGACGGCTCAACTCGCCGACACGCTGCGGAAGAAGTTTCTTGCACCCGAGGGCGGCCGCTTGTCGCAAGACCCGACCAGCACCGGATTCGAGTCGATTTCGCGGCACTACATGCGCTCGAAGATCCTGTTCATTGGCTTGCTGCCGTCGTTGATAGCCGTTATTGCACTGTGGGTACCGTTGGGGCCCGCTGCACTCTTATTCGTGCTGTGGTTACCGGCAGTGGCCGCCGTGTCGTACCGTAAGTGGCAACGCTCCGGCTTCATGCACGACGATCAGGAAATAATCCGACGCTCCGGATTGCTGGGCTACCGGACGGTCGGTTTGCTGTTTCGCAAGGCGCAACGAGTCACCGTGACACGGTCGCGTTACCAGCGCCGCAAAGGCCTGGCCAGCCTGCGCATCTACATGGCGTCCGGCAGTGTGCGTGTGCCGTATATTGATCACGGCAAAGCACAGCAACTTCGCGATTACATTCTCTATAAGGTCGAATCGAGCCAGCTGGCCTGGCATTGACCGTACTGGAAACAGGGTTTTCCGGTACATTCGTCGGTCATGGACCTGAGTATTGTCTATAGCCTGGAAATGCTGGGCACTGCTGCCTTTGCGGTGAGCGGAGCCCTGGCCGCCTCTCGCAAAAATATGGATATATTCGGCTTCTGCGTCCTGGCGCTGATGCCGGCTGTCGGTGGCGGCACCGTTCGCGATATCATTATCGACCGCTCGCCGGTTTTCTGGATCAGCGACAACCGCTACATAGCCGTTGCCATCATCGCCGCACTAGTCGTGTTTTTCACTTCCTACCGCCCCGGTTCACGCCGACGCATCCTGGTCTGGATGGACGCGCTGGGACTCGCGCTGTTCGCAGCGCTCGGGACGGAGATCTGTTTGCATAACGACACCGGGCCGCTGGTCGCCGTCATGCTCGGCGTGACTACGGCCGTAACCGGCGGCATGATTCGCGACGTCATCTGCAACGAGATACCACTGATACTGTCTCGGGAGATTTACGCAACGGCGGCGTTCGTAACCGCAGTCTGCTACGTTCTCGCCGATCAGGCTGGCCTGGGCGAGCAGCTGTCGTTGGTTACTGCCGTCGTCGTCGGTTTTACAATTCGCGCACTGGCAATCGTTTACAACTGGTCATTACCGTCGTTCGGAATGCACGGGAACAAATAGCTCAGACGTTAAACCGGAAGTGCATGACGTCACCTTCCTGCACCAGGTACTCCTTGCCTTCGAGTCGCAGGCGGCCCGCTTCTTTGGCGCCGTTCTCGCCGTTGCCGGCGATGAAATCGTCATAAGCAATGACTTCGGCACGAATGAACCCCTTTTCAAAGTCCGTGTGAATCTCGCCCGCGGCCTGTGGCGCCGTTGCGCCGACTTTCGTGGTCCAGGCACGTACCTCTTTGGGTCCCGCGGTGAAAAAGGTCTGTAACCCCAGTAATGAGTAACCGTGGCGGACGACGCGATTGAGTCCGGGCTCTTTCGCTCCAAGGTCGGCGAGGAACTCTGCCTTGTCGTCATCATCGAGCACGGCAATCTCGGCTTCGATGGCCGCGCAGATCGCAACAACCTCCGAACCCTCGTTTATCGCATAGTCGCGCACAACCTCGAGATGCGGGTTGTCGATGAAACCGTCTTCGTCGACATTGGCCACGTACATCACGGGCTTTGCGGTGATCAGGTGAACCTGCTTGAGGATGCTTTTCTGCAGGTCATCCGTTTGCAACGACCGAATCGGCAAGCCTTCGTCAAGATGTGCCTTGATACCCGCCAACGCGTCACGATGGGCAATGGCGTCTTTTTGTCCGGTCTTGGCCGTGCGGCTGGCTTTATCCAGCTGCTTTTCGACGGACTCCAGATCAGCGAGAGCGAGTTCCGTATTGATCGTCTCGATGTCGTCGAGCGGGTCGATGGTGCCCGAAACGTGCGTGACATCGTCGTCTTCAAAGCAACGCACCACGTGCGCAATGGCGTTGGTTTCGCGAATGTTGGCAAGAAACTGATTACCGAGCCCCTCGCCCTTCGACGCTCCTGCGACCAGCCCGGCGATATCAAGGAACTCCATGGTGGTCGGCAGAGTCTTTTGCGGCTTGACGATGGTCGCCAGCTTATCGAGGCGCGGGTCCGGAACCGGCACGATGCCAACGTTCGGCTCGATCGTGCAGAACGGATAGTTCTCCGCCGCGATCTCAGCCGCTGTCAGTGCATTAAAAAGCGTCGACTTGCCAACGTTCGGCAATCCGACGATCCCACAGGTAATCGCCATGAATCAGTCTCCGGAGTCTGGGCCAGACTCCTTGGTGTGTAGTGCTTTCTGTGCAGCGCTCAGGCCCTGATCGAGCAACAGCGGCATGACGTCGACCGCCTCAGCGATGCTATCCTCGACCGCGCTCTCGACCTCGCTCGAGCCCGATTTCAGCACGTAGCTCGTCACCTTGCTCTTCTCGCCGGGATGACCGACGCCAATGCGTAACCGCAGAAACTCGGCGCCGCAATGTTGTATGACATCGCGGATGCCGTTATGTCCGCCGTGTCCACCGGCATCCTTGAGCCTTGCCGTGCCCGGAGGCAGGTCAATCTCGTCATGTGCGACGAGCAGGTTGCCGACTCGCAGCCGGTAGTAGTCGAGCACGGCGCGTACCGGCCCGCCGCTCATGTTCATGTAATTCTGCGGTTTGACCAGCCAGACGTCATCACCGTGCAGATTGATACGGCAGTACTCGGCGCCGAATTTCTTGTCGAATCTAAAATCGCCGCCGTACTTTCTTGCGAGCGCATCCACAAACCAGAAGCCGACATTGTGCAGCGTTCGTTCGTATTTGGCCTCCGGATTACCGAGGCCTGCAATGATGCTTATCCGATTTGACATGGCGTGGCAATGTTAAACAAAAAGACCGCCCAACGGCGGTCTTTTCGTAATAACGCGCGAGGCAATTAGTCTTCGCTGGGCTCTTCGTCCGCAGCGCCCTCGACAGGCTCTTCTGCACCTTCCACAGCGCCTTCCACGGCCTCTACCTCTTCCTCTTCCTCAATGACCACTTCCTTGATCACGTGGATCGAAACGACAGGTCGGTCCGCTTCCGGACCCTGCGCCAGCGCCGGGATCTCAACGCCTTCCGGCAACTTCAGATCTGACATGCTGAGCATCGCGTCCAGCTCGAGCTCCGAGACATCGATGTCGATGTATTCCGGTAGATTCCGCGGCAAACAGATGATTTCAACGTCGGTCATCAGATGCGAAACACTGCCTCCGCCATCCTTGACGCCTGGTGCGACATCTTCGCCGACGAAGTGGAGCGGCACGTTCATCCGGATTACCTCATCCTCAACGATGCGCTGGAAATCCATGTGCATGACCTGGTTCCTGGCGGGATGACGCTGCAGATCCTTGAGAATCGCGGCCTGGGACTTGCTGCCCACCTTGATGTTCAAAATACTCGAATAGAATGATTCGTTTTCGAGCTTCAGCAGCACTTTATTGTGGTCAAACGCCAATGACCGGGGCGGACGCCCGGCACCGTAGATGATTGCGGGTACTTTCTTCTCGCGACGCAGGCGGCGGCTCGCACCTTTCCCCTGGTCT
>CAZTQL010000132.1:0-5310 GCA_964615665.1 uncultured Woeseiaceae bacterium | reverse complement strand
TCACGCTTGTTCTGGTAGTCGAGGTAGTAGGCATGTTCCCAAACGTCGAGCGTCAGTAACGGCATGACGCCGTCGGTGAGCGGAGTCTCGGCATTGCCCGTGTTGGCAATATCGACGCCCTCCGCCGTACGTACAAGCCAGGTCCAGCCGCTACCGAACTGTCCGAGTGCGGAACTCTTGAACGCGTCGCGGAACCCGGTCAGGTCGCCGAATCGATCCTTAATCGCGTCGGACAACGGACCCGCCGGCTTCCCGCCACCGCTCGGCGACATGCTGTGCCACAGGAATGTGTGGTTCCAGGCTTGTGCAGCATTATTAAATACACCGGAGTCCGCTGCGTCATGAGAGGTTGAGACGATCGCGGCAAGCGACTGGCCGTCATACGCTGTGCCGGCGATTGCTGCGTTCAGCTTATCGACGTAGGCCTTGTGGTGCTTGCCGTGATGGACTTCCAGCGTTTTTGCAGAAACATGGGGCTCCAGCGCATCAGCTGCGTAAGGTAAATCAGGAAACTCGATGGGCATCAATTACTCCGTAAACCGTTTCGAACAAGTAAGAGCTTAACGCACCGTTACGTCGGATGGCGGCGCGGATACAAAAAGTTACGCGTAATTACTCTCACTTGTCAGTACCCCCAGCCGTCATACGGTAAACCGAATTTCTCAAGACAGCAGATCCGCGGCCGACGCGATCATCGCCCTGACTCTGTGGGGAAGCGTGCCCGCTGCGACGCAAGTCGCGTGCGAGACTAAGAAATTATCACAAGCCTTCCCAGAAATTCCGATGAGGGCCCGAAGGGTCGGCAGCCAGCCATTTGGTATCCATTCGGCGAGGTTTTATCCTCGTTGTATCACGTACACAAGATATGCGACATACGCTCCGACGAACAGGATTCCGTGAGCACGATTCACGGTATTGGCGCGGCTGGACACCAAGGCAAGAATGATCATCGCACTGGATGCAATGACCACCAGCAGGTCGGTATTGCTGACGACTTCAAACGGCAGCTCAACAACACTCGAAGTCAAACCCAGGACCCAGAGCAAATTGAATATATTCGAACCAACAACGTTGCCGACAGCGATATCGGTCTTACCGCGGTACGCAGCGACCGCTGACGCGACTAACTCCGGACTCGAAGTACCAATGGCAACAACCGTCAGACCGATAAGCGCATCATTGATCCCCCAGCTCTCAGCCAGACCAACCGCTCCATCGACGACCCACTGACCGCCGAAAAATAGGCCGAAAGCGCCGATCACGATCAGAGCGAGCGCACGAGTTATTGTTCCGCTGGAGGCGACCTCGCGCACGGGGCTTTCATCTGTTTCCGAGGACTTGTACACGTAAAGCATGAACAGTAGAAAAAAGAACAGCATGATTCCGCCGTCCAGGCGGCTGATGCTGAGCTCGGGATGATCTGAGAACAAATGCGCATTGGCGAGAAAGCCGAGTAACAACGCCGCTGTGAGCGAGAAGGGGATTTCCGATACCACGGTAGAGTTACGGATCGGTAGCGGTCGGATGATGGCGGCGATGCCTAACACCAGTAATACGTTGGCGATGTTGCTTCCAATCACATTCGCAATGGCGAGATCGGAATTGTCTTTCAAGCCCGATGTCAGGGTCACCAGTAGTTCCGGCATCGAGGTGCCGAACGATACGACGGTCAGGCCAATGACCAGCGCCGATATGCCGAATTGCTTCGCCACGACCGAAGCCCCGTCGACCAGAAAGTCGGCCCCTTTGATGAGCACCGCTAAACCGAAAATCAGTAGCAGTCCATCCATCATGGTGCTATCTCGGCCGCGTCAGATAACATACACAAGCACATACGCGGATAGCAGCACCGCAATCCAGAGCGCAGTGGTGCCGATCGACCAGGCGCGTGCGAAGACACCCGCCCGGGTAAGCTTAGCGCCGAAGTGAGTTTCGGCCCGCGCACGCAGACCATCAAGTCCTTCGCCGATACGAGTTTGCAGCGCAGTGCCAATCGAGGCGATTGAAAGATAAATTGCTCGTGCAATCTGAAACAGTAGAACCCGCCACAGCCAGTCCGTGTCCAGGCTTATGGTAAGGGTGCGCTTCATTAGCGGTAGCAACAGGAAGAACGCGAGGCCTGAGAACAGCAGCAGCTGAAGATAGAACAGGACCTTGCCGGCGGTGTACGGGACATACTCGACCGGGTAGGGCAGATACGCATAGAGAAGATCCGGGAATACGCCCAGAAGAATACACAGTACGCTCAACAGCGCCATGGCCGCGGCCATGTTCCAGGGTGCGTCTTTGGGTCGGAGTCCGGAGTCCTTCTGGAAGAATACGAACCACGGGAACTTGATACCGGCGTGCAGGAAGACGCCAGCGGATGCGGCGGCAAGCATGAAGTAGACGAATACGAGGTTTTCGTCCGCCGCGGCCTGCGAGATCATCGTCTTTGTCGTGAAGCCCGAGGTCAGGGGGAAACCGGAAATGGCAAGCGCCCCGACGATGCCGCAAACGGCCGTCAACGGCATGGTACGAAACAGACCGCCGAGGTCTGTACACCTGAAGAAGCCGGTGCGATGAATTACCGCTCCGGCGCTCATGAACAGCAGCGCCTTGTAAAGAATATGAGCGAAGGCGTGCGCGGCCGCACCATTCAAAGCCATCTCGGTGCCGATGCCGACGGCACAAACCATGAAACCCACCTGGTTGACGATGGAGTAGGCAAGAATACGCCGCACATCGTTTTCGAGCAGCGCGTAGATGATGCCGTACATCACCATGAACAGACCGACGCCAATCAACACGGACTCGCCCGGGAACAGCAGAATCAAAGCGAGCACAGCCGTCTTGGTCGTGAATGCCGACAGGAACACAGAGCCGGTCGGGCTGGACTCGGGGTACGCATCGGACAGCCAGGCGGACACGGGCGGTGCCGCCGCGTTGATGAGTATTCCAATGAGAATCATCCAGGTGTCGAAGTTAGTCGCCAGCATCGGCCGAACGTCAATCGAGCCGGTATGGATGGCGACGCCTTCAATGCCGACCTTCAGGATGACGCCGCCCAACAGATGCATGATGGCGTAGCGGATGCCAGCCGTACGAGCACCCGGTGTACCGCCGCACCAGACGACGACCGTCGAGAACAGGGCCATCAGCTCCCAGTACAGGAAGAATGTAATGAGATCGCCCGCAAAGCTGACGCCTATGGCACCGGCCGCATAAATAAAGGCGGCCGACAGTTCGTACCACTTGGCCTGCCGGAAAGCATACAAGCCGCCGCCAAATGCCATCAGGGCGAAGATCGTGGCAAACAGCCTTCGGAGCGGGCTGCCCTCTATGGGTTCGATCGGGTAATCAAGGAAGTTGACGGTTGCGACGACGCCGTCCGGAATTTGCCAGATAGCCCACAGCGTCAGTAGCGGTGTACCGAGTACGAGCACGCTCCGCCAGTGGCCGCGCAGAAGCCCAATAAGGATCGCACCGGCGACCATGATGAGTGCTGGCGGCAGCATCTCAAACATCGTCATCTCCGGCGGCGTAGTAGTCTTCATTACGCTTCAGGACAAAGCCGAGCGCTTTGGCCACCAACACCATGGCGAGGCAGGACAAAAAGCCGAATACCGCGCCAAATCCGAACCAGCCGTCCGCACCAAAGTAGCCTTTGACGTAGATGAACAGTTGAGCAACGACGGTTAAGGCAAGCACGATTGAGAAACCCCACCAGAGCTTGCGGATAGTTGCTGGGCGAGCCAACCAGTGTGAATTATCGTCGTTCATCAAAGCCCCTGCACCAGCTGTAGTTCAAGCTCCAGGACCGGACCATTGAAAAAGAAAAACGCGAGCGTTAGCGCTGCCGTTATTGTCAACGCAAGTACGACCGCGAACGGTGCTTCGCCATGTTCCTGCATCGGTGGGGTGTCTTCTTTAAGGAACCAAGCCATGTAGATAATCGGCAGGAAGTAGGCCGCGTTCAAAGCGGTACTCGCAATGATCGCCGCGATCGCGACGTAATTATCGGCCTGGAATGCGCCGGCGAGGATGTACCACTTCGAGACAAAGCCAGCGGTTGGCGGGACGCCGATCATGCTGAGTGCGCCAATGGTAAAGGCGGCCATTGTCCATGGCATGCGTCTGGCGATGCCACGCAGTTGACGCAATTCGGTTTTCTTGGCCGCCGTGTAGATTGCGCCTGCTGCAAAGAACAAGGTGATCTTGCCAAAGGCATGCGCCACCATATGCACCGCCGCGCCGACCTCTGCCAACGGTTTGAGAATAGCTGTTGCCATTACAACGTAGGACAGCTGCGCGATGGTTGAGTAGGCTAGGAGACGCTTGAGGTTTTGCTGCCGCAGTGCGACGACACTCGCCGCGATAATCGTGAACGCTGCCACATAGACCAACCAACTGCTGCTCGGTTCGGCAAACAGAAAGTCGACACCGAAGATGTAGATAATGACCTTGGTTATCGTGAAGACCCCGGCCTTGACGACCGCGACCGCATGCAACAGCGCACTGACCGGTGTCGGCGCAACCATTGCCGCCGGCAACCAGCGATGCACCGGCATAACGGCAGCCTTACCGATGCCAAAGACAAAAAGTCCGAGCAGGAGACCAACGGCTGGTCCGGCAAGCTTGCCCTCAAGAATGCCGCCCGGTGTGAAGGTACCCGTTCCTGCAATATGATAAACCCAAATAATGGCGGGAAGCAGCAGGCCAATCGAGGTGGTCAATAGCACACCCAGGTAGACTCGCGCCGAGCGCACCGTTTTTGCATCGCCCTTGTGCGATACCAGCGGGTAAGTGCACAGCGTGAGAACTTCGTAGAACAGGAACAGCGTAAGCAGGTTGTCAGCGAACGCGATGCCAATGGCGGCGGACAGGGCAATGGCAAAAAAGATATAGAAGCGCGTCTGGTTCGATTCGTTGTTACCGCGCATGTAGCCAATCGAATAGATTGAGTTGACGATCCACAGGCTCGATGCCAGTGCCGCGAACAGCATGCCAAGCGGTTCTACCTTGAACGCGATCTCTATGCCGGGAACGATTTCGCCCAGCAATAACGAAGGTCGTCCACCTTGCATCAGTTCAGGTACCAGGCTCCAGACCGTCCAGGCCAGGGCTCCTGCCGTCAGTAGCGTAAGCGTTTCGCGCGCGTTGGCACCGAAGCGGCTGGCTGCTGCGATGCCGAGCGCGCCAACGAGTGGCAGCGAAATTGCTATGAGAATGGCGTTACTCGCGTTCATGGCACTTGTCTGAGCAAGAGCTCGGCAGCGGTCGACGACAGCGTCACGGGCAATGTGGGCACCAGCCCGAAATAAAGATTCG
>CAZTQL010000131.1:0-5469 GCA_964615665.1 uncultured Woeseiaceae bacterium | reverse complement strand
AACATGACTACCGTGTAGAAAGCAAAATCGGCATTGCCTTTCTTATGAAATCCGTGGCCCTCATCGTCAAAAACCAGATACCAGGTCGGAGTCCCTACTTCTTTCAGACTGGCGACGATTTGATCAGACTCACTCTTTGGCACTCTCGGATCATTCACGCCCTGCTGCACGAGCATCGGCTTGCGAATATTTCTAACGAGCGCCATTGGCGCTGTCCGATCCATCCATGCGCGTATCGCAGGGTCTCGCTCGTCGCCATACTCGGCCCGCCTGAGGTCACGCCGATACCCTTGGGTGTTCTCGAGGAAGGTGCGCAGATTGGAGAGACCATAACGGTTAATCGAACACGCAATTCGGTCACTGTAGCGGGTCGCGATGGCCAGCGTCATGTGTCCACCGTAACTACCGCCACGAATCATTATTCGATCAGCATCCAGGTCATCACGTGTGGCAATCCAATCCAGGAGCGTACCGATATCTTTGTAAGTACCCTCGCGCAGCATTCCATTGTCCAGCTTCAGGAAACTTTTTCCGAATCCTGAAGAGCCGCGAACATTCGGATAGATGATCGCAACACCTAGCTCCTTGAGGAAGTAGTTCCAACGACCCTTATAGCCCGGACGGGACTGCCCCTCTGGGCCACCGTGAATATTGACGACTACGGGACGCTTTCCTTCAAACCTGTCTGCCGGCCTGTAGAAAAACGCGCTGATCTCTCGGCCGTCAAACGATCGCCAGCTGATGAGTTCGGGCTCGGGGAGCTGCGTCGTATCGACACCGCCCGTTTCACTATGAGTCCAGCGGACTATCTCATTCGACGCCACATTCAGGACAAAGACGTCGCCTGGCACTCGCGTCGAGCTCATCGAAAATGCGAGGTGTTCGTTGTCGTTGTGCCAATGCGGGCCTCCCATTACGCCCGTCGGAAGATTCTCAACACGTCGCGACTTCCCGGTTGCTACGTCGAGCAGATAGAGCGCGCTGATGCCCTGTTCATTGGTCGTGTAAGCGAGTTGCTTGCCATCCCTTGATAAATCGAAGGACCTCACGTCCCCGTCGATCTCGCTGCTGACGGCACTCTGCGCTTGAGTTTCCAGGTCTACGTACATCAGTTTTCGAAATTCGGAATCCGCATCCGACGTCACATAGAGGCCCTTGCCGTCGCTGCTGAAAATGGCACTGCCGTGAGCCACTAACCCACCGTTCTCTGCAGGCAACAGGCGCCGGACTTCGCCTGTCTCTATGTCCATGACCCATACGCGGCTGTCGTTGATTGAAAGGTATTCGATGAGCAAGATCGACTTGTCATCGGGAGACCAATCTTCCGGGCCCCAGCCGCCTCCGCGAAGCGTCGTCACGAGCCGATCGCTCTCCGGCGTTTTGGGATCGATGATACGAATCTGCGTGAATGCGCCGTCTTCATCGGCGTCCCGGCGCGTATAGGCCAACAGGCCGCTTGCCTTCGACCGTACACCGCCACTATGACGTTTTGAGCCATCGCTCAGCAACGTCGATCGGCCCGTCGCTATGTCGTGACGATACAGCTGATAAAATTCAGCACCGCCGACATCGCGGGTATAGGTGAAGTACTCCCCATCGAGGCCGTTCGACACATAGGAAGAAACGCCACGTACCGGTTCGTCAAAAAACGTCAATTGCTCACGAGCCGCGCCGGGGGCAGCCACGCTGTGTACCTGCGACGTGTTACCGAAACGTGTCCTGACAAGCATTTCAAGTCGTTCGGGATGCCATTCGGCAAAACTTGCCGAACGATACTGGCCGTATCGGCCCGCATCATCGGCGATCGCGGTCGGGATCGACGGAATACCGTCCAGCATCATATTGTCACCAGGGACGAGGAACTGTGCCTCGCCAGTGGCCGGCAGTGCGATCAATAGGGTTGACAGGCCAACGAGCAACGGGGTTTTCATTTCTACTCTCGATCCGGCAGGAGCCAAACTACGACGTAATGAGTGCTTACGCCGTCGTCGCTGGACACACAATCCGTATCGACCGCAGAACTGAATAGACAGGGGACAGACCCCGTTCGTTGGGGTCTGTCCCCTGTTTAGATGCGATAATCAGGGGTCTTTGCCGCCGAGCGCGGCCAAAACAAGTTTTCATATCGCGTGCACGATAGCCAAGGGGGCAAGTGTAGTGAGGATCTTTTTTAAGATATTTGGCGGTTTACTCGTCTTGTTGGTGTTGGCGATCGGCGGCGCGTCGATGTGGTTCTGGTTCACGCCGGTGGGCGTTAACAACTACATCAACAAGGTCATGTTGCAACTGGCGATCGACTCGCCCGAGCTCCTGACATCGCTTGGCATGATCGACAACACGCCGCTGGATTTTCACAGCGGCAAGCTGACCGACCGCACCAAGGCCCAGGACGACAGGTCGCTGGCTAAACTGAGAAAGGCACGTGCTGGTCTCGACAAATATGGGCCAGATGGCCTTGAAGGACAGGAGCTTCTCAGCTGGCGGGTCGCCGCGTGGTTTTTTGACGATATTTTGCGGCAGGCAGAATTCGAATACGGCGGCTACCGCGAGGTGCAAAATTCCGGCGTGACCGTCAACCTGCCGCAATTCCTGACCGATATGCATGCGATCAAGAACGAGAAAAGCGCTCGTCGTTATATTTCACGACTCAACGAATTCGGCCGCGTCCTCGCCGAGGTGAAAGTCCGCGTCGAGGACGACCGCGACCATGGCGTAGTGCCGCCGGACTTTGTCATCGAAAAATCACTCGTCGGAATGCGCGCCTTCATCGAAGACGGCGCGGCCGAAAATCCGCTGGTAACAACCCTTCCCGAAAAGCTCGGCAAGATAGAGGGCTTCGACGCCGACACGAAGGACACATTAGTCGCTGACGCGACGAAGGCTGTCGAAGAACAGGTGATCCCCGGCTACGAGGCAATGATCGCGCTTTACGAAGAATTGCTCTTGAACACGGACCACGATGCGGGCATCTGGCGCATTCCCGACGGCGGCAAGATCTATGAAGCCGCTCTGAAATCAAACACTACTACCGATATGAGCGCTGACGAAATTCACGAAATCGGCGTCGCCGAAGTAGCGCGTATCCAGATGGGAATGGACGAGATCCTGATCGCGCAGGGCTACACGGAAGGCACCGTAACCGAACGCGTCAAGGCGCTGATGCAGGACCCCGAACAGAACTTTTCGAATGATGATGATGGCCGCCAGCAGATGCTCGACTACCTGGTTGAGCTTAACGACGACGTAATGTCCAAAGCGGGGGGCTTTTTCATCACGCTGCCGGATCAGCCGCTCGAAATCGTCCGTGTGCCGGAATATTCACAGGATTCTGCTCCCGGCGGCTATTACAAACCGCCGGCACTCGACGGATCGCGCGACGGGCGTTTCTACATCAACCTCAAGAACACAACTGACAACCCGCGCTGGACATTGCCAACGCTCCTCTATCACGAAGCCGCGCCTGGCCATCACTTCCAGCTGTCGCTGGCGCAAAAGATAGAAGGCGTACCGATTGTGCGCAAGCTATCCCTGTTCAGCGCCTACACGGAAGGCTGGGCGCTGTACGCGGAGCGTTTGGCGAAGGAAGACATGAATATGTATGCCGATGATCCGCTGGGCGATCTCGGTCGGCTGCAGGCTGAAATGTTTCGCGCCGTCCGCCTCGTTGTTGACACCGGCATGCACGCAAAAAAATGGTCGCGGGAGGAAGCGATCGACTACATGGTAGCGACTACCGGAATGACCGAAGACGAGGTGACACGAGAAATAGAACGCTACGTCGTGTGGCCCGGGCAGGCAACGGCCTACAAGACGGGGCAGATCGCAATTTTGAAGATGCGCAAGCGCGCAGAAGATGCGCTTGGCGACAGGTTCAATCTTCGTGAATTCCACGAACTCATCCTGATGAACGGCGCCATGCCACTCGGCATTCTCGACGAGACGGTAGACGAGTGGATCGAGCAGGAGAAGAAATAAAAGGGGACAGACCCCGTTCGTTGGGGTCTGTCCCCGAATTTAGCAACGGCGTCGCAAAGACACGGACGCCATCGTCATAGCACCCGCTGCCACGAGACAGTAAGCGCCGAAAAACATCATTTGCGCTGGCAGGCCCATGCCTCTATCGATCAATGTACCTGTCAGGCCAGGTCCGGCGGCCGTTGCCAGAACCGCTGCAGAGACGGTAACTGAGCGAACAGCTCCCAGATTGGCGAGGCCGTAGATCTCCGGCCACAGCGAGCCGAAAAGCGTGGATGCGATGCCGTAGCTGATTCCGAGCAGCACCATCACAATGATCAGCGTTATTTCCGGTCCGCTGTAGGCCAGTGCGAAGCAGGCAGCCGACAGCGGCAGCAGAAAGTAAGGCAGAACTGAGGCTGCCCCAAACCGATCGATCGCGCCGCCGGTAAACAAAGCGAAGCCGACGGTCGTCAACGCCATAACCAGTAGTGACATGGCAAATAACTGCGGCGGCCAATTGTGCAACGTCGTCAGATAATTTTGATGATAGAAGATTGTTGTACCGACGAACGCGGGGGCCAGAACGCCTGTGAGGAGCACCCAGAATATCGGGTCCCTCAGAACTTCCCGTCGCGTCCAGCTTCGTACCTCAGGCGACGTCCTTGCCTCCGTTGACAGCTGGCCATGAGGTACGCGCGGCTTACGGTAGCACCAGTATGTGAAAGGAAGACCGACGACAAGCAATGCGGCAGCAGCGGCAACCCAACCGACACGGTATCCGTAGGCAATCGTAAGCGCTGCAAACGCCAGTGGGATCGTGGCCTCGCCTCCCTGGTGGCCGAGCACGACCAGCGACACCGCCCGACCTCTCTCGGCAGCAAACCAGCGCCCAGTCGACGTTAGCGCTACGTGCGTCATCATGCCCTGGCCGAACAGCCGCAGCAGAAAAATGGCGACGACGAGCATTGGCACGGAGGATGCGTAGCCAGCAAGCAGCACGGCCCCGGCAAGAACAGGTACGACCAGAGCGATCATGCTATGAGCATGTACAACGTCCACCAGCCTCCCAAAAATTGGAAGACAAAGTGCGCTCGCCAGGGTAGCGAACATGTAGAGTCGTCCGAATTCGCCGTGGCTCAGCTCAAACGCGGCCTGCCATTCTGAAACAGATGCCGATATGAAATACGTTTGTCCAAAACTGGAAAAGTACGTGAGCATGAAACCGCCGGCGATCCAGCGGAAGTTGCGCCTTATGAATTCAAGCATGTTGTCTCTTATGAATAAACAGGGGACAGACCCCAAATGGGGTCTGTCCCCTTGGATGACCGGCGGCTTCGCGGTTAGCTATAACAACCGGTCGGAGCCGAAAGTCTCTACAGACAGATCTTTCTTAGCGATTTTCGTAACTTATCGCTCTCGCAAAGCAACCGCGCGTAGCGCGCCTCATAGCACCCACCTTTGGCGCGCAATAGCTTACGCAGTGACCGCTTATCCGCTGTGGGCCAGCCCCCG
>CAZTQL010000130.1:0-5543 GCA_964615665.1 uncultured Woeseiaceae bacterium | reverse complement strand
GACGAGACCGACAACTACCGGATTCGCCCCGAGCCGGACCTTTTCCTGGCCGTGCTGCGCGAGAGTTGAGTCAAGAGATCAGGCGTCGAACCGTTAATTCCGAAAAACTGCGGTTCGACCCCAGTTTCCGCGCGGTTTCCGTTTTATTATAGTTACCTGGGCAAAGCACCGGCCGGAATCAGATGCTGAAACAAATACGCCAGAATCCCATGATCGCTGCCGGCATTCTGTTGCCGTTGATCATCGTCGTGTTCTTCTTGCTGGCGACCGCCATTCCGACGTGGCTGGTCGCACCACCCGAGTACGATTTCGTTTTCACCGTTCCCGAGCACAATCCGAACCGGCGCGACGTAGAGTTGACGATTGACGTCGTGGACAATCGCCTGCGTGCCCGGCTATTCAAGAAGAATGACTACTACCGAGGGATTGCCAGGCTGTACGTGTTCGATCACGAGACCCAGGATGTCCGGGAGATATCGATCAACATACCGGGCAACGTGGACACGCTTGAGGATGGTGCCGAGATTGACGTGCCCGAGTTCGTCAACCGACCGATTTCGACCGGTCGACAGGCGCCCGACGGTTACGAAGTCCTGGGGCCGGGTTACCGCCGCGGCGGTAATCTAATGACCGAGCTATTCGGTGGCCATCGACGCTATCAATTATCGATCCATAAATCGGGTGCCGTTGTCGAAATACCGAACCTGGACGACCACAGTAATTACTATTACAGCGCGACGTTTCTCGGGTGGGTGACGAAATGACGACGGCCGGCAAAGAAAAGATCCTCAAGGACATGGTCGATACCGCCCGGGCCCACGATATCGGTATCGAGGACATCAGTGACGCGTTTGCCCGGTATGAGGCGTCCGAGCCGCCTGCGCCCGATGACGGCAAGACGACGATCCTGACGCGCGCGCTCGCCTACCTGGGCGGTACGTTTGTGTTTGCCGGTCTGGGTGTGTTCATCGCGATGAACTGGGAGTCGATGAACTTCGCAGCCCAGGTCATCATTACGCTTGGTTCGGGCCTGGCCGCCTACATCATGGCGTTGATCGCGGCGAAGGACGAACGCTACGAAAAAGCCGCAGCGCCGTTGTTCCTGATCGCAGCAGTGCTGCAACCCATCGGCATACTCGTAATTTTCGCGGAGTTTTATAAAGGTAACGAGTGGGAACTGGTCTCAATGGTTATTTCAGGAGCCATGGCGGCCCAGCAGATTCTGGCGCTCAAAATCACCCAGCGAACGACGCTCGTATTTACCGCGCTCGTTTTTGCTGTCGTATTTATGCTGACGCTCTTTTCATACGTCGGCATCGACTATGACATCACCGCCCTTGCGATGGGCGGCACGTTGCTGAGCCTGTCCGTCGGCCTGGACAAGACCCGGCACAAAGGAATTACGCCATTCTGGTACCTGGTCGGGTCGATGTCGCTTTTGTACGGCGTGTTTTCGCTGATTGAACGATCGCCTATCGAGATCGCGTTCCTGGGCGTTGCCGCCGCGGTGGTGTATCTCAGCACTGTCGTGCGCAGCCGCACGCTGCTATTCGTCGGTACGCTCGCGATACTGTCGTACGTCGGCTATTTCTCGGCCAAACATTTCGTGCAGTCGATAGGCTGGCCGATTGCGCTCGTGATGTTCGGATTGTTACTGATTGGTCTGAGCGCGACGGCATTCAGAATTAACAGGAAGTACATCAGCAGTAGTGAAGGGGACAGACCCCTTTGAACGGGGTCTGTCCCCGGGCGCGCACAATTTCGTAACCCCGAAAAGCTGATCGGGGTGAGAGGGCATTATGCTTCGGCTCCTGCTTTACGAACTCAGGTCACCCGGTAGACGCCGTCGTGCTCTCTCGCGTGTTCGGTCACTGATAGCCCGATCTGGTCGCCGGGCCTGGCGACCTCGATCATTTCATGGTCGAGCTCCATCGATTCGACTTTCTGGTCAAAATCCGAGGTAGCGCCCTTGATATGGATCTTGTCGCCTGTATGGAGTTCGTAGTCGGTGATCGTCACGCCGGCAACGTGCAGCTTGCCGTAATAGTGAGTCACTGTGCCGATTTTGGTTTCTGACATGCCGTTCTCCCAACCGCTTCCGCTCCTTAATATTCGCTTGCGGTTCGTGGTAGTCAATTCTGGGATCTACCTAGAATGGCCGCGGGCTCCTCATGCATTTTGTAGGCCCCCTGCAACGGGGCAACATGTTCGTTCCAGACCGTGTCGAAGCGTACGTTGTCGACTACCGGCCGTTTAATCATGCGGCGCAGTAGCAACTGCTGCCGCCTCGTCGTAACCGATTTCCCATACAGCTGCAGGGCATAGCGCGAGAAGTCACGCACCATCACGTCGAAAATCTGGTCCAGCAAGTCGTCGTCGATAGCATAGATTTTGGCGTTCTCGATGATCAGCTGGCCGTACACGACCAGTGTGAACAGCTCGCCGAGGTTGAGCAGAAAATCGATATCCTTGGCCTGCTCCTTGGAGGGGCGCGCCACCGCCAACAGGATCTTGAGATAGCGAATCTGTCGTTTGAAGACATTGGCGTTCGGCAGATCGACGCTCGCGTAAGTCTTTCGATAGTCGTGGAAACGAATCTTGCCGAGGCCCTTCGTCGGCCCCTGGTCGAATAGAAAGTCGTCGTTGACCGGCGCGTCGCGCTTGTCGATGACCGGGAACTGACCGGGCTTGAAGAAGTAGTTTCCCATGAACTTGATGATCAGCGCCATGTTCACATGCACGGTGCCTTCGAGCTTTGGCAGTGCACGGATATCGCGTGCCGCCATCTCGAAGTACATGTCTTTCTCGAAGCCCTTGGCCGCAATGACGTCCCAGAGATGGTCGATAACCGCTTCGCCCTGGGTGGTGACTTTCATCTTCACCATCGGGTTGTACAGCAGGTAGCGTCGGTCCTCGCTCGATGCGGCCCGCATGTAATCGGACGCCCTGAGCGCGAACAACTTCATCGATACCAGGCGCACGTAGGCATCGACGAACAACTGGCGGATGTGAGGGAAGTCGGTTACCTGGCTGCCGAACAACTGCCGATTGCCGGCGTGATCGATCGCCTCGTAAAAAGCGTGTGTGCACATGCCGATGGAGGCCCAGCCCAGGTTGTACTTGCAGAAATTGATCGTGTTAAGCGACGCATCCCAGGCTTCACTGCCACGGGAGAGAATCTCGGCGTCGGTGACGGGGTAATCGTGCAGGGCAAACTCGGCGACATAGTTCTGCGAGTTGCAGACGTTCTTGACGCATTCGTAGTTCTCGTGCCGCGGGTCGGCGACGAAGAATACGTAATCGTCGGTACCGTCGATCTTGCCGAAGGTCGAGACCAGGCCCGCCTTGTTGGCGTTGCCGATGTAATACTTGCTGCCGCGGGCGAGGTAGGTGCCGTCCGTTTGAGGGAAGAGTTTCATGTCCGAGGAATAGATATCCGCGCCGTGCTCCTTTTCCGACAGTCCGAACGCGAAGATGTGGCCATCGCGCAGCAGCTGCGCGGCTTTTCTCTTGACCGGCTCGTTACCGGATATCCAGATGGGCCCGAGGCCCAGCATGCTGACCTGCCAGGTGTACCAGTAGGCGAGGCCGTAGAAGCCGAGAATCTCGTTGAATTCGCAGTTGCGCCAGCTGTCCCAGCGAACGTCTTCAGCACCGTCCGCGTAGGCCGGTGGCGTCATCAGTTTGGCGAAAATCTGCTCGCGGGAGACGAACTCGAGGAAGTCGGCGTACCAGACACGCTCGTGGTCATCCTCTTTGATGCGGCGCAGACCCTTGTTCTCGAAGAACTCGATGGTCTTGCGCATGATCTGTGTCGACGTTTCGTCGTGATAAGGCCGATTGTGTTGGTGAGGATTGAGTAGCATAAGACCCCCATAAAGTGATGCCGCCCAGGTAGCCCGGTGTTTTCGGTGGCGGTATCACGCAGCATATCAAATTGGGGTCGAACGGCGCGATTTGCCGCTATACTAAAAAAAAACAACAAGGATCTTCTTCGAATGCACACGTTAGCTGACCCGCTGATACGCGCTATCCAGGTTGCAGGCAATCGTATCGCGGTGATTTCGGAAGGCCGCCAGTTCACGTATCGCGAGTTTATGTCGCGCTGCCAGCGACTCGCGACGGTGTTGAAAGACCTGGGTGCCGAACCCGGTGATCGTGTTGCTGTTCTGGCCGCGAATACCAACCATCATCTGGAAAGTTACGTTGCCATCCCGGCGGCCGGATTCGTCATCGTGCCGCTCAATACACGGCACGCTGAGCCGGAGCTTAAGTACGCGCTCGAGGATGCGGGTGCCAGGATACTCATTTGTGACCGCGACCCGGGCACATTGCGTGAACTCGTTGATGCGGTCGTCGTGATTCCGGATGAGTATGACGCGTTGCTCGACGCGGCTGATGAGGCCGAGCTCGGCGTTGGTATCACCGAAGACACGCTAGCCGGGCTCTTCTACACCGGTGGCACCACCGGTGCATCGAAGGGCGTGATGTTGACGCACAGAAACCTCATTGCCAACACGTACCACACGCTGACCACGGCGCCGCTCGCCGCTAATAGCGTCTCCCTGGTCATGGCACCGATGTTTCATGCTGCCGGCTCCAACAGTATTCTCGGTGCCATCTGGACGGGCGCCTGCCAGATTCCACTTAAGGTCTTCGACCCGAACACTGCCCTTGATCTCATTGAAAAACACAAAGTCGCGTACACGCTGGGAGTGCCGGCGATGATTGCAGCCATTGCGGAAGTGCAACACGCTAAACCGCGCGATGTTAGCTCGGTGCAGATCGTCGCGCATGGTGGCTCACCGATTGCCACCGAAGTTGTGCGACGCGCGGCAGCAGCGTTTCCGAACGCAGAATTCGTGCACCTGTATGGCATGACAGAAGCCTCGCCGCTGGTCACTGGGCTGCGCAACGAACAGGACTTGTTGGACGTCGATCGCGGCCGTTCCTGCGGACAATCGCTGATCGGCGTACAGGTGAAGATTATTGACGAGGCGGGCAACGAGTTGCCGACAGGCCAGGTCGGTGAACTCGCAGCGCGTGGCCCCAATATCATGAACGGTTACTGGAACAAGCCGGAGCAAACAGCGGAGGTATTGCGGGACGGCTGGTACCGATCCGGTGATGTGGGTTACATGGACGATGAGGGCTTTGTGTTCCTCGTCGATCGTGCCAAGGACATGATTGTCAGTGGTGGCGAAAACGTCTACTGCACTGAGGTGGAGGAGGCGCTCTACAAACACCCGGGCGTACTGGAAGCGGCTGTATTCGGCGTGCCGGACGAGGCCTGGGGCGAGGCTGTACACGCGGTCGTTGTGCCGCGCAACGATGTGACCGCTGAGGAGTTAATCACCTTCTGCCGCGAACATATCGCGGGCTATAAGACACCAAAGGCGATAACATTGTCGGCCGAGGAATTGCCGAAGTCAGGCCCAGGAAAAGTCCTGAAGCGCGAGTTGCGGGAACCTTTCTGGGAAGGGCACGATCGGAAGGTCAACTAGCTCGCAATGAACAATGCGCCCGTAGCTCAGCTGGATAGA
>CAZTQL010000129.1:0-5583 GCA_964615665.1 uncultured Woeseiaceae bacterium | reverse complement strand
GCCGATACGGCACTGAAAACCGCTAACTCCGGTTACCTGACACGCCGACTCGTTGACGTAGCGCAGGATCTGGTGGTCACCGAAGTCGATTGCGAAACCCGCAATGGCGTTGCGATGGCGCCGGTCGTCGAGGGTGGCGATATTGTCGAGCCGCTCGCCGAGCGTGTTCTTGGTCGTGTGCTCGCAGAGCCGGTACTGATTCCGGGCACTGACAAAGTGGCTTTCGATGCGGGCACCATGCTTGATGAAGCAACGGTACTGCGCCTCGAAGAGCTGTCGATTGACCACGTTTTGGTGCGCTCGCCGATCACTTGCGAAATTCGTTATGGCGTTTGTTCGCAGTGCTACGGCCGTGACCTGGCGCGTGGCAAGCGCATTAACATTGGCGAAGCTGTCGGCGTTATCGCTGCGCAATCGATCGGTGAGCCGGGTACACAGCTGACGATGCGCACGTTCCATATTGGTGGCGCCGCATCGCGTTCTGTTACAAGGAAAAATATCGAGATCAAGTCGAACGGCACAGCCAGGCTGGTCAATATCAAGACGGTGGCACACCACAAGGGCTACCTCGTGGCGGTGTCGCGATCCGGTGAGATTTCAGTGGTTAACGAGCTTGGTCGCGAGCGTGAGCGTTACAAAGTGCCTTATGGCGCGACCATCACGATTCAGGACAATGACGAGGTCAAGCAGGGTCAGGTTGTTGCGGCTTGGGATCCGCATACGCACCCCGTGGTCACAGAAGTCGAAGGCAAGATCAAGTTCGAGGACTTCATCGACAGCGTTACGGTTGACGAGCAGGAGGATCCAATGACCGGCTTGACCAGCATTGTCGTACTGGATCCGAAAAGTCGCGCAGGCTCCGGCAAGGACCTGCGCCCGGTGGCCAAACTGGTCGACGACGAAGGTAACGATATTTGCTTCGCCAACACCGAGATTCCGGCCGTGTACGCGCTGCAGGTCGGCGCTATTGTGTCAATGGAGGACGGCGCTGCCGTATCGGTGGGCGACATCATTGCTCGTATCCCGCATGCGTCTTCGAAGACTCGTGACATCACCGGTGGCTTGCCGCGCGTTGCCGACCTCTTCGAGGCTCGTAAGCCGAAAGAGACGGCGATCATGGCAGAGCATACCGGTACGGTGAGCTTTGGTAAGGAAACCAAGGGTAAGCGTCGCCTCGTAATTACGGGTGAGACGGATGGCTATGAAGAGCTGATTCCCAAGTGGCGACATCTCAATGTGTTTGAGGGCGAACAGGTAACACGCGGCGAAATCATCGCTGATGGTGAGCCGAACCCACATGACATCCTGCGCTTGCAGGGCGTTGAGAATCTTGCCGATTACCTGGTGCGTGAGATCCAGGACGTCTATCGCCTGCAGGGTGTGAAGATCAATGACAAGCACATCGAGGTCATTATTCGTCAGATGCTGCGCAAGGTCATCGTCGCGACGGCGGGTGACAGCAGCTTCCTGCGCGGCGAGCAGATCGACAAGGCACGCTACTTCGAAGAAAATGAGCAGCTGGCAGTGCAGGGCAAAGAGCAACTGACAATCGACCCCGTTCTGCTTGGCATTACGAAAGCCTCACTGGCGACCGAGTCGTTTATCTCTGCGGCCTCCTTCCAGGAGACAACACGAGTTCTGACCGAGGCTTCCGTACGTGGTCTGCGAGACGAGCTTCGTGGTCTCAAGGAGAACGTTATCGTTGGTCGTCTGATCCCTGCCGGCACCGGTTTTGCGCACCATGCGGAGCGCCGGCGTACGCGGGAGCAGGACCTGGCGGATCAACTCAGAGAGCTCGAGGAGACGCAGTTGGCGGAGAAGGCGCTGATGAAGGTTGAACCGGAGGTTGAACCAGACACTGAGGATGATGCCGATGACGCGGTTGCGGCAGAAGCGTCCGAGGCTGCCGGCGTCGATAGTGAGCAAACAGGGGCCGCTTAATAAAAACAAGGACTTAGCGGTCTTGGCGGGCAGCGGCTGATACTTGCTTGACAGTGGCTCGCAGGCATCACTAAAATGCCCGCCCTTAACCTCGGGGCCCGTCGATAGACGAGCCCCGAACTACTTTAGCGCACGCCATTGGGCGGGCGCTGATTTCCCCGGCCACTGAACTCTCGGAGTTCGGGTGTCGGGTGCGCGCGTTTACTAAGGCGCAGAGCAACCGGAAAGACTTTTTTTAACAGACAACTATAAAGAGTGAAGGCCCATGGCCACAGTAAACCAACTAGTTCGTAATGCGCGCGTCACCAAGCGCGTGAAAAGCACGGTACCGGCACTGGATGCCAGCCCGCAAAAGCGCGGCGTGTGTACACGTGTCTATACGACTACACCGAAGAAGCCGAACTCGGCGATGCGAAAAGTTGCGCGTGTCCGACTGACGAACGGCTTTGAAGTGACCAGCTATATCGGTGGCGAAGGCCATAATTTGCAGGAGCACAGCGTGGTGCTGATTCGCGGCGGTCGCGTCAAGGACCTGCCGGGTGTTCGTTACCACACGGTGCGCGGCACGCTTGATTGCTCCGGAGTCGCTGACCGTCGGCAAGGTCGGTCCAAATACGGCACCAAGCGGCCTAAATCCTAAGAGAACTACAATCTGTCGTAGGAGCCCGCCTTGCGGGCGACAATCGAACCTAGAGAGAAACAATGTCAAGAAGAACACAGGCACCGAAGCGCACGATTCTGCCCGATCCCAAGTACGGTAGTGACCTGCTGGCGAAATTCATGAACATGATCATGAATGACGGCAAAAAATCTGTCGCCGAGCGCATCATTTACGGCGCGCTGGACCGTATCGCAGATCGGCAGACGCAGACCGGCGACAAGGCCCTCGAGCTACTCGAGACCGCGCTCGAAAACGTGAAGCCCGTTGTGGAGGTGAAGTCACGCCGTGTTGGTGGTGCTACCTACCAGGTACCTGTTGAAGTGCGCCCCGCGCGCCGGCAGACACTGGCCATGCGTTGGGTGATTGAGGCTGCCAGGAAGCGCAACGAAAAATCGATGGCACATCGCCTCGCGCATGAGTTGCTCGATGCCGCCGATAACCGTGGCACCGCCGTTAAGAAGAAAGAAGATACGCACCGTATGGCGGAAGCCAACAAAGCGTTCTCGCACTACCGCTGGTAGACGGCTTTGTCGTGGCCCGTACAACTCCAATCGAGCGTTACCGCAATATAGGCATCATGGCCCATATTGACGCGGGCAAAACTACGACTACCGAACGCGTCCTTTTCTATACCGGTGTTTCCCATAAGATCGGTGAGGTGCACGACGGTGCTGCCGTCATGGACTGGATGGAGCAGGAACAGGAGCGCGGCATCACAATCACATCCGCGGCGACGACGTGCTTCTGGAAGGGCATGGATAAGCAGTTCGACGAGCATCGAATTAATATTATCGATACGCCCGGCCACGTGGACTTCACGATCGAAGTCGAGCGTAGCCTGAGAATCCTCGATGGTGCGGTTACCGTGCTGTGTGCTGTCGGCGGAGTTGAGCCACAGACGGAAACCGTCTGGCGTCAAGGCAATAAATACGATATTCCGCGAATGATTTTTGTCAACAAGATGGATCGGGCAGGCGCCGATTTCTTGCGTGTCGTGGAACAGGTCAAAGAGCGCCTCGGCGCAAATCCTGTGCCCGCACAATTGCCGATCGGCGCTGAAGAAAAATTCGAAGGCGTAATCGATCTGATCGGCAGGCGCGCGATCTACTGGGATGAGGGCAACATGGGCACGACCTATGAGGCACGAGACATTCCTGAAGAGCTTAGTGCCGAAGCGGAATTTTGGCGCGAAAAAATGGTCGAGGCAGCCGCCGAAGGCGACGAGGAGTTGCTAAACAAGTTTCTCGAGTCTGGCGAACTGACAGAATCGGAAATTCGCCGGGGTCTGCGAGCGCGTACGTTAACCGGCGAGGTTGTCGTCACCATGTGCGGCTCGGCGTTCAAGAACAAGGGCGTGCAGGCGATGCTGGACGCTGTCATCGATTTCATGCCGTCGCCAATCGACGTACCCGCGATCATCGGGCAACTCGACGATGGCACCGAGGAGGTGCGATCGGCCGCCGACAATGAGCCGTTTGCGGCACTGGCATTCAAGATCGCCAACGACACGTTTGTCGGCAATCTGACGTTCTTCCGTGTGTATTCCGGGGTGCTGAATTCCGGCGATACGATTTACAACCCGATTAAGAGTAAGAAAGAGCGTATCGGCCGCATTTTGCAGATGCACTCGAACGATCGCAAAGAAATCAAGGAAGTGTTTGCCGGCGATATTGCCGCAGCCGTCGGGCTCAAGGACGTCACCACCGGTGACACGCTTTGCGACCTCAAGCATCCGGTGATGCTCGAGCGCATGGAGTTTCCGGAGCCGGTGATCTCGGTCGCCGTTGAGCCAAAGACCAAAGTCGATCAGGACAAGATGGGTCATGCGCTGCAGAAGCTTGCGAAGGAAGATCCTTCGTTTCGCATGCATACCGACGAAGAAACGAACCAGACGATTATTTCGGGTATGGGTGAACTGCACCTCGATATTATCGTTGACCGTATGCGTCGCGAGTTCAGCGTCGATGCCAATGTCGGCAAGCCGCAAGTTGCCTACCGTGAGACGCTGCGCAAGCGCGTTGAGCAGGAAGGCAAGTTCGTGCGACAGTCGGGCGGTCGCGGCCAGTATGGCCATGTCTACCTGCGCATCGAGCCGCTGGAGCCGGGCGCCGGCTATGAGTTCGTCAACGAAATTACTGGCGGCTCGGTACCGAAGGAGTACATTCCAGCCGTAGATCGCGGCATCAAGGATCAGATGGAGAACGGCGTGGTTGCCGGCTACCCGGTGGTAGACTGCAAAGTGACGCTGTATGACGGTTCGTATCACGACGTTGATTCAAGTGAGATGGCTTTCAAGATCGCTGGTAGCATGGGTTTTCGCGAGGGTGCAACGAAAGCCGATCCGGTGTTACTTGAGCCGATCATGAAGGTCGAGGTCGTGACACCCGAAGAATACATGGGAGACGTGATGGGTGATTTGAATCGCCGCCGCGGTCTGCCACAAGGCATGGACGATACGCCTGCGGGCAAGACGATTCGTGCAGAAGTGCCGTTGTCCGAGATGTTCGGTTACTCGACGGACTTGCGCTCCATGAGTCAGGGCAGAGCCGTGTACTCGATGGAGTTTCAAAAGTATGCAGAAGTACCGCAGAATGTCGCGGATCTCGTAATGAAGAAGGCGTCGTAGGAACGTCGAATTGCTGCGGTATTCGCCGCGAAAGATAACTAACCCGGGAATAGGGCAATGTCTAAAGAGAAATTTGAGAGAACAAAGCCGCACGTAAACGTAGGCACGATTGGTCACGTAGACCATGGTAAGACGACGCTGACGGCGGCGCTGACCAAGGTTATGGCTGAGAAGCACGGCGGCGAGGTCAAGGGTTACGACCAGATTGATAACGCCCCGGAAGAGCGTGAGCGTGGTATCACGATTGCGACCGCGCACGTGGAGTACGAGAGTGACAACCGTCACTACGCCCACGTTGACTGCCCGGGACACGCGGATTACGTGAAGAACATGATCACGGGTGCGGCGCAGATGG
>CAZTQL010000128.1:0-5588 GCA_964615665.1 uncultured Woeseiaceae bacterium | reverse complement strand
CAGACAACTAACACGTTGAATTTGTTGACCTCTATTGCGTGGACTTGTGCTTGTTTGCGGCTTTAGCAGACTTAAAATCCGTTTTCCGAAAGGAAGTGCGGGTTCAAGTCCCGCCCTGGGCACCATTCCCCATTCGAAGTTTCAGCGTGTGATAGCGCTCATCGGGTCTCTATCCGGTTTTCTGCATATCTCGTTCGGGTCGCCGCAGCTGCTCACCTTTAGTGGAAAGGCGGTACAATGCGCCAATGGTTTCGCAAATCTCATTCGTTATACTGGTCCGGTCATTGGCTCAGTATTGCGGGTCTTTTGATCGATATATGGGGCATATAGCTTGGAATATTCGGCGTCCAGGACGACGAACAACCTGCTGCCACTTAACCCGGGAAGGAGTTGTAGGCTGACATGCGACTTAAATATTTAGTTTTTCTGCTTGCCCTGTTTGTTCTTAGCGGATGTGCGACGGTAGACTTTGACTATCCGCGCGTTGCCAGCGTCGCCATTGATCCGAACGAGGATACTACGCTCAAACGTGGAGTAGACGAGTGGCTGGCAACGAATCCTGGCCCCTCCGGTTTTTATCCATTGGTCAGCGGCTCGGATGCACTCGGCGCAAGACTGCGTCTGATCGAGTCGGCAGAAAAGACGATCGATGCGCAGTACTTTCTGATGAAGACAGACGCAGCCGGCTACGTGTTCGCCGCGGCATTGCTTACTGCAGCCGATCGCGGCGTGCGGGTTCGATTTCTACTCGACGATATCTTTACGTCCGTTGAGGATGAGGACCTGGCTATCATCGACGGCCATCCCAACATAGAGCTGCGCCTGTTTAATCCAATCTCCAGATCGGGTGTCGGCACTTTCAATTACCTGGGCGACTTCAAGCGCGCCAATCGACGCATGCACAATAAATCATTCATCGTCGACAACCAGGTGGCGATCGTCGGCGGGCGCAACATTGCGGACGAGTATTTCGAGTTAAACAGGGAGGGCGAGTTCAGGGATTTCGATATTGTTGCACTGGGGCCTATCGCAGCCGAGGTGTCCGATGAGTTCGATGCATTCTGGAACCACGAACGCGCGGTGCCGGCCGAGGCGGTCATCGGGAAGTTCAGCGAACAGGATGTTGCGGAATTAGAGGCCGAAATTGATCTCGTATTTCTGGAGGAAGCACGGGAAATTTACCGCGATGCGGTTGACTCGGACCTGATGCGCAGCTTCGACAATAACGAGATGCCACTGTTTTCGGCCGATGCCATTGTGCTGACTGACGATCCCGACAAACTGGTCAACGAAATCTCACAGGAACATATGGTCTTGGTACAGGCTATGGCGGATATCGTGGAAGAAGCGACCACGGAGGTTATCGTGCTGAGCCCGTACTTCGTGCCGGGCGATAGTGGAGTCGAGTTTTGGAGTTCCATTGCAGCCAAAGGGGTAAAGGTAATGATCATCACGAACTCGCTTGCGGCGAACAACCACACGTCGGTGCATTCAGGGTATGCAAAATATCGCAAAGACCTGATCAGGGCCGGCGTGGAATTGTACGAGGCCCGAGCAAACGCCGTTACTGATGCCGGCGAGGGCGGCACACAAGCGGAGGCGATGACCATGCACACGAAGGCGATGATATTCGATCGTGAGCGCATGTTCGCAGGCTCGCTGAACCTGGATCCACGATCTATCGAGATAAATTCAGAGATGGGCATAGTGGTGACATCAGCCGAAATGGTGGGTGGCCTCGCGGACCAGCTGCTTGCACGCCTCGGAGACTGGACCTATCGAGTGAAGCTGAATGAGGATGGACGCCTGCGCTGGCACGCGACGATTGACGGTGTTGAGGTTGTGGAGACGTCCGAGCCGCTGGCAACATGGTATCGCAAGTTCAACGCCTGGTTTCTGAAGATCGGGCCTGAGCGCCAGCTATAACGGTTTAAAGGATGCGTCTGCCGACTGTCATTATTATCGAATTCCGGTGATCTGAGACGCAAAATGAATAGCATAATCGCAATCATTCCGGTTGCTGCCGGCGCCTATGCGGCGACCAATTTAGATAATTTCATTCTGCTGGTCGCGTTGTTGGCTCGTTACCGAAAACAAACCGTGAACGTTGTCGCGGGTTTTATTGCTTGCACGCTGATTCTCGCGTGCGTCGGTTGGTGGATCGGCAAGGCCGCAAATGTCGTGCCGGTTCAGTACCTCGGCTTACTCGGGGTTGTGCCTATTTCAATGGGCATCATTGAGCTCATTAAATTGCGACGTGGCAATGCGAAAGAGACAGAAGCCAGCGAAGAATCGGTCGATGGTGCTCAGAAAGTCTTCGTAACTACACTGGGAAGTCAGCTCGGCAATGGAACCGATACCGTTGTCATATTTGGTGTCTTATTTATCGACTCCGCGCCGTCCGCCGATATTCTGGCCATCGTCACTATTGCTGCAATGGCTTTCATTTTCGTGTGCGTCGGGATTTACGCGGTTCGACATCCTGTGCTTTGTGAACGCATCGACCGCTACGCGCACCGCGTCATGCCTTTTATTCTGATTATCGTTGGCGTATATGTCATCGCCAATACTGCTACTGACCTTATGCCGGGTTAGGCACTGTCGTCCAATAAAGTGGCTATTGCATCGATCAGTAGCTGGCGCATGTCGGCGTCGAGCTCGCGGTCCTTGCGCAGGGCGGTAAAACAGCGCTCAAGCTGACGGCGTTGACCGCTGTCAATGTCGTCGGTCAGATGTGTGCCTGCGGATGAGTCGATGACCAGTTTTTCACGACGAGCATGATTCCGCTCTGCAACGAGCCCGTGATGCAGCATGGCGCGGCCGAGCAGCACCCAGGGAAAGTTCATGTCGGCAATAGGTCCGACCTGTAACTCCGAGCCGCCGAGCGGTGCCCCGAGTACTTTCACCTTGGCCATCTTATTGGCGCCGAGTAGCGCGCCGCCCGTTCCAATCGCCGCGCCGATGGCGGCGGCGACGCCGAGCGACATCCCGCCGAAGATCAGGTCCACGCCGCCGCCGACCGCGGCACCCGAGGCCGCACCGCTGATCGCCAGCTGCGTAGCGGAAAGCCCGAACAGACTGAAGATGCGTTTCGAAAATACATCCTCGACGAGAATGTCGTTCTGAGTCTCTTCGAGCTGCACGTGAGCGTGTTGATAAATTTCCTGTACGGTGCGGCGTGTACGTCGCTCTCGTTCTCGAATTGCGTCTTTGAGTTCGCCGCTCAGTCGCTCCGCCAAAGTGGGGTCCACCTGGTCGCCATGGATGCGCGCTTTGCGCGTCAACGTCAGGGAATACGTAAGCAGATCGGCGATTTCCAGAGCCGCGCGGTCTCTGCGCCGCTGGCGTTCGGCAACCAGAATATCTGTCGCCTGCCGTAGCGCCGGTACCCAGGGTTCATGCAGTTCGCCGAAAGCTCGCAGCAAATCAATGCGCTTGCTGAAGTCGGCGCGCAGCGCATCAAACACACGGACGATCGCGAAGAACTGATCCACCGCGCGTCGCCATTCCTCGACGTGGTCGCCACTACCGATGAGATTGATCAGCGCCATGCGTGGTTGACCTGTCCAGCGCAGGATTTCCATCTCTGCCTCGTACTCGCGACTATAAGGGTGGGCGCCGTCGACGACGTAAAGGATGCCAGCCCCGGCGAGGATCGGCGTCAGCAACTCACATTCGTCACGAAAGCGCTCGTCTGCGCGATGCGCCTCGACGAACTGGCGCAATAGTGCTGCGTGGGACTCGGCGCCGCGATCGTGGGCCTGCAACCATGTCAGTACTTCACGCGCACGCTGAAAGCCGGGTGTGTCGATCAACTCGTAAACTGGCTCACCATCTACGCGCATCGGAAAAATGCGTGCCCGTGTGGTCGTGCCGGGGTCACTCGATATGGCAATTGAGTCGTCCTCGGCGAGCGTTGCCACGATGCTGCTCTTGCCTTTGTTGGGATGACCGACGACGGCAAACTTCGGCACGGTGCTCACGCGCCGGACTCGACATAGGTTAGCGGGTCGCGCCGCGCGGCGATGCTTCGATGCCACGTTTCGACATCAGCAGGGACGAGCTCGGTACCGGCTTCGGGTACGGGGTGAATGATGATCGATGCCTGCGGTCCGAGGCGCTTGCGCAGGCGTGTCAGGCTGTCCATGAGCTCGAGCAGCGGGGGCTCGTAGGCACGTACAAACACGATTATTTGGCGCGGCGCGCCATCTGCCAATGAGTCTATGACCGCGGCATCCTCGGCAAGTGATGCGCCGCCACCCGCGCTAAGTGGTTCTGCCGAGAGCCCCAGGCCGAGTATCCGCTGGGCGCGCTGTTGCGCTTGGGACCCGTCGATGGCATCGGACCAAATCAGTGCTGCAGTCGGCGCATCGGTGTCGAGCCGGTGCGTTTGTTTCGGCGCGGCTTTCAAGCGGTGCGGGTTTTCGTCGACCTGCGCGGCGGTGGTGAGTGCCGGCGAAGCCATGCGGTCCAGCAGTGCGGTAACTTGCGCGTCTTCCAACAGCAAAGCCCGTGTCGCCGCGCGCAGCCGCAAGCTGGCAAATATCCACAACGCGACCCGCGGTAACAGGCCGTAGACGAGCATTGATACCATGAGGAACGGCCACCAGCCCGTGTAGGACTCCGGCGCGCCGAGCGTAGCGGCAGAGCTCTCCAAACGAAAGAAACGCGATGCCTCGATCATCGTGGCGTCGGGTACAGCTGCGGGCATGAGCTCGGCCCACGGCGTGGCGATTATGCTGATCCAACGGGACAGCTCGTCACCTGACACGTGCAGGGTGGTGCTCCAGCCGAAGGCGAGATCCGTGAACGTGACCAGCGCGAGTGCTGTGACCAGCGCGGCGATGTTGAAAGCAATCGCTGCTGCCTGCGACCAGTGCAATAACTGCCACTTTGCAAAGCGACCGGCTGCCGCGCGGCCAACGCGCCACGTGAACAGTGCTTTCGCGGACTCCGGCAACTGCGGCCCTGCGATGCGCCCGTAGACGGCAGCGACAAAGGCGCCGGGGTTGGCTTGAACCAAGAAGCCCTGAATGACACGCAGGCCGGGTACGTTGTTGGGTAGCAACAGCATCGTGATGGCGATGAGCAGGAGCTGCATTCCTGCGAACAGCGAAAAGACCGTGACCGCGTTAACGGGATGAGTGCCATCGTAGTGCAGCGCTGCAGCGGCGAGCCCAACGCCTGCAACGGCTCCCATAAAGATGGTCGCAAACCCAACGAGGTGCCGACCGTGGTCAAGTTTGGCGCCGGTTGAGGGGCTCGGCTGCATAGCGTCCCACCACGCCCGCACTTGATCCAGTTGCGTCGAGTTGGGATGACTTATTTCAGATTGGCGGTCGCGACTAACGCGAACTGCATACGGAGTCGCCCGATCGGCTTCGAGCCAAAGCGGGATATCGACAGCGTCTTCGAAGAGGGACCGATTAAAATGCATGCGGATTCGGATCAGGCTGAGCCGAACTGCAGGGCCGCGAGACGGGCATACAGTGAATCGCGTTTGACCAGCTCGTCGTGTGAGCCGATGTCGACGATTTCCCCTTGATCCATTACAACAATGCGGCTTGCCTTGAGCACGGTTGCAAGGC
>CAZTQL010000127.1:0-5682 GCA_964615665.1 uncultured Woeseiaceae bacterium | reverse complement strand
GTACTGCCCTCCGAAGGCAGGGGTCACAGGTTCGAATCCTGTCGGGCGCGCCATTAGACTTTCCCCTGTTCCATAGACGGGCAAATATTCTAGGAAATGACGTTCTTTTCGCCGAATCCGTCCGTTTGTATTCGTAACCGCGATGCTGCATCACTCGTCCGCGGGCGTTATCCGATCGCCCGAACCGGTCAACTCCCAGCGCGCAAGAGAGACCGGAATGCTGTCAATTGCGTTAAGCCGATCGAAGAAGTCTTTCATTTGAAATTCATCACCGCGTGCCTCGACAATTTTCGCATAGTCAGCCAGTGTCCGTTCGAGCAGGTATTTGCCGGTTACGTAGCTCGTACCGTAACCCGGCTGGCGGAGATAAAGATGTTGCTCGAATATTAGCAACTCTTTCTCCGTTCGCATCCAACCGCGCGGCGTGCCCGCCATGTGGACACCTCCTGCCTCCTCCATCGTCATTTCATTGGCGTGTGCATACAGCGAGCCGAGTCCGCGCGCCGCGCGCTGTGCCAGAAGAATCCAGACCAGTTCGCGCGATCGCGGACTGTCGTCATACAAGCCGGCATGCATAAACATTTCCTCGACGCCGGTTGCGATGCCTTCATTTCGACTGTCGAAAATGTTGTAGAGTAGCGCACCCTGACGTACCGGGCTCGGATGCGGCTCAAGGTCCATGCGCGCTAGTTCAAACCAGTGGTAGAAATGCGTGAACAGCGGGGCCGGGTCGTAGTGCGCGGTAATCAAAAAGAAATTGCGCGCCTCCGGATCGACGTAGGAACCCTTATGCGCTTCCAGCACCGGCCTCATGTAGTCCTCTACCGTGACAATGTCTTTCTCGCGCAAAAACTTCATGATTCGGTCAACAGCGTCATTTGCGAGCGCATCGTATTCTTCCGGCGTGCCAGCAACCTGAATCGGAGGCAGGTCGCGATTGCGCTGTTCTTCAAGTTTCAAAGACGACCAGGCACGGTCCAGCTCACGTTGCAGCAGGCGAACCTCGTCCTCCCAGGTCAGCGGCACCAGGTGTACGTTTTGCTGATACCAGGTGTAGTTGTCTTTGCCGATACCAGACGGGCCGGTCTTGGATGCCGCCTGCTCCTCAAGCCAGGTCACGAGCTCGACGGTAGCCGTGCGAACATTGACAATAGCCGTATCCAGCTCATCGTCAATCGAATCGCCGAGCATCTCGCGCAACTGGTTCAACTCATTTACGTCGCGCCGAATGTCCCGAATACCGGTCACCCATAAATCGCGAGCATTACCGGTAAGGTTGCTGCGTGCTTGTTCCAGTAAGGGCGGGATTGCGTCCAGTTCATCGAGCAGTCGCTGACGCGCGTCATGCGACAGCGGAAATGCATAGGTCCACACTTCAACAACAGCATGGTGCGTCGGGCCTTCATGAGCGGGCACGTCGCTACGCGACATCCAGATCGAATCGTAGAACGCCGGGTCGCGAGCCCAGGGCTTTAGAATGCGTCGATTGAAGTCGTAACCGTTCATTTCCGCGCGGATGAGATGCCAGTCGACTTGTTCAGGAATGGACCAGGAGCCGATGTCAAAAGTCGTGAGTCGCTCACGAAGGTCATGGTATTCGCCCTGCCGTTGCTCGAAACAGCCACTCGAATAATCGGGCGCACCGTCAGCGAGCGGTGGAGACTCGAAAGCACGCCAGTCCTTGAATAGCTGTACGAGGTCGTCGTGACCGGCACTCGCCGAAACCGAGCTGCAAGTACTCATGTAAAAGATCGCTGTGACGAGAATAGTTGCGGGGAAGTGACGCCTGAAAATTGGCATACCGAGCTCCATCAACTTGGTGGCAGGTTCATACTGTACAGGCTAGATGTGCCTCCCGTTAATTCGACCGTACTAATTTTGTTGGAATTTTCTGAATTATCAGTTAGCGTTCGAGGATGACAAAGTGGCTACCTAAACTGCTGGGACTGCTGTTGCTGTGGATACAACTGATGGTTGTGCCAGCACAAGCTGCGGTATCGGCGGGCGAAGCCGATTTCAGTATCGAGAGTTTCTATACGCTTCCGCATCTCCCCGGCACATCTCCTACTGCGCCGGCCTGGCGAGGCGACGGTCGAACGGTTGCTTTTCTATGGAATGACGAGGGTTATGATTTCCGGGACATCTGGTCTTACGACCTCGATTCCGGTTCACTCGAGCGTCGGACGTCACTAGCGGGCAGTTCACGGACAAAGGAAGGTGCGCGCGGAATTACGCAATTCGCGTGGGACAATGACGGAGGGTTTATCTATACGCTCCGTGGTGATCTATATCATCAAACGGCGGCGGGGATACTACGGAGACTGACCGAGACCGCGGCCGTGGAAACTCAACTATCGGTATCATCGGCAGGCCATCTGGCGTTTGTCCGCGATGGCGAACTTTGGATTGGGGAAATCGATGCGAGTGACCCGGCAGAGGCAGGCAAACGAGTTGTCAGTAGGGACTTCAAGCGTCAATACGTCGAGCATTATACTTGGTCTGCGGATGGTCAGCGTCTAGCTATCGTGCTCGCTGACGACAGCAGCGTTCCATATCGTGAATTTCCGTACTACGCAAACGGAGAGAACAGAGCGCTGGCTTTGACACGAGCGTTTCCCGGCGACCAGACGACGCGCCGACGAATCGGCATCGTCGAGATCGAGTCAGGGGAACTTCGCTGGCTCGAACACCCTGCAGAGCATCCTGTCTATACCGTGGCCTGGTCGTCAAGCGGCAAGTCGCTGATGGTCGATAGCAGCGATTTTTTCCTCGAGAACCGTTCAATCCGCACCTATGACACGGTGAGTGGCGCGGCGACGTTGTTCTACACCGAGAAAGAAAGCCGCCAAGTGAATCCTGCCTGGTCGGCCGCGTGGGCTCCGGATGATCGTGGCCTAATAATCTTGAGTGACCGGAACGGCTGGTATCACCTGTATCACAAACAAAGTCCGCGCGCTAAACCGCGTGGGTTAACCAGTGGGGAATGGGAGGTCGCCGGCTTTACAGTCGATGCGGCGAATCGGCGCGTCTATTTTCTCGCCAATCGCTCTCACGTGGGCGAACGGCAGCTGTATCGTGTTCCGCTTGCCGGCGGTGCGGTTGAACAGGTCGGTCGTTTATCCGGTACACATACAGCGGTTTTTTCGCCAGACTTCCAGCAGGCGGCAGACATCATCTCAAACGATACGTCGCCGCCGGATCTCTACCAGACGAGCCTTGCCGGGGAGGTTAGTGAGACTCGAATAACAAACTCGCCGCTTGTCGAATTTTCAAGTTATGCCTGGGCGGAGACGCGTTATCCGAAATTCGCGAGCCACGTTGATGGCAGTGAGTTGGTCGCGCGCGTGACCCTTCCACCGAATTTTGACGAGAATCGGCGCTACCCGATGATTGTGGGATCTGTCTATTCAGATTCAGTACGCCAGCAATGGGGCGGGCGCACCTCCCACCCGACGTGGGGACTCGATCAAATTTTGGCGAACCGCGGTTACATCGTTCTTAACGTGAATGTCGCCGGCAGTTGGGGGCAGGGGAAGGTCCATCGTCAAAGGCTGGTTAAAGGCCTGTACGGCAATATTGACATCGATGATCTTGAGAGTGGCGTACGCTACTTGGTGGCGGAAGGATACGCCGACCCGGAACGCGTTGGAATTTGGGGATCGAGTTACGGTGGCCTGATGACCTTGATGTCACTGTTTAAGAAGCCTGGCCTGTATGCGGCTGGCATTGCCGGAGCACCGGCATCGAATGTCTGGCACGCCTACCCCGGTCAGATGTGGACTCTCGGACGGACAGTACACGACAGCTTCGAGCGCTATGCGCGTCAAGCAGCACAGCAGCATACAAAGGGACTTGAGGACCCGTTGATGATAATTCATGGCAACGCCGACGTCGTCGTCCTTTACGGTGATTCGCTCGACCTCGCTAGCCGCCTGATTCGTGACGGCAAGAACTTTGAACTCGTGACGTTGCCGGGTGCCAGCCACGCTTGGGACCTGGACAATCTTTCGCAGACACGGTTTTCGTTTAACAAGATGCTGGACTTTTTCGACCGCCACTTAAAACGCGTCAGTCCGTAACGCACGCGAGTTCTCACCCTGCTCGATTTAGGAGCGGACGCAGAAGCATAGAGTTCTTAAGCGGCATCCCTTGGCCGGCAACGGGCCAGAACAAAAGGGGACAGACCCCAACAAAAGGGGACAGACCCCTAACGGGGTCTGTCCCCTACTTATTTCGCTAACTGTTATCACGCAAAGATGGGAGTCGAGTAAACGAGGTAGGCCAAGTAGCATGCAACGGCCAGCAACAGCACACCACCTTCTGCTTTATTGATCACACCTGTGCGGCGGCCCCATCCATATGCCATTACAACAAGCGCTCCGGTAAAGGCAAACATCACAGGCAGATCTCGGGTTACTAGTTCGGCATCCAACACAGCGGGCGCTATAAGGCCAGCGGTACCGACCACAGCTAAGGTATTAAACAAGTTTGAGCCGATCACATTACCCAGGGCCAGCTCGTGCTCCCCACGCTTGGCGGCTATAACAATCACAACCAGTTCGGGCAGGGAGGTTCCCAGCGCAAGTATAGTCACGCCCACGACCAGTTCACTCACCCCTAGATTGGTGACAATACCTCTCGCACTCCAAACCAGTGCGGCAGAACATAGTGTGATAACGGCCAGGCCAACAACCAGATAGTTAATGCTCTTGCCCAGGGGTATGGTGCGCTTCTCGAGTTTGTTCTGAAGGCTGGAGTCCTCTTGCTTGGGAGACTCGCGCATGGACGCCCGGATAAGATAAACCGCCAACACCACGAATAGAGCCAGCAGCGTCAATCCATCACCGCGCGACAGCTCAAAATCCATTACAAGAAAGGCTGTTATAGCCGTGGCCAAGATCAGTAACGGCAACTCCCGCCTTACCACATGATTCTGAACGATCACCGGACTCATGACAGCAGCCAAACCCAATACGACGCCAATATTAATTATGTTGGAGCCATAAGCATTACCCAGAGATAGTCCGGAGTTGCCCATAGCAGATGAAAACAGCGATACCAACAGTTCGGGTAATGAAGTTCCAAAACCCATCACCAAAACACCTACCAGCAGAGGCGACATGCCCAGGTTAAACGATAAAGCAGATGCTCCATCTACAAAGCGATTTGCACCCCAAGCCAGAAAAATAGGTGCGAGCAGCGCAGGTAATAGATATGCCTCAAAAGGAATGGCTTCCACTTAGCTCTCTCACTGTCGTCCGCAAACCGCGTGCAGCATTGACTGATATTTATTGTCCCTGCAGCAGGTCACTTTAAGGTAATAGGGCATATTACGCTCAGCAGAACAGTAGCACCAGATATGCCTGTCAATGAATATGAAGAGTCATCGAACGTGACTACAGAGGCGCAATTACCGCAGTAATGCCCTGCCCCAGTCCGACACACATCGTAGCAACGCCCAACGTACCTTCGTTGTTAGGACCATTTTGCCGGGAATTTGCCGGGATAATCGTCAATATTAGGTTTTCTGGGGTAGATGTTGCTGCGGTCGAGCTCGGTTGCGCTTAGTTTTGACTTCGGAATTGCCCTCCGAAAGCAGGGGTCACAGGTTCGAACCTTAGGTTCGATTATTCTCGCCGTCGGCGACCTCCTTCATTAACCAGTCGCGAAGTACAACGATGT
>CAZTQL010000126.1:0-5683 GCA_964615665.1 uncultured Woeseiaceae bacterium | reverse complement strand
CGAGTGCGGGCGTTGCTGCCCTGGACGCGGACTCAGCCAGTAGATTTGACGCGGACCACGCAGAGTTGCTTGCCACTCGGTTCCCGGCGACTGTCCTCGAAGTACCCCATCGAGTATTCGCGATCGTTGCCAGTGCGGTTAGCAAATGACCGCTCCGCGTAGGGAACGGACCCTTACCGTACCGAGGAATACCTACGGGCGGAGCGCCTGATCCAGATCCGCGATCAGGTCGTCGACTGCCTCGATACCGACCGAGAGACGTATCAACTGATCGCTGATACCGAGTTTGGCCCTTTCTTCTTCAGGCACGCTGGCATGCGTCATGATCGCCGGGTGATCGACGAGGCTTTCAACGCCACCCAGGCTTTCCGCAAGCGAGAACACTTCGCAGCGTTCAAGAAATAGTCGCGCGCTGCTTAGATCGCCTTTTATAAAAAAGGTAACAATACCGCCGTAGTCATCCATCTGCCGCGCCGCAAGTTCGTGTTGCGGATGCGATGGCAACCCCGGATACAACACACTTTCGACGCGCGCATCCTCCTCCAGCCAGGCGGCGATCTTCATCGCGCTCTTGCAATGGCGCTGCATGCGAACATCCAGGGTTTTGACACCACGCAAAGCGAGAAAACTGTCGAACGGCCCGGATACTGCACCGATCGAGTTTTGCAGGTAAGCAAGCTGTTCGGCCAGCGCGCCATCGGCAGTGACAACAATGCCGCCCACCATGTCAGAGTGTCCGTTAATGAACTTGGTTGCCGAGTGCACGACGATATCGGCGCCGAACTCGAGTGGGCGTTGCAGGCATGGCGTCGCAAACGTGTTATCGACAACAACGATCGCCCCGTGTTGTTTTGCGATGTCGGCAACCGCCTTTATGTCGACGATCTTCAGCAGCGGATTGGTCGGCGTCTCAATCCAGACCATGCGCGTGTTGTCTTTGAAAGCCGCTGCTGTTGCATCAAGATCCGACAAATCCACGAAGCTGAACTCAAGCCCGGCGCTACGCTCGCGCACGCCGCTGAAAAGTCGCCGCGTGCCGCCGTAAAGATCGTCCATCGCGAGGACGTGGCTGCCGCTGTCAATGATTTCGAGAATCGTGGCCGTCGCCGCCATCCCGGACGCGAAGGCGAAACCGTCTGATCCTGACTCGAGGTCCGCAATGCAACGCTCATAGGCCATGCGGGTCGGGTTTTGCGTGCGCGAATACTCGTAGCCCTGGTGCACGCCGGGACTGGCCTGCACGTAGGTCGACGTTGCATAAATCGGCTGCATGATGGCGCCGGTACTGGGGTCCGGCTCTTGCCCGGCGTGAATCGTACGAGTAGCAAAAGCCCGTTTGTTGTCGCTGCTAGCCATGTTGTGTCCTTACATCTGCCGCCGGAGATAATTCAGTACGTCGGAACGCGTAATCAGGCCGAGGAATTCGTCGCCGTCCAAAATGGCCGCATACGGTTGCACGCGCAGCATGGCGACCAGGTTGTTCATGCTCTCTGACTTGTCGAGTTTGATAAACGCCGATTCCATGGCGTCCGCAACCGGCGCGTTCATCAACTTGGGTTTGCCATACACAAACTGCATGATCGCATCCTCGGTCACCACGCCGAGCAGCTCGCCCTCGTGCATCACGGGTAGTTGCGAGAAACCCGCATTGCGCAGGCGATTGTGCGCCGTCGTCAGCACGTCCGTAGGACCCACGGTAATCGTTGCATGCTCACTGTGTAGCCGCCCGACCAGGTCGCGCAGATCCCCAAAATGTTCGCGTTCAATAAATCCCTGGTCTTCCATCCAGAAGTCGTTGAACAACTTGGACAGGTATTTATTGCCGGTGTCACAAGCGAACGTTACGACCGTCTTCGCTTCGGTCTGCTCGCGGCAGTACCTGAGCGCAGCAGCCAGCAACGTGCCTGAGGACGAGCCGGCAAGCACACCTTCCAGTCTTAACAATTCGCGCGCTGCGGCAAACGATTCAGCGTCGCTGATTGCATAAGCTTTCGCGACCTGGCTGAAATCGGCGATCGACGGAATGAAGTCCTCGCCGATTCCCTCGACGAGCCAGCTACCGGGCTCGCCCATCTCGCCGTTATTAATGTAGTCGGTGAGCACCGAGCCCACCGGGTCAGCAACAATCAGGTCGACGTTCGGTGCGTTTGCCTGCAGGTACTTGCCAATGCCGGCAACCGTGCCGCTCGAACCGACGCCAAGTACGATCGCGTCGAGGTCGCCGCCCATTTGTTCGACAATCTCCGGCCCAGTGGACTGCTCATGCGCCAGCGGATTGTCAGGGTTGCCAAACTGGTTGATGAAGTACGCGCCCTGCTCGTTCGCAATACGCTGGCCAACGTCCTGGTAGTACTCCGGATGCCCGCGGCCGACGTCTGAGCGCGTCAGTATGACTTCCGCCCCCATTGCGCGCAGGTTGAAAATTTTCTCCTGGCTCATCTTGTCCGGCAGAACGAGAATCAGGCTATAACCTTTCTGTGCGGCAACCAGTGCGAGCCCCAGTCCGGTGTTGCCAGCCGTCGCTTCCACGAGCGTGTCACCGGGTTTGATGTCGCCCCGTTTTTCAGCCTCTTCGATCATCGAGATGCCGATGCGGTCCTTGATCGACCCTCCGGGATTCATCAGCTCGAGCTTCAGATACAGACGACATGGCCCGGTATCAATGTGCGTTACCTCGAGCATCGGCGTTTTTCCGACCATGTCGAGGATGTTGGAATACACGTTCATGAGCGCATCGGTTACATTGGAAATCAGCCGCGAGTGTACGCGATAGCACCGGATCAGCACTACCCATGAATACTGAGGTCAACAAGCGCATCGACGCCGTACTTGCCGATGCAGTTGCTCAACTCGTCGAGGTCAGCGAATCGGCCCGGCTCGATGCCGAGATTTTGCTCGCGCGCACCATCGATATGCCGCGCAGCTACCTGTTTGCTCATCCCGAAGATGAACTGGATGAACGGTCATTCGAACGATTCGCCGCGCTGTTACAGCGTCGCGCGGACGGCGAGCCGATGGCCTATATCATGGGCACCAGGGAGTTCTGGTCTCGCGAGCTAATCGTCAACGCGGCCACGCTGGTGCCACGGCCCGAGACCGAGCTGCTCGTCGACCTCGCGCTGCGCGAGATTCCGCGCAAAGCCGACTGGCGAATCCTCGATCTTGGTACCGGTAGCGGTGCGATCGCCATCGCCCTGGCGAGCGAGCGCATGCTCTGCCAGATTACCGCCACGGACATCAGCGCGGCGGCGCTGGCGGTTGCCAAAGAAAACGCCCGGCATCTGTGCCTTGGTAACCTGACTTTTGCGGAAGGCCACTGGACCGAACCCCTCCGGGGTCAGCGATTCCACGTCATCGTCAGCAATCCGCCGTACGTGCGAACCGACGACCCTGCACTGCGCAAGCTGCGCCACGAGCCCCGGTTGGCGCTGGTCGCAGGCCCCGATGGCCTCGACGCCATTCGTGCGCTGGCCGTAGAATGTGCCGATTTTCTTGAGCCTGACGGCGTGCTGCTGTTGGAACACGGTGCCGATCAGCAGGGCGAGGTTATTGCGATTCTAGAGGTGGCTGGCTGGTGCGACATCGGCGGTCACAACGACTATGCCGGTTTGCCGCGCGTGACAGTCGCGCGCCGTAGTGGTAAATAACGGCGCTCATCCAACACTGCGAGACATCATGATCACGATCAAAACAAATCACGGCGACATCAGCGTCGAGTTGTTCGACGAGAAAGCGCCCATCAGCTGCGAGAACTTTCGCCAGTACGCAAGGGACGGCCACTTCGACGGCACCATTTTTCATCGCGTCATGCCGAATTTCATGATCCAGGGCGGCGGCATGGATGAAAACATGCAGAGCAAGGCCACCCGCGATCCGATCAAAAATGAGGCAGACAACGGCGAGTCTAATGTTCTCGGCACGCTCGCGATGGCACGCACTGCCGTCGTCGACAGCGCCACGTCCCAGTTTTTCATCAACCTTCGCGACAATGACTTCCTTAACAACGGCTCGCGTGACTTTGGCTACGCCGTGTTCGGCAAAGTCACCAACGGCATGGATGTTGTCGATGCGATCGCGGCCGTCGAAACCGGCAACCAGGCAGGCCACTCGGATGTACCCGTCGAGACGGTCACGATTGTCGAGGTCAAAATCGACGAAGTCACGATCGACGACTGACGCTGGTGGCCACTTCAAGCAACTCTGAGAGAGTCAAACGCGGCGGCGTGACTCTCGGCGGGCTGATGCAGGTAGCCGCCGTCCTCACCGTATTGTTCAGCGTATTGACGGCGATCGATACGCGACAACATTACGTTGAGCTGTTCTCGCACTTTCGACTGCAATACCTCTTTGCATCGCTGCTGCTGCTGATCGTGTTCGCCATCAGACGGCGAGCGCTTTACAGCCTCTTGCTCGTCGTGGCGCTGGCGATCAATGCAAGTTATGTCCTGCCCTTGTATGACACGCCCTTGTATGACGGTAGTGAGGCGGCGACAGGGGACACCCGGCTTAAGTTCCTTTACGCGAACGTGCTATCGACAAACCACGATCACGAGCATCTGCTCGATCTGATCAGCAGCGAACGGCCGGACGTCATTTTATTGCAGGAAGTGTCAACCCATTGGCTGGCAGCGCTGCAAACACTGGAAGCTGACTACCCATTCAGTTACAGCGCAGCACGTGAAGACAACTTCGGTATTGCGATGTGGTCACGAGTGCCGCTTGCAGCAGCAACACACGTCGACAGCCCGCCGCTCGGCTACCCGACCATTATTGCGACGACCCGCATTGGTGGCACGGACCTCACGATAATCAGCACACACCCGATGATTCCGCTCGGCCGTGACAACTTTGGGGCGCGAAATGTACAGCTACAAAGCGTGACAGAACTGGTTGCACAAGCGAGCGGTGAAGTACTGCTGTCGGGCGATCTGAATGCCAGTGTTTGGGATCGTCATTATCGTCACTTCGAGAAAATCACCGGACTCAGGAATGCGCGCCGCGGGAAGGGAATACTGCCGACATGGCCTACTTTCATGCCGCCGGCGATGATTCCCATCGATCACGTACTCGTATCCAGCCACATTGGTATTACGGACATCAAGACCGGGCCGCGAATCGGGTCAGATCACCTACCGCTGATCGTTACTGTTGCCTTGTAGCCCCGGTTCCCTCTGCGCTCGACGGGAACCGGGCTGCAACATTCCGAAGGTTACGAGTGCCTTTGCGTTTCTTTAATTTCGAAACGAACCGGCTCAACGCCATTACCAACCACACACTTAGACACGTATTTGTGCAGCAGTCTTCCGTCGGCATCGCCGTAGACTAACGTTTCAATCCGCAAGACGTGACCAATGGTCCGCCGTTTTTCGGAATCAACTTCATGGCGAACGCGCGTGGCAGCCGTGTAATCGGCGAAGTCGGAGATTTCAGCGACACACATTTTTATCGTGCTTTGCGGCGCAATATCCGGGGACAGGTCACTTGCCGTTGAATTGGCTGAGAGAGACAGGGCCAGTATGGCCATCGCAGTCATCACAAGGTTCTTTTGGTCTTTCATGGGATTTCTCCTGGTTTTCAACATTTAAGTCTTCTACATTTAACAGAACAGTCGTTCTGTCTGGTTTCAAAAAAAGGCACCTTTCGATGCTGCTGACCGTATCAGAACTATCATTCTGATACGGTC
>CAZTQL010000125.1:0-6261 GCA_964615665.1 uncultured Woeseiaceae bacterium | reverse complement strand
CCCGGCACCGTAGATGATTGCGGGTACTTTCTTCTCGAGACGCAGGCGGCGGCTCGCACCTTTCCCCTGGTCTTCTCTGAGTTCCGCAATCAGATCGAAGTCGTCACTCATGACAATTCTCCATAACTAATTGATTTAACTTAGATTACCTAAGTAGTTGAATACACGCGAATCGCGACCAATCCACGCAAGGGGGCGCATCGTACCGCAAGTCGGGCCCCTGAACCACCGTTTTTGCGGCTAGCTGGCCGGTATGGCGATCAGTCCACGTACAGCGATGAGACCGACTCTTCCGTGCTGATACGGCGCATGGTCTCGGCCAGCAGCTCGGCGGTTGATAATTGCCGGATCCTTTTGCACGCCCGCGCCTCTTCGTTGAGCGGAATGGTGTCCGTGACCACCATATTATCCAACGCCGACTCGGTAATGCGCGACACCGCCGGTCCAGACAATACCGGATGCGTGATGTAGGCATCGACCGTTGTAGCACCATGCTCTTTGAGGGCGCCGGCGGCATGACATAGCGTACCTGCGGTATCCACCATGTCATCAATCATGACGCAGTTCTTGCCATCCACCTCACCGATGATGTTCATGACCTCTGACTGGTTGGCCCGGTCGCGTCGTTTGTCGATGATGACCAGGTCGGCGTCGCCGAGACGTTTGGCCAGTGCACGAGCCCTGACGACGCCGCCGACATCCGGAGAGACGACGACCATGTCGGGATATTTCTGCTTCCAGACATCGCCGAGCAGAATGGGCGACGCGTAGACATTGTCCACGGCGATATCGAAAAAGCCCATGATCTGATCGGCGTGCAGGTCGACGGTCAGCACCCGATCGACACCCGCTGCCTGGATTAGTTTGGCGACGAGCTTGGCAGTAATCGGTACACGGGACGAACGCGGACGCCTGTCCTGGCGAGCAAATCCAAAATACGGGATGACAGCAGTAATGCGCGCCGCCGACGCGCGCATTATGGCGTCGACCATGACCAGCAATTCCATCAGGTTTTCTGCCGACGGCGGACAGGTCGGCTGTACGATGAACGTCTCCCGGCCACGGATGTTTTCGAGAATCTCGACGTTGATTTCGCCATCCGAGAACCGGCCTACTTGTGCCTTGGCCAGCGGTATCGTCAAGTATCGCGCGATGGTCTGAGCAAGCTGCGGGTGGGCGTTCCCCGAGAAAACCGCCATTGTTCCAACGTCCACGTTATCCCCTTAATTCAGGCGAAATGGCTGGGGCGGCAGGATTCGAACCTGCGGTACACGGGATCAAAACCCGATGCCTTACCACTTGGCTACGCCCCAGTTGAGCTGAACCGGCTGTTGCGGCGCAATTGTGCGGTGAGGGTCCAGTGCTGTCAACGACCGAAAAATAACCAGCTATCGATGACCATGCGCACGCGCGTATCGGGGTTGGTCGCGGTCAGAATGCGCGGCATCGATTGCCCGGCGGCTACGCGATAGCGGGAGAAATCGACACGCCAGTTACCTTGTTCAAGCGCTCGCAGCCGGCCCTCGGCATCAAACTCGGTAAAAGCAGGTGTGGCGGGATCGGGGATGCCGAGCGCCCAGTACCGCAGGCTGGCAACGGGAATGCTCCAGCCGTAGCGCCACATTAGCTCGCTTTCCGCGTCCTCCATTACCGTTTGCAGACCCTCTTTGTCCGTCAGCACGATGCCGCGTTCGTCGCCCTCGATACGCACGGCTCCGATGCCAAGTGGCCCGGCAACCGTAGTGCTGAACTCACTCGCCTGCTGCGACCAGCTGATTTTTCCATTGAAGCCCTCATCGCCGGCTTTGACGGCGATGCGCCCATTGAACTCCCAATGGCTTTGCTGTCCGAGTACCGCCGCCCGTGACTCCCACGAGTCCAGACTCGGCAGGGGCACACCGGAGCGGGTCGTCGCGCAGCCGGAGACCAGGAGCAGCGCCGCCAGCGCTATGGCGCCGCGACCCTTTTTGCGGTCAGGGAGTTTCGGGAAACAGGCGCGCGCGAACATCGGCAAGCAGTGTGCTTTCAGGTTGCTTTTCCTCGGCCTCGGCCAACAGCGCCAAAGCCTCGTCCTGACGCCCAAGCGCGACCAGAACCTCAATCAGGTGTGCCGCAACTTCGTGGTCATCGAAAGCAGCATAGGCACGCTTAAGGTCGACCAGCGATTCGTCGAGTCGGTCCAGCTTGAACAGCACCCAGCCAAGGCTGTCGATAATGGCGGGGCTGTCTGGATCGTACTTGATGGCTTTGCGAATCAGTTTCTCGGCTTCCCGATAACGGTCAGTGCGGTCGGCCAGCGTGTATCCATAGGCATTCAATGACAGCGCGCTCTTCGGCCAGCGCCGCGCAGCGGCCTTGTAGGCGTCCAGCGCGGCGTCGAGGCGATCCATGCGCAACAACAACTCGGCGCGACTCAACGCGGTGCCTTCATCGTCAGGTCGGTAGTCGACGACCCGATCGTAGTATTCGAGCGACTCATCATATTTTTCGAGCGACGCCAACAACTGTGCCTTGGCGAGCAGCGCATCGACCGCATGCGTCGGCGACGATTCGCCAAATTCGTCCAGCGTTTCGACGGCGGCTTCGGTGTCGTCAAGCTCGAAGGCCAGCAACGCGCTGGCACGGCGCTGCGAGTTAATTGCGTTATCGCCGTAGACAACCTCGCGGTAGAGGCCGATGGCGCGCTCGTAGTCCTCGCGGAAATCAGCGATGCGTGCGAGGTAATAGAGTGCATCCATGCGATATTGCCCGGTGGCCATCAAGTCATGGAAATCGTCCTCGGCAACATCCAGATTGCCCTGGCGAAAATTGATGATTGCCATCAGTCGCAGGGCATCAGTGCGCCCGGACTGTTCGAGCAGCACCTGATTGACCTGGCTCAGCGCGTCGTCATCACGACCGTTCATCATGTACATGATGGCCAGCTCCATGCGCGCCTCCGCATCAGGGGCTGGGTCGTCTCCGATGATTCTTGCCGTGTAGTCGATCGCCTTGTCAGGCTCTCCGTCGATCATCAGGGCACGCGCATACAACAACTTCGGCCGGACGCTCTCCGGGGCCAGCTCACTGGAGCGCAGCGCCCGCTGCATGGCGTGCTCGGTGTCGCCAGCCTCCAGCGCAAGCGCTGCCGCTGAATAGTGTGCCCAGGCGGAGTCTTTGTAAGGCTTGGCGAGCGCACGCATCAGCTTATCGGCATTCTCCGGTGCACCCTCTTCCGACAAATAGCGCACGAGCGACAGCAGTCGGTGACCCGGCGGTTCGTCACTGGATTCGACAATCCTGGCGTATTGGCGACGCGAGTTACCAATATCACCCAATCGGAAGTAGGTTTGTGCGAGGTACAGCTGTGCCTCATCGCTGTCAGGATCCAGCTTTACCCAGCGCTTGGCCGCTCGCAGCGACTCGTCGTTAAAGCGGTAGGCAAATGCGAGGCGAGTCGCAATGCCGGCAGTCTCGATACTGGAGCCGGCTTCCGCGGCCTTACGGTACTCGACGGCGGCTTTCCGGTAGTCCTTGGCCTGCATGGCGATGTCGGCCTGCGCCAGATAGGCGTCGGTCTCAGCGGCGTCAGGACCTTCGGCATTCGCCGGGATGGCCAGTGTGACGAGCGTGAGCAGCAGCGCCGCCGGCAGCCAGTATTGGTTTTCAATCATAAATAAAGTCGTCCGTTTTAATCACAGACAGGGAACTCGCGGTTCAGTTCGCTTATCATACGGACCTTTACAATTATCGAGTGCCAAATCGGCGCCACTCCAATACGATTATGCCGCTGCAAATACTCGGGCTGAACCATAACACGGCACCTGTGGAAGTTCGCGAACAAGTCGTGTTCGCGGGTGACGAGGTGCCGCGCGCGCTGCAGAGTCTTAAAGCGCTCGACGGCGTCGACGAAGCCGTGCTGTTATCGACCTGCAATCGCACCGAGTTCTATGTGATGACCCACGACGGCGGGCGCGAGCGGCTGCAATCCTGGCTGCAGGAAAATCGTAATCTCGATGCTTCATTTAGCGACTCCTTGTTCACGCTGCAGGACGAGGCGGCGATCCGCCATATCTTCCGAGTTGCCTGCGGCCTGGACTCCATGGTGCTGGGCGAACCGCAGATCCTCGGGCAACTCAAGGACGCATTCCGTCACGCGCAGCAGGCCGAGACTCTGGGCCGCAGGCTGAGTTTGTTATTCCAACATACGTTCGGTGTCGCAAAGAAGATCCGTACCGATACTGAGATCGGTGCAAGCCCGGTGTCGGTGGCATCAGCTGCCGTTAATCTGGCGAACCAGTTCTTCGCCGGCTTTAAAAAGCACACCGCGTTGCTGGTCGGCGCCGGGGTAACGATTGAACTGGTTGCGAAACATCTGACCAAGAAAGAAATCGGCCGCTTGTTCGTTGCCAATCGTAATGTCGATCGGGCGCGGGAGTTGGCAGGCCGTTTCGGCGGGTTCGCAGTGCCGCTGTCGGAAATCGAAGGCACTTTGCCCGAGGCCGACATCCTCATCACGTCGACGGCCGCAACCGATCCCATCATCACCGTTGTGCAGATGAAGGCGGCCCTGAAAGCACGCAAGAACAAACCGGTCTTCGCAGTCGACATCGCCGTACCGCGCGACATTGAGGCAGGCGTTGCGGAGCTTAGCAACGTCTACCTGTACAGCATCGATGACCTCGACAAGGTGATTCAGGAGGGCCAGGGCAATCGCGAAGCCGCGGCGGTGCTGGCGGATCGGCTGCTCGACGAGGAAATCGCTCGCTACGCCAGCATTGAGCGATCCAAGGAAGTTGTTCCAGTGATCGCGGCGCTACGCGAGCAAAGCCAGAAGGTCTGTAACGAGGTCAACACGCAGGCAATGCGCCGTATAGCACACGGCGATTCGGCAGAAGATGCCGTCGCCTATGCCACAGCTGCGCTGATGAAGAAATTGCTACACAAACCCAGCGTCACGTTGCGCAAAGCGGGCGAAGCGTCGGACCAACAGCTGATCGATGCGGCACGCAAGCTATTCGATATCGATGGCACCTGAGCGCCGCAGACAGTGAAAGACTCTATTCGCCTAAAGCTCGAATCCGTGCAGGAACGCTTCGAAGAGATCGCCGGCTTGCTGGCCGATCCGGACGTGATTGCGGATCAAAACCAGTTTCGCGAATTATCGAAAGAATACGCACGCGTGGGCCCGGTCGTGCGTTCGTTCGAAAAGTACCAGGCAATTCTCGGTGACATTGCGGCCGCCAAAGAGATGATCGCTGACGCGGATGAGGAAACGCGCGCGATGGGGACAGAAGAGCTGGCCGGCCTGAGCAATCGCCAGGAGAGCTTGCTGGCGGAACTGCAACGGTCGCTGATTCCGCCCGACCCTTTTGACGAGAGCAACGTGTTCCTGGAGATTCGTGCCGGTACCGGCGGTGATGAAGCCGCGATTTTTGCCGGTGATCTCTTTCGCATGTATTCGAAATACGCGGAATCCAATAGCTGGTCGATCGAAATCCTGTCAGCGCGAGAGGGAGAACACGGCGGCTACAAGGAGATCATCAGTCGCGTCACCGGCAGCAGCATTTACGCCAAACTGAAGTTCGAATCCGGTGCGCATCGCGTGCAGCGCGTGCCGACAACGGAAGCACAGGGACGCATTCACACGTCTGCGTGCACGGTGGCGGTACTGCCGGAGCCCGACGAGGTTGAAGCGGTCGAGGTCAATACGGCTGACTTGCGGGTTGATACGTATCGGGCGTCCGGTGCGGGCGGCCAGCATGTGAACAAGACGGACTCAGCGGTGCGTCTTACGCATTTACCCACCGGCATTGTTGTCGAGTGTCAGGACGAGCGTTCACAACACAAGAACCGTGCCCGCGCGATGTCATTGCTACAGGCGCGCCTTCTGGATGCACGAGTTACCGCACAGGAAACTGAACAGGCGGAGAAACGGCGTCTGCTCGTCGGCTCAGGCGATCGCAGTGAGCGTATCCGCACTTACAATTACCCGCAGGGTCGAGTCACCGATCACCGCATCAATCTGACCCTGTACAAGCTCGACGAGATCATGGAAGGCGGCCTGCAACAGGTTGTTGAACCACTTATTAACGAATACCAGGCGGATCAGCTCGCAGCGCTCGGGGTTGGATAAGCCGCTAATGAGGCCTTCGACGCAACGTTGGTCAATCGTTCCTCAAGAACCTCGGCTTCAAAGTAGTCGGCGGTGATTCGGAGTCGGTACTCGTCTAAGAGACGATCGGTCAATTTGGCGATGTATATAAACTCGAAGTCAGTGGC
>CAZTQL010000124.1:0-6631 GCA_964615665.1 uncultured Woeseiaceae bacterium | reverse complement strand
TGGTTGTTGACGCTGTTTCTAACGAAAAGGGCGTTGAAAAAGACATCATATTTGAGGCCATTGAGGCGGCATTGGCGTCCGCTACCCGCCGCAAACACGGCGAGGACATCGAGGTTCGTGTCGCTATCGACCGTGAAACGGGCGAATACGACACATTTCGTCGCTGGTTGGTCTTTGAAGACGAATCGACGGAACTCGAGGTGCCCGATCGCGAGCTGCGCATGATTGATGCTGTGGATGTTGACGAAGACGCCGAGCCCGGTGGATACGTCGAGGTGCCCATGGAGTCTGTCGAGTTCGGTCGCATCGCTGCGCAAACCGCGAAGCAGGTCATCGTCCAGAAGGTGCGCGAAGCCGAACGCGAACAGGTTGTCGAAGAATTCAAAGAGCGCGAGGGCGAAATGCTCTCCGGACTGGTCAAGCGAGTGGATCGGAACGGCGTTTATATCGATCTTGGCGGTAATGCTGAGGGGTTCGTGTCGCGCGAGCAGATGGTGCCGCGTGAGCCCGTGCGACCACAGGATCGTATCAAGGCGTTGCTGACCGAAGTCCGCTCCGAGCCGCGTGGCCCGCAGTTGTTCATGACGCGCACCTCGCCCGAGTTTCTGGTCGAGCTGTTCAAGATCGAGGTTCCGGAAGTGGGCCAGGGACACATTGATATTCTGGGCGCTGCACGCGACCCGGGTTTGCGCGCCAAGATTGCCGTCAGGAGCAACGACAGCCGCATTGACGCCGTCGGCGCTTGTGTTGGTATGCGCGGTTCGCGCGTACAGGCCGTTTCCAACGAACTTGCGGGTGAGCGGGTTGACATCATCCTCTTCGATGACAACACGGCGCAGTTCGTTATTAACGCCATGTCGCCGGCTGAGGTCGTGTCCATCGTTGTTGATGAAGACAAGCACAGCATGGATATCGCAGTCGAGGAAGAGAAACTGTCGCAGGCGATCGGTCGTGGTGGCCAGAACATTCGGCTCGCCAGCGAGCTGACCGGCTGGGAACTCAACGTTATGACAGCAGCCGACGCGGAGGAGAAGAGCGAGTCGGAAATGAAAACGCTGATTGCGCTTTTCTCAAAGCAGCTTGATGTTGACGAGGAAGTTTCTCTGATTCTTGTTCAGGAAGGTTTTTCGACGATCGAGGAAGTCGCCTATGTGCCAGCCGCCGAGCTTGTCGCCATCGAGGAATTCGATGAGGGCATCGTCGACGAGTTACGCAGCCGTGCGCGCGACGTGCTGTTGACGCAGGCGATCGTGCAGGAAGAGAAAATCGATGAGGTCGAACCGGCCGATGATTTGCTCAGTCTGGAAGGTATGGACAAGGGCCTGGCGTTCGTGTTGGCAAGCAAGGGTGTCGTTACGCGTGAGGATCTGGCGGAGCTTGCGACAGATGACCTGCTCGAGATTAACGAAGAGATGGAACAGGAAGACGCGGCGGCGCTGATTATGAAAGCGCGAGCGCATTGGTTTGAAGAAGAGCAGCAGGCGTAAGTGCCAGGATTGCGGAGTTAGATTATGGCTAGTGTGACAGTTTCACAATTTGCCGAAGTGCTGAAAGTTCCGGTCGAGAAGTTGCTGACGCAGCTTGGCGAAGCCGGTATTGAGGTCAGTGGTTCTGATGACAGGATCAGCGATGATGCAAAGCTGGAACTGCTGTCGCACCTCAGACGCAGTCACGGCCAGGACGATACGCCCGCGACGGCGGCTGCACCGCGTCGCATCACGCTGAAGCGCAAGTCCCAGTCTGAACTGCGCTTGCCGGGTAGCCAGGGTCGCGCGCGAACGGTGAATGTCGAGGTACGCCAAAAGCGTACGTACATCAAGCGAGACGTTCTTGAAAAGCAGGCGCAGGAAGAGCAGGACGAGCTCGACCGGCAGCGACTCGCCGAAGAAGAGCTCGTTGCGGCGGAGCAACGCGAGCAAGAGCGCATCGAAGCGGAGAAAGAAGCGGCCGCGAAACTTGAAGAAGCTCAGCGTGAGCAGGAAGCTGAGGCACTCAAGTCGGCTGAGGATCAAGCTCGCCAGGTTGCGGAAAAAGCGGCGGCTGAAGCGACTGAAGAGAAAGCACGAGTCGAAAAAGCCGAGGCCGATGCGCGCGATCGGCGTAGTAAGGACAAGGCCAAAGCCAAAGCGAAGCCCAGGGGTACTGAAACTCGTTATGGTCGCAAGGAACTGCATGTCGTCGGTGCCAAGAGCGGGCGACGCAAGAGGAAAACGCCGACACGACGTCGGCCGGTTTCGGTCAGCGGCGATTCAAAACACGGGTTCGAGCGCCCAACTGCGCCGGTAATCCATGAAGTGGAGATTCCCGAGAGCATTTCAGTGTCTGACCTCGCTCAGCGCATGGCCATCAAAGGTAACGAGGTGGTCAAGGTCTTGTTCAACCTCGGTGCAATGGTGACGATTAATCAGGTGATCGATCAGGACACCGCGACGCTGGCTGTGGAAGATCTGGGGCACGTTGCGAAGCCGATCAGTTCTGCGGATGTTGATGAGCAATTGCTGGCGGGTGAAGAGAAATTGTCAGGCGACGAGGTTTCACGTTCACCCGTTGTCACGATTATGGGTCACGTCGATCACGGCAAGACTTCGTTGCTTGACCATATTCGTCGCACGAAGGTCGCGGCCGGTGAAGCCGGCGGCATCACGCAGCATATTGGCGCGTATTCTGTGAATACGGACAAGGGCAAGATTACGTTCCTTGATACGCCGGGTCACGCCGCATTCACGGCGATGCGCGCACGCGGCGCACAGGCAACGGATATCGTTGTCCTGGTGGTAGCCGCTGACGACGGCGTCATGCCGCAGACGATTGAGGCGATTCAGCATTCCAAAGCAGCGGGTGTCCCGATGGTCGTTGCTGTCAACAAGATTGACCGGGAGAACGCCGATCCGGAACGCGTTAAGAACGAGCTCACCCAACATGAGGTTATTCCTGAGGAATGGGGCGGCGAGCAGATATTCGTCAGCGTTTCTGCATTAACTGGCGAAGGCGTCGACACGTTGCTGGATGCCATCCTGTTGCAGTCAGAGGTAATGGACCTGAAGGCCGTGGCGGAAGGCATGGCGCAGGGCATCGTAATCGAATCAAGTCTCGAGAAAGGCCGTGGTTCCGTGGCTACGTTGCTTGTCCAGGGCGGTACTCTGAAGCAGGGCGATATGATCATCGCCGGTGAAGAGTATGGCCGTGTCCGCAACATGTTTGACGAGACCGGTGCTTCGGTCAAGGAAGCCGGGCCGTCATCACCGGCTGTCGTTCTGGGCTTATCGAAGACGCCAAGTGCCGGCGACGATTTCCTCGTCGTAAAAAACGAGCGCAAGGCGCGCGAAGTGGCCGAGTTCCGTCAAAACAAGGCACGCGAGGCCAAGCTGGCGCAACAGCAGGCGTCGAAGCTCGAAGACGTCTTCAGTCAGATGGAGGAGGGGCTCGCTTCATCGGTTTCTCTGATTATCAAATCTGACGTGCATGGCAGCGCCGAGGCCTTACGCGACGCGCTGACGAAACTCTCAAGCGATGAGGTCAGGGTGAAGGTTCTCAGCTCGGGCGTTGGTGGCATCACGGAGACGGACGCTAACCTGGCAGCTGCGTCGAACGCATTCATGATCGGCTTTAATGTGCGTGCCGATGCGGCAGCACGCAACGCGATCAAGGAATCGGGCGTGGATGTGCGCTATTACAGCATCATCTACGAGGCTATCGATGACGTTAAGGCTGCAATTAGCGGATTGATGGCGCCGGAGATTCGCGAACAGATTGTCGGTCTTGCCGAGGTCAAAGAAGTCTTCAGCTCACCGAAGTTTGGCGATGTTGCCGGAAGCATCGTGACCGAGGGTTACGTGAAGCGTTCGAATCCGATTCGCGTGTTGCGCGATAATGTTGTGATTTACGAGGGCGAACTGGAATCGCTGCGTCGATTTAAAGATGACGTGAATGAAGTTCGTTCCGGTACCGAATGTGGTATCGGTGTGAAGAACTACAGCGATGTGCAAGTCGGCGATCAAATCGAGTGCTTTGAGCGTATCGAGATTGCGCGCAGCCTCGACTAGCCATTGCAGGTGATTCGACATGCCTCGTGAGTTTTCTCGAAACCAGCGTCTCGGCCATCAGGTATTGCGGTCGCTCAATGAACTGTTGCGCTTTGAGACCAAAGACCCCCGTTTGGAAGGTGTGTCGCTGTCATCGGTTGATTTGTCGAAAGACCTGAGCGTCGCCAGGGTCTACTTCAGCATCCTCGATCCCAATGCCGATCCCGCGCCGGTTCAGCAGGGTCTTGAGAAAGCGGCGGGCTTTTTGCGTGGGAAGCTGGGCCAGGCGATCAAAGTCCGACACGTGCCGGAATTGCGTTTCGAGCACGATGACAGCGCAGCCGAGGCACAACGTATCAGCGACCTTATCAACGGTGCCTTGAATTCCGGCGAGTCGCGGTGATCCCAAAACATGCGATCGATGGCCTGTTGTTGCTTAACAAACCGTCTGGCATGACCTCGAATCGCGCGCTGCAAATCGTCAAACGGCTTCTGAATGCCAAGAAGGCAGGGCATACCGGTAGTTTGGACCCAGCGGCGACCGGGATGCTGCCGCTGTGCTTCGGCGAGGCCACCAAGGTGTGTGCCTACCTGCTCGATTCTGATAAGACCTACCGCGTGACGGCGCGACTTGGCATAGCGACGGACACAGCGGATGCAGACGGCAAGGAGACCGACACGGCTGCGGTACCGGATCTGTCGGCAGCTGACTGGGATTCGATCCTGCAGGGCTTCGTCGGCGAAACTCAGCAGATTCCACCCATGTATTCAGCATTGAAACAAGACGGCAAGCGCTTGTATGAACTGGCGCGCAAGGGCGAGGTCGTAGAGCGGGCGCCGCGACGAATCAGCATCGATGAGATTGTTTTGCTTGAGGCGGCCGGTTCCAGGCTGGTGTTTCGTGTGAGCTGCTCGAAGGGCACCTATATCAGAACACTGGTGGAGGACGTGGCGAAACAAGCAGGAACATTGGCGCATACCGCGAGGCTGCACCGCGAGACCGTCGGCCACTTCAGGGCATCCGAGATGATCGATCTCGAAACGGTTGAAACACTGGCCCATGACGACCCGGCAACGCTCACGGAGCGCCTGCTGGCGCCAGACAGCGCGTTGCAGGCTTTCCCGGCTGTTTCCGTCGATGCAGAAGCCGCTCAGCGCTTTAGCGGTGGGCAGGCGGTTGCAGTTGCCGGAGATTGCGCGACGGGGCTGGCGAGGGTATACGGCGACGGTGAGCGGTTTCTGGGCATCGGCGAGTTGCCGGGCAATGGCCAGGTGGCGCCACGCCGGGTATTTCAGCTAACGGAAAAAACCCGTAGATATTTGATTTAAGGGTGTTAATGGGCCCAAACAGGCGCTAGAATACCGCGCTTCAAAAAAGGGCTATAAATAGAGTTAATTGGAGTTATTAAGAAATGTCACTTTCCAGTGAAGCAAAGCAGGGCGTGGTCACCGAATACGCAAGAAACGAGGGCGATACCGGTTCCCCCGAGGTGCAGGTTGCACTGTTATCAAAGAGAATCTCCGAGCTCACAGAGCACTTCGGTGAGCACAAGAAAGATCACCACAGCCGTCAGGGTCTACTGAAGATGGTCAATAAGCGCCGTAAGCTACTTGACTACCTTAAGTCCAGGGACCAGGACCGCTACCGCGAGCTTATTGGCAAGCTCGGTCTCCGCCGCTGATTCAGCGAGCATTTCTGGCAGCGTAAACAATCGACACGTCGTTCCCGTTTTGGGTACTTCGTCGCTTGCCGTTGCCTACCTATCGTCTATCTGAGTATTCATCGTGAAATCGACTACAAAAACGTTCCAATTTGGGGAACACAAAGTAACTATTGATACGGGTGCAGTAGCCCGTCAGGCTGACGGTGCTGTAATCGTCGACATGGCTGGCACGACAGTGCTCGTCACTGCCGTCGGCCGCAAAGCTGCCGATCCTGGCCGGGACTTCTTTCCGCTGACTGTGAACTACCAGGAAAAGACCTATGCTGCTGGCAAGATCCCGGGTGGGTTCTTCAAGCGTGAGGGCCGTCCGGGCGAAAAAGAGATACTGACGTGTCGATTGATTGACCGCCCGGTACGTCCGCTGTTTCCGAAAGGGTTTAAAAACGAGGTGCAGATCATCGCTACCGTGATGTCCCTGAACCCTGACGTTGACCCAGACATTCCCGCGCTCATCGGCGCATCAGCGGCGCTGGCAATTTCCGGCATGCCATTTGCGGGACCGATTGCGGCCGCCAAGGTTGGCTACAAAGACGGTGAATATATCTTGAACCCCGGTGTTGCGGCCGTCAAAGATTCCGATCTCGAGCTGGTTGTCGCCGGTACCAGGGACGCGGTCTTAATGGTCGAATCAGAGGCTGACGGGCTGTCCGAAGAGGTCATGCTTGGCGCCGTGATGTACGGCCATGAGCAGCTGCAGGTTGCCATTGACACCATCAGCGAGCTGGCGGCCGAAGTCGGCAAGCCGGCGTGGAACTGGGAAGCTCCAGCCGCTGATGAGGATCTGTCAGCTGCAGTCGCAGCTCAGGCCGAATCAGGTCTGGCCGATGCCTACCACATAACCGACAAGCAGGATCGACAGGCAGCGGTTGGCGAGGCCAAGGCTGC
>CAZTQL010000123.1:0-6638 GCA_964615665.1 uncultured Woeseiaceae bacterium | reverse complement strand
TTGCGATATCGTGGTGAACATCCAGGGCGATGAACCCACCATCAAACCCGTCCTGATCGACCTTAACTAACTAATTTTAAGAGATTTATTGCAATGAATGTCACTGTCGAGTCGACCGGTGCACTCGAGCGCCGTATGCGTGTCGAGCTACCCGTCGACGCCATCGAGCAACAAGTAGACTCGCGCCTGAAGTCCGTCGCGCGCACCGCCAAGATCAAGGGCTTCCGGCCGGGCAAGGTGCCTGCGAAAGTGGTTCGTCAGCGCTACGGCCAGCAGGTCCGCCAGGAGGTATTGGGCGAGGTCCTGCAAAAAAGCTACTCTGATGCCGTGATTCAGCAAAAACTGAATCCGGCGGGCGGTCCCAAAATCGAGACCGAGGATGAGGATGGCAAGACCTTTGCTTTCACGGCGACCTTCGAGGTGATGCCGGAGGTGAAGCTCAAGGGCCTGGACAAGATCAAGGTAGAAACTCCGGACGTACAGATCGGCGATGACGATATCGACGACATGCTCACCAATCTTCGTAAGCAGAAGGCGACCTGGGAGGCCGTGGATCGCAAGAGCAAGGATGGCGACCGCGTTGTTGTGGATTTCTCTGGCGAGATCGGCGGCGAGGCGTTCCAGGGCGGTCAGGGCACCGAGATTCCGGTGGTGCTGGGCGAGGGGCAGATGTTGCCGGATTTTGAGAAAGGGCTAATAGGTATCAAGGCCGGCGACGAAAAGACGTTCAAGGTCAAATTTCCCAAGGATTACCACGCCGAGGATCTCGCGGGTAAGAAAGCCGACTTCTCGGTCAAGACGCACCGCGTCGAGGAGCAGGTGCTGCCCGAACTCGACGATGAGTTTGCCGAGATGTTTAACGTCACGGAGGGCGGGCTGGAACGGTTTATGCAAGACGTCCAGGAAAACATGCTGCGAGAATCGCAGCAAAAAGTAAAAACGGATATTCGTGAGCAGGTGATGGAAGCGCTGCTGGCGGCAAACCCGCTCGATATTCCACAGACACTCAAACACCAGGAGGCCCATTCCTTACAGCATGACGCCATGCAGCGTATGGGCATCGAGGATGACGACAAGGCACCACCGATCGAGACATTTTCCGAGGCCGCAGAGAAGCGCGTGCGACTGGGTCTGCTGCTGCGCCAGGTCATCGCCGACCAGGGACTCAAAGCCGAAGACACCCACATTCGCGGGCACGTCGAGGAAATGTGCGCCGGTTACGAGAATGCGTCGCAGATGGTCGACATGTACATGGGCAATCCGGAAGTCCTGAAACAAGTCGAGCCGATGGTGGTCGAACAACTGGCGATCGACTGGCTGATGGAAAACGGCAAGGCAAAGACCAAGAAGATCGCGTTCAAGGAGTACATGAACGCCCCGGCTTCGTGAGATAATTTACGCTTCGAGCTACAGCAACTAACGGAACACTATTATGAGCGCAACCGCATTGAACCTGGTGCCAATGGTCGTCGAACAGACGGCGCGCGGCGAGCGAGCCTATGACATATATTCACGGCTGCTAAAAGACCGACTGATTTTTATTGTCGGGCCGGTCGAGGACCAAATGGCCAACCTGATCGTGGCGCAGCTTCTGTATCTCGAGTCCGAGAACGCGAACAAGGACATCCATCTGTATATCAATTCGCCGGGCGGCGTTGTTTCCTCGGGCCTGTCGATTTACGACACGATTCAATTCATTAACTGCGACGTCTCCACCATTTGCGTGGGCCAGGCGGCCAGCATGGGGGCGTTGCTGCTCGCCGGCGGTGCCAAGGGCAAGCGCTTCGCGCTGCCGCACTCACGCGTGATGGTGCACCAGCCGAGCGCTGGCTATCAGGGCCAGGTAACGGATATCCATATCCACGCCCAGGAGGTTCTCGAGCTGAAGCGACGGCTGAATCAGATCATGGCCAAACACACGGGCCAGAGCATCGAGCGCATCGAGCAGGACCTCGAACGTGACAACTTCATGGGCGCTGACGCGGCCGTCGAATACGGGCTCATCGATACGGTGCTCGCCGAACGCCAGCAGATGGGCGCAAAAGACGAACCCTGATCCCTTAAATATCAATTAGTTATAAGATCAGTTGTCCTGTTCGAGACCTGTCACTTTGCACCCGGAAAGTGCGCATGTTATATACATTCCCAAGTCTGAACCGCGCATAACAGACTGATTTCATTGTCACAGAGGCCAGCACCGTATGAGCGATGACTCGCGCAGCAAGAACGAGGACGGCAAACTCCTTTACTGTTCTTTCTGCGGCAAATCTCAACACGAGGTTCGCAAGCTAATTGCGGGTCCCTCTGTCTTCATTTGCGACGAATGTGTCGAACTGTGTAACGACATCATCCGTGAAGAGCTGGAAGACGTTGGCGAGGCGGGTAACGACAAGCTGCCCAAGCCGGTGGAAATCAATGACGTGCTCGACGAGTATGTCATCGGCCAGACGCGCGCGAAGAAAGTACTGGCGGTGGCCGTCTACAATCACTACAAGCGCCTGAACGATCGTCTCGATGAGCGCAGCAAGGACGATATCGAACTCGCCAAGAGCAACATCCTGCTGATCGGACCGACCGGCTGCGGCAAGACGCTGCTGGCTGAAACGCTGGCGCGTCTCCTGAACGTGCCGTTCACGATTGCGGACGCAACGACGCTCACCGAAGCAGGCTACGTCGGTGAAGACGTTGAGAACATCATTCAGAAGCTGCTGCAAAAGTGCGATTACGATGTCGACAAAGCGCAGACCGGCATTGTCTACATCGATGAGATCGATAAGATTTCCAGAAAATCGGACAACCCCTCGATTACGCGGGATGTCTCCGGCGAGGGCGTCCAGCAGGCGCTCTTGAAGCTGATCGAGGGCACCATTGCCTCGGTGCCGCCACAGGGCGGTCGCAAGCATCCGCAGCAGGAGTTCCTGCAAGTGGATACCGGGAATATTCTGTTTATCTGCGGCGGCGCTTTTGCCGGACTGGAAAAAATCATTCAGGACCGTTCGAGCAAGAGCGGTATCGGTTTTGTGGCAGACGTCAGGACTGACGAAGACGAAAAGAGCATTGGCGAGCTGTTGCACGACGTGGAGCCGGAGGATCTGATCCGCTTCGGCCTGATCCCAGAGTTTGTCGGCCGCTTGCCCGTCGTCGCGACGCTGGAAGAGCTGGACCAAAGTGCACTCGTGCAAATTCTCCTGGAGCCGAAGAACGCGCTGACCAAGCAGTACCGCAAGCTCTTCGAGATGGAGGGCGTAGACCTCGAATTCCGCGAAGACGCGCTACAGGCGGTGGCAAAGAAAGCCATGGAACGCAAGACCGGCGCGCGCGGCCTGCGCACAATTTTGGAAAACGTTCTGCTCGATACGATGTATGACCTGCCGTCGGCAACCAGCGCGAAGAAGGTCGTGGTTGATGAAGCCGTGGTTATCGGTGAGACGAAACCGTACGTTATTTACGAGTCCGACGAGACGCCAACAGCCAACATCGAGCAGCCGCCAAGGCCTACGGGATCCGACGGCGCTTAAGTCAGGCGGGCTATCTGCCGATAGACTTCTTATAGTCATTCAACTTGAAATGCGGCTGAATGGTCGCATCTCACCCACAGCTTTCTATCTAGAGGTCCTGCCTGGTGTCTGAGAAAGATCTGATTTCCGAGATTGACGAACCTGTAATCGATGACCTGTCCGGCGTACCGGTGCTGCCGCTGCGCGATGTGGTCGTTTATCCACACATGGTCATTCCGCTGTTCGTCGGTCGTGACAAGTCAATCGTGGCACTCAACAAGGCCATGGACGCCGGCAAGCGCATCCTGCTGGTCGCTCAGCAGGCCGCAGACCAGGACGACCCGCAGCCGGCCGACCTTTACGAGGTTGGTACGCTGGCAACGATCCTGCAGCTCCTCAAGCTGCCGGACGGCACCGTTAAGGTGCTTGTCGAAGGCGGCGAGCGTGCGCTGGTCGACCGCATTAACGTATCGGACCATTTCTCGGCAGAGATCTCGCTGCTGGCGGAAGAGGACCTTCACGATGAACGTGAGATCGATGTGCTCGTGCGTTCGATCATCTCGCAGTTCGAACAGTACGTAAAACTCAACAAGAAAGTGCCGCCCGAGGTGCTGACGTCGCTGTCCGGCATTGACGAGCCGGGACGCCTCGCTGACACCGTCGCCGCGCACATGGCGCTGAAGCTGTCGGAGAAGCAGCGCGTTCTCGAGATTCAGGACGTCAAAAGTCGTCTTGAGCAAATACTCGGCATTATCGAGGGCGAAATTGATGTGCTGCAGATCGAAAAGCGCATCCGCGGCCGCGTGAAGCAGCAGATGGAAAAAAGCCAGCGCGAGTACTACCTGAACGAGCAGATGAAGGCGATCCAGAAAGAGCTCGGCGAGATGGAAGACGCGCCGAACGAGCTGGCGGATCTTGAGAAGAAGATCGAGAAAGCCGGCATGCCGAAAGAAGCTAAGGAAAAGGCCACCTCGGAACTCAATAAATTAAAGCTCATGTCGCCCATGTCAGCCGAAGCGACGGTCGTTCGCAACTACGTCGACTGGCTGCTTAAAGCGCCGTGGAAAAAACGCAGCAAGGTCTTCAAGGAACTGACGAAAGCCGAAGCGGTGCTTGAAGCGGATCACTACGGACTCGAGAAAGTCAAAGAGCGCATCCTTGAGTACCTCGCCGTGCAGCAACGTGTGAAGAAGCTGAAGGGGCCGATTCTGTGCCTCGTTGGTCCGCCGGGCGTCGGCAAGACATCTTTAGGTCAGAGCATCGCTCGCGCCACGAACCGCAAGTTCGTGCGCATGTCCCTTGGCGGCGTGCGCGACGAAGCCGAGATTCGCGGTCACCGTCGTACCTACATTGGCTCGATGCCGGGCAAGATCATCCAGAACCTTTCGAAAACTGGGGTCCGCAATCCATTGTTCCTACTCGACGAGATCGACAAGATGGCCATGGACTTTCGTGGCGATCCGTCATCGGCGTTGCTCGAGGTGCTTGATCCGGAGCAGAACTCGACCTTTGCCGATCACTACCTTGAAGTCGACTTCGACCTGTCGGATACGATGTTTGTCTGCACGGCCAACAGCCTGAACATTCCGCCGCCGTTGCTGGACCGAATGGAGGTCATTCGAATCCCGGGCTACACCGAGGATGAAAAAACCAAAATCGCGCTGAAGTACCTGGTACCGAAGCAGCTGAAACAAAACGGCCTCAAGGACAAAGAACTCAAGATTACCGAGAGTGCGGTGCGGGACATCGTCCAGCACTACACACGTGAATCCGGTGTTCGCAACCTGGAACGTGAAATCTCCAAGATCTGTCGCAAGGTCGTGAAGTCGTTGTTACTGAAACCACGCGACAGCCGCGTCATGGTCACGCCAAAGAGCATGGAGAAGTACCTTGGCGTGCGTCGTTTCCGTTACGGCAAGGCAGAAGAAGTCGATCAGGTCGGCCAGGTGACCGGTCTGGCCTGGACCGAAGTCGGTGGCGAGCTTCTGACGATCGAGGCGGCAGTCGTGCCGGGCAAAGGCAAGCTCACGCATACGGGTCAGCTGGGCGATGTCATGACCGAATCCATCCAGGCAGCGATGACCGTGGTCCGCAGCCGTGCCACCGTATTGGGCCTCGATGAGGGCTTTCATCAGAAGGTCGACGTGCACGTTCACGTACCTGAAGGTGCTACGCCGAAGGACGGTCCGAGTGCGGGAGTTGGCATGTGTACGGCCCTGGTATCAGCATTGACTAATATCCCCGTAAAGAGCGATGTGGCCATGACGGGCGAGATCACTTTGCGCGGCGAAATCCTGCCCATCGGCGGCCTCAAAGAGAAGCTGCTGGCGGCGCATCGAGGCGGCATTGGTAAGGTATTGATCCCCGAAGAAAACGAGAAGGACCTTGCCGAAATACCGAAGAACATCAAGGACAAGCTGACGATTGTTCCAGTGAAATGGATCGACGAAGTCATGGAGCATGCCCTGGTGCATCAGCCGCTGCCGGAGTCCCAGTCAAAGGACGCCAAAGCGGACGCAAAGACGCCGGCAGACGACGCAAAATCCAAGGATGTTGTGCGCCCCCATTGATGCGCTGAAACCCGCGTGGTTAAAGGATATTTGACGGTATTTATGCCAGTTGGTATAAGCATCGCAGCCGTTCGTGGTTGCACGGAGACGCTAGCGGCGATTCAGCGGATTGAGCCAACACGGGAGCTCGCTGGATTGATGACCATTTCTTTAATCAATCTGCAAAGGTGAAAGCATGAACAAAGGGGAACTCATAGACTCGGTAGCAGGTAGCGCTGGATTGTCACGCGCTGACGCAACCAAGGCGGTCGACGCAGTACTCGAAAGCATCACCGGAACACTTTCCAATGGCGGTTCGGTGTCGCTTGTTGGCTTCGGAACTTTCTCTGTTAAGGCCCGCGCGGCCCGTGCCGGACGTAATCCGCGCACCGGAGAAACGATCCAGATTCCGGCCAGTAATGTACCCGGATTTAAGGCTGGCAAAGGCCTGAAGGATGCCGTAAACTAGCGCGCCCTTCGGGGCAGCAGGCTCCGAAAAAGCTCGTGATTGGGGGGTAAAGCCTACAAGCACGGGCTTTCTGGGTGCTTAGCTCAGCTGGTAGAGCATCGCCCTTACAAGGCGAGGGTCGGC
>CAZTQL010000122.1:0-6827 GCA_964615665.1 uncultured Woeseiaceae bacterium | reverse complement strand
GGGCAAAGCGGAAGACTTGGCACGGAGTTTTCGAGGGCCAGGTTCTGAATGTCGGCTCTCACCGGTAGCAGTCGTTTAGATCGCTGGAAATTGAGCGAATCGAAGGACGGGAGACGGCCAACAGCCGACATCGGGTTGGGTCTGAAATCCGAAAAAGGCGGTGAACTCACGCTCACCGCCTGTTGTTATTTCCGACTGATCAGCGCGATTAGTAAATGTCGTAGCCTGACCTGTCGAGGTTTATTTCACATTCCTGAAAACGCGCCCACAGTTTTGCCTCAATTGAATCCGGATTACTCAGTGCGTCACGCCATGTATCCCATACTTTGCCAAAGGTCGCGGCGTCCTTCGTTGTTCCGAGCCAGTACATCGTAACCAGATCGTCATTCTGTATCGGCATCGCCACGCGCGCGTTATAACCGTTTGCGTCACCCCAATCGCTATTAAAGTCGTTGACGATTTCCATGTATTTCTCAAATGAGCATCCGTCAAGCAACTTGAACCCAATGACATCCATGTACTCAGCGGAGGCGGCCAAAGGTAGGCACAGTAATACTGCAAGAATAGTTTTTTTCATTTTTTTCTCCTCGATCATTGAAACCCCATAGTGCCTTATGTGGCACTAATGGTGTCAAGTATAGATTGAATATCGCTAGCAGCAACATGAACAGGCAGCGCGTGTTGCGAGGGCAATGTCCGCCTTGGGTCAGTAGCAGAATTATAGAATGATACTAGCCGCAAGACCGCTTCGGACTGAAAAGCGGTCATTCGCACCGCGCTAATTTTCGCGATTCGCTAGCCGAATACTAACCTTCTCTCGGGCATCCGCGAGAATTTGTTTTACATCGTCGAACTTTGTCTCGGGGAGATTGTTGTAGTCTCTGAGCCGATGAGCGAATTTCCTTCCGCCGGTCACATCCACAATTGCGAAGCGAACTTCTTGGAGTGCAACTCGCCTGTGATCATATGCCCCCAAAACTTCAACGCAGGCCTTCTGTAGCGCACAAAAAAGACTACGTCTGTCGGCTAACTCGTCATCTTCGCAAATACGGTCATCCTCACGATTCCACTTTGACTTGTCCGCGAGAATTTCATCGGCCCTGATTAGTATTTCGAAGTCCTCCTGAGCGACGGGCCGGTCGCGTCTTTCCAGCTCCGGACTTGTCGGCGTAAATGTTGGTTCTTGGTCTGTGTCCTGAGCCGCTGCCGAAGCTATGGCCAGCTGGAGCAAAAACCCTAATGCGACTACATTGATTAGCCTCATGGCTTCCTCGCGTTTGATAAATCCATGCTCTTTGATTTGCTCTTCGGAGCGATTTTCCCGTCAGGTCCGGATCTTGTAACCGGTTTTAAAAATCCAGCGAACGACGGCAAGACAGACAACGAGAAACAGCACGGTCATGCCGAGACTCAGCGCCACGCTGACGTCAGCATTCTCGTAAAAGCTCCAGCGAAACCCGCTGATCAGGTAGACGACCGGATTGAACAGGCTAATGGTCTGCCACATCGGCGGCAGCATGCTGATCGAGTAGAACGTGCCACCAAGAAAGGTCAACGGCATGATGACCAGTATCGGCACGATCGTCAGCTTCTCCCAACCGTCGGCCCAGATACCAAGAATGAACCCGAACAGGCAGAAGGAAACACACGTCAAAACCAGAAACGTCGCCATGATCACTGGGTGTGCAATCTCGATATCCACGAAGAAACTGGCCGTCGTCAAAATGATTGTGCCGATGATCACCGACTTCGTGGCGGCCGCCCCCACATAACCCAGCATGACCTCACCATAGGAGACCGGTGCCGACAGCACCTCGAAAATGGTGCCGGTAAATTTCGGGAAGTAGATCGCAAACGACGAATTCGAAATACTCTCGGTCATGACCGACAGCATGATGAGGCCGGGTACTATGAACGACCCATAGCTGACTCCATCTATTTCGGTAATGCGCGAACCGATCGCCGAGCCAAAAATCACGAAATACAGTGACGTCGACAACACCGGTGCAACGATGCTCTGCACGACGGTGCGAAACATGCGCGCCATTTCGTAGCGGTAGATGGCTCCGATCGCGTGAAAGTTCATGACGATTTATTAACCAGGTCCACGAAAATATCCTCGAGCGAACTCTGCGACGTTTGCAGATCGTTGAAGCGGATGCCGGCTGCGCGCAGATCATTAATCAAATCGGTGATACCAGTATGCTCGCCCTTGGTGTCGTAATTGTAGGTAAGCGCTCGCCGATCTTCGCTGAGCTCCAGGTCATAGGCACTGAGCACTGGAGGCACGGCACTCAACGCGTCGTACAGGTGCAGCGTCAACTGTTTTTTGCCCAGCTCACGCATCAACTTGTCTTTGTCCTCGACGAGAATAATTTCGCCGTGATTAATAACGCCAACCCGGTCGGCCAACTGCTCCGCTTCCTCGATGTAATGCGTCGTCAGAATCACCGTAACGCCCGCCTCGCTCAATTCTCTGACCACATTCCACAGATCCTGGCGCAACTCGACGTCAACGCCGGCCGTGGGCTCGTCAAGAAACAGGACATCCGGCTCGTGCGCCAGCGCTTTGGCAATCAGTACCCGGCGCTTCATGCCGCCCGATAGCTGCATCCCAATTGTGTCCTTCTTGTCCCAAAGCGACAGTGAGCGCAGGACTTTTTCCACATGCTCGGGATTGTCACCCTTGCCAAAAAGACCGCGGCTGAAACGACATGTATTCCAGACCGTCTCAAAAGATTCAGCCGGCAACTCTTGAGGCACGAGGCCGATTTTCGCGCGAGACAGACGAAACTCATCAACGATATCGTGACCGTCAACAAGCACTGTGCCGGCAGTCTTGTTGGCGATGCCGCAGACGATATTGATCAACGTGGTCTTGCCCGCGCCGTTAGGTCCCAGCAGGGCGAAGATCTCGCCTTTTCGGATGGACAAGCTAACGTTCTTCAGAGCTTCAAAACCACCTGCGTAGGTTTTGTTCAAGTTCTGGATGTCGATCATTGCGTGCATCACGCAATGATACGACGAATCGCTGTACGAAAGTCAGGCTCGGATTGTTTTGGCGGGCCTTGCCTGCGCCAGCAACCCTGGTAAGAGCGTTGCACTGAACAGCAACAGGAGGCACTGCAGCTGCGTTATTGTCAGGTTGCCGAGCACAACGGGGCCATCCGCACGTAGATACTCGAGGAAAAAGCGAATAACAGCATAGGCGCAAATAACGAGCACCGTCAGCAACCCATGCGGCGCTCGTTGCCAGGACAAACGCCGCAACACGAGCAGCAGGACGAGTAACAACACACCTTCAAAGAGCTGCACCGGGTAGACGGGCAAAGAGGCCAGCGCGCCGGGCTCGATGATGCCCATCGCGAGATGTTGCTCGTATGCCAGGCTGCTGGGCGGATATTGAACACCGCTGGTCAAACCACTCAGGAACGGCAGTGTTTGCACCTGAGTGGCAAATCGTGTGGCGGGCTCATTGGATACGAGGTCACCCCAACAACAGCCGGCAAGAAAACAGCCGACCCGGTGAATCATCAGGCCAGCGATCGTTGGTAGCGCGAACACGTCGAGCAATACACGAAACCGCAGTTTCGCGATCCGGCTATAGATGAATACAGCGACAGCGCCGCACCCCAACATGCCGAACAGGCGCACGCGGACGTCTGCCTGCATCAGGTCACCGGCAATCATCGAGTCCATCGGCATCACCCGTGACAACAACGCCCCGCCGGCAATACCGACGACGACAGAAGCTGGCAGTAACAAGTCAATATGCGAGCCGTCGATACGAATCGATGTCGCGTTGCGCCGCGCCAGCCACCAGGACACGAGTATCGCGCTTAGGAATATCAGCCCGAACGGTGTCACGCCGTTGATGGAATCGAAGTGTGAGTACATGACGAGGCCCTAGAGATCGTCATTTTCGATGACTTCGCCGGCGAGCTCGGCGAAGAACTCGAGATAGCCAGGCTTGATTCGATGTAAGCGCAATGGTTCGTCCGCATACAGTTCCGGGTTCCTGGCGTTCTTCTTGATGACGCGCTCGTACGCGCGACGGGTCTCCGCGACACCCTTGAACAATTTGTCGTCGACCATATACAGATCCAGCGTGTCCGCGTCCGGCTTGTCTGTGCGAAACACCATCCAGACCTCCGGCCTGAAGTCTGCCTCATCAAACACTCCTTTCGGTTCCCACGTTAGAAACCACTCGCCGCCGAGCTTGGTCCGCCAAGCCTTGTAAATGATGGTCCCGCTGGCCGTCGCACCATCATCGCCGACGGGTTCGTTTTCCATCAGTCTTACGACATCTTCGTAGCGCTCAAGGTCATAGTCGCTGAAGTCAGCCTGCGCGCCCTCTTCCAGCGGTATGCCAGTCAGTAGCCAGGTACGCTTGTCGTACGGCTCGAACGCATAAAACGCCGGATCCCCGTCACCGAGCCATACCCAGACGCCGCTGATTTCCGGGTCAACGCGGCTGCGTTCGGGATCGCCGATCGGCACCGGCATGCAGGCCAGAATGCCGATGATGGCCGGAATGATTGCTAACATGAGTAGTGCGCCGCCCATCGATCGTGTCTTCGAATTCATGGTTACCTCCTTCGGTTTCAACCTGACGGTACTATGACGACTGTCAGGCTAGCGGGTCTAAAGTCAACGGGCCTGAGGATTGACTGATTTTTACCTGATGATATTAACCGCAGGCGCTTTAGACCTGTTTTACCAGGAGCGCCATAAGTTTATCGACAGTATTACCGTTACGCCCCGTAGCACTGACGCCGAGATGCCTCTCCATTTCGTTGGCGAGTTTCGAGCGCGCGATCCCGTCGGGCGCATGCAAATAGACCGCTTCATCCGTCAACGTGAACTCTTCGGTACTGGACTTGCGTTCGTGCATGCGTTTCAAATCTGCATCATTGGCGGGGCCGGCGAGAAACATCGTGTGAACGTGCTTTGGCTCAGCCGCTTTCGCTGTATACGGATTAGCATCGGCAATGCCTTCGAATGTGGTGGCAGATATCACAAGAACGGACGGCTCGAACTCGAAGCGTTTTTCGATTGCCTTGGAAATGCGCTTGGCAAGCCCGTCGCTTTTCTGTTTACTTTCAAAGATGACGTTGCCGCTTTGAATATAGGTCGCAACGCTCTCGCACCCGAGTTCGCCAAGGATCTCCCGAAGATCCTGCATCGGCAAAATGTTTTTGCCGCCGACGTTAATGCCGCGCAACAGTGCGACCTGGACACTCACGGCCGAGGCGTCACGTCGGCGTCGAGGTTTAGCGTGTCCGCGTAAGCGAATAAGCCCGCCGAACCACCGGTGTGCAGGAACACGATCGTCTCTGACTGATCGAAGCGGCCCTGACGGATGTAATCGATCATCCCCGCAAGAGCTTTGCCGCTGTATACCGGATCGAATAGCAGTCCTTCGAATCGCGCCAGCATGAGTACGGCTTCATTCATGGAGTCCGTCGGCACACCGTAGCCCGAGCCGATGTAGTTGCAGTCCGCGACAATATCTTCTCGCGACACGATGCCCGGGGCACCGACAAGGTCCGCCGTCTCGCACGCCAGTTTATAGACTCGCTCTTCCTGCACGTCCTGGGGCGCGTTGACGCCGATGCCAAGAATCGGGATGTTGCTGCCGCCGCCGCGAATACCCACGGCAAGTCCACCATGTGTTCCGGCGCTACCGGTCGCTGTCACCAGATGGTCGACTTTGAGCGACTGATCATCAAATTGTTGCAGTAATTCGAGGCCGCAGCCGACATAGCCTAATGCGCCTACCGGGTTTGAAGCACCGCCGGGAACAATGTACGGCGTGCCGCCGGATGCTTTCACTTCCTGCGCGACATCGACCATCGCCGCGTCGAAATCGGTACCGTTAGCGTATTCGCGCAGGTTTGCGCCGAAGATTCGATCGAGCAACACGTTGCCCGAGTTGCGATACAGCTCACTTGGGTGCTCGACCCGATGTTCGAGCAAGACTTCGCATTTGAGACCGAGTTTGCAGGCAGCGGCGGCCGTCTGGCGCACATGATTGGATTGCACGGCGCCGACCGTGATGATTGTGTCGGCACCATTCTCAAGCGCTTCCCCCATCGAGTACTCGAGCTTGCGAGTCTTGTTGCCGCCGGTCGCAAGACCGGTGCAGTCGTCGCGCTTGACGTAGATTTTCGGCCCACCCAGCGCGTCGCTCAGGCGTGGCAGATGCTCGAGCGGTGTGGGTAGGTGCGCCAGCTGCACGCGTGGGAATTTTGACAACTTCATAGTAGCTTCCTTATCGTTCGGGCAAGGGTTCCTGGCCCGACGCTAACTTGACAGTCTTGATCGCGAGCACATCTGTCGAGGCGACAAACGGCACATCAAACATGGATTGATCGAGCACCAGCGGGATCTCGGTGCACGCGGCAATGATCGTCGATGCGCCTCTGGACAGGAGGCGGTCTGCCAGCACTCTTAATCCTGTGGAAACGGCCTCAGACTTGTCGCCAGCCTTGACGCGCTCGACGAAAGCCAGCGTTTCGGCCAGCTCTTCTTGCGTCTGCAACACCGCATCGTGATTGGCCAGCGCGCGCTGATAAACGCCGGCTGCGAAACAACCAGGCGTTGTCAGCAACCCGACCACCCCGTCACCAGACTCCCGCGCCGTTGCCACGGACTCCTCGACGATGCTGACGAACGGAATCGTTGTCGCCTTTAGAATATCCGGCTGCCAGGCGTGTGCGGTATTGCAAGGCATCACGATAAAGTCGGCGCCGCCTGCTTCAAGCCGCGTGGCCATTGACGCCATTACTTCGCCGGGATCCTCACCCGTGCCTGCCATTGCCTTT